>PLUW01000031.1:21344-41447 GCA_003162935.1 Acidobacteriaceae bacterium
CGATCAGGGCGATTCTGAGTGTAGTCGTCTGGTTGCAACAGCCGACTTTACCCGTCATTCCGACCACCTGAACCGCATCTTCTTAGATGCGGACGCTACTGCTGGACGTTCAGTCGTTCACTGTAAGAGTGAAGGTTGTAGTGTGAGACAGCGATCCTGACGTAGCGGTCACGGTTACTGTTTCGGTGTTGGGCAAAGGGGTGTAAGGTGGTTTGCTGGAAGAAGAGCTGCCGCCGCAACTGGTGATCAAACTCAGACCGCCCACGCTCACCACAACCAGCAGAATCCTCTGCAAGTTGCGCCGCTTACTTATCCCGAAACAGCAGAGCATCATCGCTAGCGCTGAACCGGGCAGCAGGGGAAAACCATCACGACCCAAAGCCGCAGTGTTCGGAGCTGTGGCGGTGACTGTAATCTGTGTTGGGCCACTTCCCGTTACGGTATTCGGAGAGAAGCTGCAAGTTGCCTCGGTTGGCAGTCCCGAACAACTGAACGAAACAGTGCCGGTAAATCCGTTGAGCGGAGTGACGGTGATCGTGTCAAATGCGCTATTTCCGGTCGCAATTGTGAGCGGTGGCAGCGTGGATGGAACGGAGAAATCCGCAGGCAGGTTGATGGTGTACGTCGCCGAGGCGACGGCACTGCTGTAGTAATTTGAGGCTACGGCGATGGCATTGATCGTCTCTGTCGCCGAAACCGAAATGCCGCCCGTGTAAAGCTCCGAACTCGTGGTTGGGGTGGTGACGCCATCGGTGGTGTAGTAAATCGCTGCTCCCGGTGTTGTGTCGGTAATGGTGACAGTTTGCACAGAAGTGTATGTTCCCGACGCGGGCGAAATAATGGGCGTCGCGGCCGCTGTATGGACAGTCAGCGTCAAAGAGGGCGGATAGACCCACATGTCGTTGAGAAAGGAAAAATTACCATTGCCATCGAAACCTTCGCCACCGAAGAGCCAGAGATTGCCGCTATTGTCGGTCCAGGTTGTCGTGGTCTGCCGCGCTCCGGGATCATTCGAGGGTTCGGGGACATCCACTGTGCCGTAGAATCCGGGCTGGCCATAGATATAGCCCGACGGAGACAACCATTTATTGCTCCCAATCCCGCTGACGCCGCCCATCCAGGCCCAAAGGCTGTTGGAAGGATCGAAGACCCACAGGTCGTTGAACCAGCCCGCCCAGCCGGTGGCGGACTCCCCCTCGCCGCCGAAGAGCCATAAATTGCCGTTGTTGTCGATCCAGCTTGAAGCGTAAAGACGGCCCCCAGGAACATTTCCTGTAGCCGGCGTTCCCAGTGTGCCGTAAACGCCCGGTTGGTAACTGGTGCTGCTGCTTCCGCTCATCCACGCCCACTCGCCATATGTACCGAGGGACGGGTCGAACTTCCACAGGTCGTTATACCAGTTCTGTGTATCGTTGGTGTTATCGGACGCTTCGCCGCCGAAAAGCCAGAGATTGCCATTTTTGTCGGCCCATCCGGAGGCGTACTCGAGACCTCCGGGGTTGTTGGCCGCAGCCGGGCTTCCCAATGTGCCGTAGACCGGAGGCAGGGAATCGTTGGATCCAGGCAGGGTGTTGCTGCCGCCCATCCACGTCCACTCGCCATATGTACCCAAAGATGGGTCGAACTTCCACAGATCGTTAAGGTCTCCCCACGTGCCTGTAGAGTCGATGCCATAGCCCCCGTAGAGCCAGAATTTGCCGTTGCTGTCGGTCCAACTCAAGGCTCTTTTGCGGCCTCCGGGAACATTGGCTGCATTCGGCGTTCCTAATGTTCCATACACACCGGATGCGCCCAAATTCGCGCCAGTAGGCGTTTGACTGCCCCCCATCCAAACCCAATCTTGCGTGGAGGGATTGAACTCCCATAGGTCATTGAGAAAATATCCGGTCGAGGTGTAGGAGCCACCAAAGAGCCAGAGATTGCCGCTGCTATCAGTCCAGCTCACGGCCGAGTCGCGGCCTCCGGGAGTGTTTGACGGTGCAGGCGTTCCCAACGTGCCATAGGATCCTGGAGTGTTTAAGCCGGAATTACTAATGCCGCTGACAAACGTCCATTGGTTCGTGGAAGGGGCGAACATCCAAAGATCGTCCAAGTCGGCTGTAACGCACGTGCAAGATTGATTTGCTGTGTAGTAATAGCCCCCATAGAGCCAAAGATTGCCGTTGTGATCGGTCCAACTGGAAGAACCCAAGCGGTTAATGGGGTTACTTGAGCCTGCGCCATTTCCGCTTACCCAAGTCCATTCGTCGGGAGCGGTTGTCTGTGCCGCAGCAGAAATCGCGAAGAAGGCAAAGCCGAGAAGAATTCCCAATAGTGCACCTGACAGAAGATGCAGCTTGCGAATGAGCATAAATATCTCCTAGAAAATATAAAACAGAACAACTTATCAGTTGGGACAGTGACTGTCCATGTGTTTCAATCGAGCACAATCGGCAAGCGGCCCGTAGGATTGGATCAACGTCACGAACGCCGTAACTCTCCTGATGAGGTTCTGAGCGAGTCCTCGGCAAACTGGAAGCAGTCTGTCAGTTGATGAAACTCTATTACACTCACCGAGTTACTCCCGACATCTGCAGCGAGATTCTGCCGCCTCGAGCGTCGTGCTTCAGTGTTCTCCGAAACCTCAATCGATTGGCTCTTGACACCGTACAGTAAGATAGAAGTATCCGTATCAAGGCAGGAACGGGAAGGGCACGAGTTCCAATCGCCGTAGCGCCCACGGAATGAACTGCGGCGTCCAGCCGCTGGGGGAAGGCTGCGCTGGGAAAACGCTTTTTCCCGTAGTCTGTTCGGCCGTGCCGCTAGGTAGGAGTTGCAAAGAAGTTAGGCTAACTTCTTTGTTTATAAGATTTTGAAAATAACACCCTTTATAATCAATATTTTGCGAGGCATGATCTAGGAAAATGACGGAAAAACGGAACTAAGTCTTACTCGCTCAATATTTTACCTATAACTCCATGCCGTTCAATATTTTGCGAGGAAAATTTCGCTAAACTATTGATTCCAATAGACCGGTGGGGTAGGGGGGTAGGGGTACCTATGATCGCCAGTAAATGATAGACAGTAAACCCAGGTTTAGGTCAGGTTTCCTGGGCAGGTTCTAATCCGTCAATCGCTCGCCTCTTCGGGGCCTGCAACGAAATCGCGCTCCCCGAATCTAGTGAAGGCACTATGGACATACGCAACGTCGTAATCATGGGCTCCGGATGCGCCGGTCACACCGCCGCTCTCTACAGCGCCCGCGCCAACCTCAAGCCGCTCGTCATCGAAGGCCATGAGCCCGGCGGCCAGCTATCGATGACCACGCTCGTCGAAAATTTCCCCGGCTTTCCCGAAGGCATTCAAGGCCCGGAGCTGGTCGAGAACATCCGCAAGCAGGCCGAGCGTTTCGGCGCCGAATATCGCATGGGCCACCTCGTCAAAGCGGACTTAAGCAAGCATCCGCTTGAATTGACGGTCGGCAAAGAGGTCATCCAAACCCGCACCCTCATCATCGCCAGCGGAGCCTCCGCGCGCTGGCTGGGCCTTCCGAACGAGCACGCGCTGATCGGCCACGGTGTTTCCTCCTGCGCCACCTGCGATGGCTTCTTTTTTTCAGGCAAGGAGATCGCCGTGATCGGCGGCGGCGACTCCGCCATGGAAGAAGCAACCTTCCTGACGCGCTTCGCCAGCAAAGTAACGCTCATTCACCGCCGCGAGCAATTTCGCGCTTCGAAAATCATGCTCGATCGCGCCCGCGCAAATCCGAAGATCGCGTTCATGACCGACACGGTAGTGGACGACGTGCTCGACGTGAGCAAGAAAGAAGTCACCGCCCTGCGTTTGCGCAACTTGAAAAGCGGCGAGAGCTGGGAGTTTCCCGCCAGCGCGATGTTTCTAGGGATCGGCCACATCCCCAACGCCAAGATCTTCGCAGGCCAACTCGAAGCCGATGCGGATGGCTATCTGATCACGCAGAAAAACGTCTTCACCAAAGTCCCCGGCGTATTCGCCTGCGGCGACGTGCAGGACCGCCGCTACCGCCAAGCAATCACCGCCGCCGGTTCCGGCTGCATGGCCGCTTTAGAAGTGGAAAAATATCTGGAAGAGGAAGGCCACTGAAGCTGGATGCGGAATGGTATGGAGACAGTTAGCGCAACACTCGTTTGCGCGCCGCTGCCGGCAGCGTCTCGCAAGCCGTCCGCAGCACCAGGCGCGGCGCGTTCTCTCGGATCTTCATCAAGTACGGCACAGTGTTCCCCGGATCGGCCTTGGCCGCCTCGCGCAAGAGCCAGCCCAACCCCTTCTGGACCATATCGTCTTCGTCTTCCAGCAATTGATTCGAGAGCCGGACAATTGGCGCGGAGAACTTCCCTTCGCGCGCTCCGCGAATCAACGTCACGCACGCCGCGCGCCGGCACCAGCGATTCGGAGACTTCGCCCACAGGAAAACCTGTCGGCAGCGGCCAGGCTGAGCCGCCACCATCGGCGACAGCAAATAATGCGCCAGCGCGTCGTGATCGGCCCAACTGGTGACGCGATCCAGCCACGAGGCAAAGAGTTGAAATTCTTGTTCGTCAAAATGCGGCGTCTGTTTTTCAAGCAGAAAAACCGCCATCACTTTCTCTTCCAGAACTCGGCCGGAAAAGAGATCGTTCGCCACCAGTACCAGAAAATTCATTCCCCGCTCGCGAACAATGCTGCGCCGGAACCGCAAAGCGAACTTTCTGAGTTCGGCGGTGTACCAGCCGCGCGACCGCACTTCTTCCTTGAAAAAATGTTGCACTTCTTCCGAGTGCGGCGCCGACCCGCCATCCTTCAGCACGCGCCGGATGTGATCCGCAATGTAGATGGGTGTGACTTTGCTGTTGGCCACGAGATCCTCAAAGGGCAACGAGAGTGATAACAACCGTTTCGTCCTGTCACTGCGCGCCGAGGTTGTCATCATAATAAGGAGTGCTGTGCGAAAGCTGTGACCTATTGTCACCGTTGCGTGTGACGTGTCGCCTGGCAACGATCCACCTTAGCTGGCCGCAGACGTGCCCGTCGCCACAATTTTGTCATAAATCCACAGCACCGCCGCCGTAGCCAACCCGACTGCCGTTACCGTCCACCAGATGCGCGCCGGTTGATGCGTGACTTCTCCGAAGTGGTGGACCAGCGTGCCGCCAAACCAGCCACCGATCAGCGATCCAATTCCGATGGGCAGAAAAGCAAAGCCCATGTAAGTGCCCTGCTCTCCGGGAGGCGCAAGGCGTGAGATGTACTCGTAATACCGCGGCGCCTGAATGATTTCGCCCAGCGCCAGTACAAACAGCGAAAGCACCGCGCCCCAGACCGTGGGCCGCAGCGCCAGAATCACCCACGACAGAGAAGTGACCACCGTACCCAGAATCACCGCCTGAAATGCTGGAATCTTGCGGGTCAAATAATTCACTACGAGCGTGAGGCAGATCACGGTTAGGCCGTCAGTGACCAAGATGGTTTCGACGGCGGCGCTGGAGTTGATGTAGCCGTGAATGTAGCCGGGCAGGCTGATGTACTGCTGCCAAAACACCACCCAGTAGCCGGTGAACAGCACCAGGAACCACATAAACCGGCTGATCCCGACAAGCACGAGCACCAATAGCGCGCACCAGATCCACCAAGGCACGGCGTACTTCGGATAGACGAACAACCCAACCCGCAACAACAATGCGACCAGCAACACCGGCAGAACTAGACGGTAATTTCCGACGACCACGCAGAAATTCCGCGCAACCGTCGCGATCGAAGGCGGAGGCGCATCTCCAGCCTTGCGCGGTTCCCGGAAAAAAATGATAACCACAAAAAACATGGCAAAGACGCTGATCGCGGCCACGCGGTAAACATTCTCGACACCAAGGTGGCGATGAGCCCATCCTGCAAACAGAGGGCCAAGCGCTCCGCCAATGTTTACCATCGTGTAATAAATCGAGTAGCCAATGGAGCGGACGTTCTCTTTCGAAGCGCGCGCCGTCGTACCAACCACGCAAGGCTTGACCATCGAGATGCCGAGCGCGGGCAGAATCAGAATGAAGCCGACAAACAATCCCAGCGGCACCGCGTTACGCACCGGAGCCAGCCAGGGCGCGCCAATCGATGCAATCAGAAAATACGCCACGGCCAGGATGAGGTAGGCGATCGAAAGGGCGCGGCGAAAGCCTAGCCGGTCGGCGGCCGCTCCTCCAAAGATTGCAAGAAACCAAACCATGCCGCCGAACAGGCCGGTCAGCGTTCCGGTCTGCTCCGTCGAGAAATTCAGCTTCTCCTGCAGGTACAGGGCAAGCGAAGCAAACGCTCCATAATAGGAAAGACGTTCGAAGATCTCGGTGATGTTCGCGACCCAGAATGGCCGCTCGAATCCCGTGCGGATTTCCTGCAAACGCTCGGAAAAGGTCAATCGTTTCTCCTGACTGCGCGCTCCCGATGGGTAGTGTAGCGCGGACACTCCCTTCGACTTCGCTCAGGGCAGGCTTTGTCCGCGTCTCGCCGCTAGATGCCCAGCCGTTCGCGTACTTGCGCCGCCGACAACCCTGCCACTCGAATTACTTTATTCCGGCCAGTCAGTCCGGCTGCAATAGTAACGGAGGATCGCGGTACGTTCAAAAGCTTCGCGAAAAATTCGACGCATGCCTCGTTGGCTTTGCCGTCCACCGGAGGCGCGGTCAGGGCCAATTTCAGCGCGTCGCCCACCTCGCCCGTGATGGCGTTCTTCTTGGCCCGCGGGTGGACCTTGACGGCAAACGTCGCACCGCCGGGCGAACTTTGAATCGCTATCATCGAAAAGCGTCTACCACGGGGTACACAGGGGAACACGGGGTAAATCGCTCAGGACTTCCTCTGTGTTCCTCTGTGCCCACTGGGGTTAAGGTCTTGTTCGTTGCCCAAAAATCGCCGTCCCTACGCGCACGCAGGTCGCCCCCTCTTCAATCGCAACTTCAAAATCGTGCGACATGCCCATGGAAAGCACATCCGTGCCAACCATCGGCAGCGCGCGCGCGGCGATGCTGTCTCGAATCTGACGAAGTTGCCGGAAATAGGGCCGCGAGCACTCCGGATCTTCGGTGTAAGGCGGCACAGCCATCAAGCCGCAAATTTTAAGATGACCCCATCGCGGCGCGCCGCGCAAAACCTGGTCAAGTTCTTCCGCAGTTGCTGCGACGCCGGTCTTTGCCGCTTCGCCGCCGACATTGATCTCGATCAGGACGGATAATTTCTTCCCCGCGCTCTCCGCCGACGCATTCAATTTCTCCGCCATTCGCACGGAGTCAACCGAATCCACCGCGTCAAACAACTCCACAGCCTTGGCCACCTTGTTTGTCTGCAGATGTCCAATCAGATGCCATTCAACGTCGCGCAAATCGCGCAGAGCATCCACTTTGCCTGCGAACTCCTGTACCCGGTTCTCGCCAAAAACGCGGAGCCCCGCCGCATAAGCCTCGCGGATGCATTCGACTGGAAAGGTCTTGCTCACGCCCACCAAAGTGATGTTGTCCGCACGGCCTACCCGCCGTGCCGCCGCTGCGATCCGTTCCCGTACCCAGGCAATATTTTCCGCAATCGACATAAAGCGAAAACCACGAAGGACACAAAGTATCGCCAAGGACAATCCCCGCCAAACCGGGTCCCTTCGTGAGCCTTCGTGCCCTTCGTGGTTAAGGGACTTCTTATCTCACATAATCGCCGTAGGCGGCGCCGGATCCTCGGGCCGTCCCGCATTCGCCAGCGGCACTCGGATCATGACAATCGCCAGCACGGCCAGCGCGCCCAGTGCCAGAAAGAACGACGGCGTCCACTTGAACAGCGTTACGTCGTAGCCGGAGCCCACCAGTCCCGCGATGGCCAGTCCGCACAGCGCCTCGCCCGCGATCAGTCCCGAGGCTGTCAGCACGCCGGCATTTTCCACGCGCGCTTTCTGGGCATCGTTCAAGCCGCGGCGATCGCGCAGCATGTCGGTGAGCCAGCGAATCACGCCTCCGATGAAAATGGCAAAAGTCGTGCCCAGCGGCAGATACATTCCGACGGCGAACAGCATCACGCTCTTCACCTCGATCAGGATCATCGCCAGCCCCAGCAGAATACCAACAATCACGAGCGGCCAGGCCATATCGCCGCCCACAATTCCTTTCGACAGCATGGCCATCAATCCCGCCTGCGGAGCCGGCAGCGACGGACTGCCGAAGTGATACGCCCGATCAAGGATCGCGATGGGAAAGAAAAGAACGAGAGACGCCACGACGATTCCGAACAGATCTCCAATCTGCATCTTAGAAGGCGTTCCGCCGAGGATGTGTCCGACTTTCAAATCCTGAAGCATCTCGCCCGCGACCGCCGACGAGACGCAGACCACGGCTGCTACTCCGAGGACGGCCGCAACTCCGCCGGTGCCTGACACGCCCAGAGCGACCATTAGCAGCGCGGCGATCACCAGCGTGCAAAGCGTCAGCCCCGACACAGGATTGTTCGACGAGCCGATCATCCCGACCAGGTTGCCGGAAACCGCGGCAAAAAAGAATCCCACCACGATCATGACGCCCGCTGCGACCAACGACCCGGTCAAAATGGTGGAGGCCGACAGATTTCCCGCGCCGCTGATAAAGAAGTGATACAGCACGATCATGGCGACGAACACCACGGCGATGCCCGCAAAAACGGCTTTGGCCGGAAGGTCGCGCTCCGTGCGATTGGTAGCCGCGTGCACAGACGCCGATTTCTTCAGATCGGAAACGGCGCGGCCCATGCCCAGCGCCAATTGTTTGCGCATCTTGAACAACGTATAAGACGCGCCCACCAGCATTCCGCCAACCGCGATCGGACGCACGATCGAAAAGTAAATGGCTTGCGCCAGCAGCGGCCAGGCGATCGATTGTCCTTCGGGCATCGACGCCTGAATATATGGGCCAATGGTGAAGGTTAGGAGCGGAACGAGCAATCCCCACGCCAGCACGCCTCCGGCAAAGTTCAGCGCGGCGAGTCTTGGTCCGATGATGTATCCCACGCCCAGATAAGCAGGGCTGATGTCGGGCGCCGTCATCAGCGTGGCACCGCCGGTAATCGTAGTAGCTACGTTCGGATTTGTGCTCGTACGCAACAGCAACTTTTTTCCGAGGGCGCTGATCTTCACCGGGAACGTATTGCTGGGATTGAAGACGTTGACCGCTCCCATCAGATACATGAACGCGCCGAAGCCCATGTTAGCGAACAGAATTTTCGCTGCTTTCGCGCCCTGCTGCCCGGCCTTGTGAATCTCCGAGGCGGCCACAGATTCCGGAAACGGCAGATCGGCATCCTCGACCATCACTCGCCGCAACAACGTCACGAAGAGAATGCCGAGCGTCCCTCCGATCAACATGAGAGCCACTGACTTCCAGTATTGATCCTTGTTGAGCCCCGGCCATATGCCGGCCATGACAAACGCCGGAATCGTGAAAATGGCCCCCGCTGCCACCGACTCGCCAATCGATCCCACGGTTCGCGCGATGTTCTCTTCCAGCAGCGATCCTTTCATCAATCGCAACAGCGCCATCGAGATGACGGCTGCGGGATAGGTGGCGGCAATGGTCATCCCAGCCTTGAGTCCAAGGTAGGCGTTGGCGGAGCCGAGCAGAGCGGTCAGGAACAGCCCGATCAATACGGCCCGGAAGGTAAACTCCTTCATTTCCATCGTTTCCGGAACATAAGGGCGATGCTTGCGGGGCGTTTCATTCGCCGCGGGAGTGCTCATAGAGTCCTCGTGGTCGTTACGAATTTCATAGCAGATTCACAGTATGCGCGACGGCGCACCTTATCACGCCGAAAGCCTGATTTACAAGTGCAGCTGTATTTTAGTCGAGACCGTAGTCCGTCGCAGCGAGGCGCCGACTTGGAATGCGGCAAGACTTCCCCGTGGCGCGAGTCGTGTTCCACTTTCATTTCAAAGCGACTACCAACCGAGCAAGTGATGCCGACACTACGGAACTCCTTTGTAGTACACTGCCGTTATTATTATCCGAACTGGAGGATAGGCCAGCTTTTGCGCTAGACTGGCTTAACCAACTATGGACAACAATCGGACCTCGAACGAGAAGCAGCATCCGCCGGGCAGCGCCGGTAAGGGCAAAAAGCTGTATCGAAAACCGGCTTTCCGCTACGAACAAGTCTTCGAGACCCTTGCTCTATCATGCGGCAAGGTCACCGGCTCCTCCGGCCAATGTCAGTTCTCGCAAAAGACTTCCTGATGCCGGAAGACACAAGGCGTCCGCGGGGCGCGAGTAGGAGCGCGGAACGGTCGGCCTTAGTGGCGGACGTACTGCGCGGCCGCGACCGTTCCCATTCCCGCGTGCGCCTGCGCGTTCAAGGGGAAAGCATGTTGCCCGCTCTTTGGCCTGGCAATACCGTCGAGATTGAGGCCTGTTCCCACAAAAACGTCCAATCGGGCGAGATCCTGCTTGCACTGCGTGACGGCCGCTTCTTCCTGCATCGCCTCGTCGCTTCCCAATCCAACGGTTTCGTGCTGCGTGGCGATTCCATGCCCGGCCCCGATCCGCAGTACCCTCCCGAAGCGCTGCTGGGCAGGCTTGTGCGCAGTGAGGGCAAAGCAAGACGTTTCTTTGCGCCCAAGTGGTATCGCGCAGTGGGGATGCTACTTTGCCATTGCAGCGTGGCCCGCCGGCTTGCTCTGCGACTTCACCGCCGCCAAGAAGGAACATCGGCGCCCGAGTTGCGCAGCGTGCCGTCCTTGTAGGTAAAATCCTCGTGATGGCAGGCTCGCAAAAAACCGCTTGCGTCGAGATCGGCGGCATTCCCATCGCCCTGTCCACCAGCGACGATCGCTTTCTCGATCTTCTGCGCCATCGTTACGAGGGATTTCTAAGCGCTTCGCCTCCTGAGTTTGAGCTTGAGTTCGATCTCACCCCCGCAGGTTCGGTCTCTGATGACGATGTTCGCGTCCGCCGCAATGATGGAGATGACGAGTGGATCATCGAGCGCGGAGATTTCCACGCGCGTTGGGACCCGCGCACCGGCCGCGGCCGCGTGCGGCAGAATGCCAACCCCTATTCCCTGGATTCGGTCCTGCGCATTCTGCACAGCCTGATTCTCGCCGAGCGCGGCGGCTTCCTGCTGCACGCGGCCAGCGCGATCTGCAATGGCCGCGCTTATTTATTCTCGGGCGTATCCGGCGCCGGCAAAACCACCATGACGAGGCTGGCGCCACCGGATATCACCCTTTTGACCGACGAGATTTCCTATGTGCGTCCGGGTGGCGGCGGGTATTCGGCGTTCGGCACTCCCTTCGCGGGAGAACTGGCGCGGGCCGGGGAAAACTGCACCGCTCCCGTCTCGGCTCTTTTTTTTCTGGAACAGGGGCCGGAGAACCGCGTCGATGTCTTGCCTTGCGCGGAGGCCGTCCGCCGCTTGATGCGCAACATGCTGTTCTTCGCCGCAGACCCGGGCTTGGTGGAACGGCTTTTCGCCACTGCATGCGATTTTGTTGACACGGTTCCCATTCGGCTTCTAACGTTCTATCCTGATGCCAGTGTGTGGGACGTAGTGCGGAACTTCGCACCGGATTTCAACCGCAACATCCAAGGAGTGCCCGAGCATGCCTGAACGCTGCACCTATATCGCGCGCAGTACGGCAATCGCCGCACGCGCGCTGGCCGGCGAAATGATGGTCATGAATTCGACCGATTCCACCTTCTTCACCCTGAACGAGGTCGCAACCGCCATCTTTCAAGCGGCCGACGGCCGCACTCCCCTGCGTGACATCGTTCGCGACCGGATCTGCGAACAATTCGATGTCGACATCGAACAGGCGCAAACCGACGCCGAGCAATTCGTCGCCGAACTTTCCGGCCACGGGATTCTTCTGGTTTCGAGTCAGCCCTTGTCGTCCGATTCAACCCGGGAGACGCCCTGATGAGCCTGATGAGTGAAGTGGGCCAGAAGGCGTTCGACCTGGGCGTGCCCATCGCCGTGCACTTGGATGTCACCTATCGCTGCAACGAGCGCTGCGTGCATTGCTATCTCGATCATGACGATCACGGCGAGATGACAACCTCCGAAATCAAGGGCGTGCTCGATCAACTGGCCGAAGCCGGCGTCTTTTTTCTCACCTTCAGCGGCGGCGAGGTCTTCCTGCGCCGCGATTTCTTCGAGCTTGTCGAACACGCCCGCCGTCTGATGTTCAACGTCAAAATCAAGACGAACGCGGTGATGATCCACGAAGCGGAAGCGCGCCGGCTTCGCGAACTGGGCATCGACACCATTCAGATCAGCGTCTATTCGCATCGCGCCGAGGTGCACGACGCCATCACCAAGCTGCCGCACTCGTTCGAGCGCACCATCAACGCCATTCGCTTCCTTCGCGAACAAGGGCTGCGCGTCACCATCGCCAATGTGCTGATGACCGCGAATTCGTCCGATCACGCCGGGGTGCAAAAACTTGCCGCCGAACTTGACGTCCATTACACTCTCGATCCCACCATCACCCCCATGATGGATGGCGACACTTCGGTGCTCTCGCTACGCATCCCGGGCGAAGAACTGACGGAGGTTTTCCACAATCCGGCGCTGGTCGGCAACCAGGAGGAGTTTTGCGCGCCCCCAAAACCGCCGTCGGAGCAGGACCTCGAAGGCTACTCCTGCAGCGCGGGCCATTCTTTTTGCTACATCTCGCCCTACGGAGATGTTTTCCCCTGCGTGCAGTTTCCCCTGCCAACCGGCAATATTCGTCAGCAGAAATTCTTGGATATCTGGAATCATTCGCCGGAGATGAAAGAGGTTCGCTCGATCCAGGCCAAGGACTTGACCACTTGCTCGTCGTGCTCGCATGTCAGCAGTTGCACGCGCTGTCCTGGATTGGCTTATATGGAAGGGAGCATGCGCGGCCCATCGACCGCCGATTGCGAAAAATCGTTCTACCGGACCGGAGTGCCCACGGCGAATATGCTGCAGCAGGGGCTGTCAAAACCCCGCAGCACATCGGGCAACACCGTCCCACTGATCCAGATTCGTCCGCTCCAGATTCAGCCCATCGAAGTTCAGCCGGTCGAGATCCCCGCCTGATCCGGTAAAGGACTTCTTTTACGGAATGCGCGCAGCCGCGGCTTGACCGCGCTTGAGGTCGACCACGGCTTCCGAAGCGGCCAATTGCTCCAGGATGCGCTGCAAGGCGGCGCGCACCTCGTGCGTCGCTTCCTGAAACTTCATCGCCCCGCCGATCCCCATGTCGAGCCGCACCACCTCGCTTTGAATCGTGACGTTCGTATGTTCGTGCGAGAAAGTAAGTTGCAACTTCGATCCCGGCAACAAGAGGCCTTTGGTCTCGATATAGCAGCCGCCCAGGCTCAGGTTGGTCACAATGCCAAGTAAGGTTTTCTGGCCGTCTCCCGAGATTTCGGCGGTCAGACGGCCCCGCGTCCGGGGATACAAACGGCGGTTCTTCGGAGACGCCTGGCTTCGCTTTTGCAGATACATGCGTTTGTCGGCTTCCGACAGAATCTTCTCCGCATCGATACCGTCCTGCGGATATACGGCCTTGCCCACGCTGAGCGAGAGAATGTCCTCGTTGCAGATTTCCCTTCCCGCCTGTTGCGCAAGATCCCTCATCTGTTCCGCCTTGCGCGCCGCGGCCTCTGCTGTGAGTCCCGGGGCAATCACCACGAATTCGTCGCCGCCCATGCGCGCGACGTAATCGTACTCGCGGCTGGTCTCCTTCAGGGAGTGGGCAAACAGCCGCAGGACTCGGTTCCCTTCCAGGTGTCCAAAGCGGTCGTTGATCTGTTTGAAACCGTCCAGGTCGGCGATCATGACGGTGAGCGTTTTGTCGTCGCGCTTGCAGCGCGCCAGTTCCCGGTCGAGTTGCAAAAATAGCGAGCGCGCATTGGGAAGACCAGTGAGGTAATCGGTAACCGCTGAACTCTCCGCCTGCTCGTACTTCATCGCGTTCTCGATGGCCAGCGCCATCTTCGAACTCACCGCCAGCAGGATGCGCAGGTGGTCGAAGGTAAAGAAATCCTTTTCCGCGTGGTACAAAGCGACCACACCGACCACGCCCTGCAAACCCTCCAGCGGAACGGCCAGTGCTGCGTTCAGCGTGCTGTATTTTGAGGCATCGTTCAGATAACCGGGTTCGACCGACGGATTGCCATTGAGGATCGGTTTCAGGTTTTGCGCCACCCACCCCGAGAGTCCCTGCCCCATCGGAATGCGCAGCGACGCAAACAGCCGGAAATTGTCGCCATTCACATATTCCGGCACCAATTCATCGCCGTGGCGGACGTAGATGGCAATCGCGTCGTAGGGCATCGCGCGGCGCAGTTTCACCGCAAATACGGAAAGCGTTTCGCCCAGACTGAGCGAAGCCCCCAGGTCCTGGCTGAGTTCGAACAGCGTCTGCGCTTCCTGCCGCGCCGCCGCGATCGAACTGAGAAAGCTGCGCTCCTGCGGCTGCCGCCGTCCTTGCGCCTCGAAACCGGCGTCGGGCTTAATGGCAGGTTCCCCATTCCCGTCCGCTCCCTGGGCCTCGACTTCCGTGGACAACCTCTGTTTCCCCAGGCTGTCGGTGCGTTGGTGAACCAACTGTTCGAGCTCTTCGTATTTCCGTTCCAGCACCCGTACCACGTCCGGATCGAAAGACTTCCCCGATTCTTCCACCAGCCGCGCCACCGCTTCGGCCATCGGGAGAGCCCGCCGGTATTGCCGGTCCGAAGCCATCGCGTCCAGGAAGTCGACCGCCGACAAAATGCGGGCGCCAATCGGAATCTCGGTCCCCTTCAAGCCCATGGGATAGCCGGTTCCGTCGAATTTTTCGTGATGGGCTCGGACGATGGGCACAACCGGGTACGGGAATTGCACCCGTTCCAGAATTTCCGCGCCCACGGTCGGGTGGATCTTCATCTTCTCGAACTCTTCGGGCGTCAGGCGGCCTGGTTTCGAAATAATTTGCTCGGGAATCGCCAGCTTGCCAATGTCATGCAGCAGGGCTGCGGCTTGCAGAGCATCCATCTCGCTGGTCTCGATCTTGAGCTCCTTGCCCACTTCGACGGCGTAGACGCGGACTCGCTGCAAATGATCGTGCGTGGTCTGATCCTTGGCCTCGATGGCCAGCGCCAGCGCCTCAATGGTTCGCATGTGCAGGTCGGCCATCTCTTCCACGTGCCGTTTTTCGTCCGACAGTTTGCCCAGGTAGAGGCGGTAGGAACGGTAGATGAGGTACACCACCGGAAGCGTCAGCAACGACGTTTGCCAGTCGGTGAAGCCGTGCAGCCAGCTCATCATTCCCACCAGGCCCGCGCCCACCAGGTAATAGGGGAAGCTCCAGAAATAGCACTCAGACCATATCTTGCGCAGCGACCTGCGCTCGGTCAACGAGATCACCGCCGCCACCGGAAGTGTATTGGTGACAAAGTAAACGCACGTCGCCAGAAACAACGATGAGTTGGGGTTATTCACGCCGCGATGCGACAAACAGTAGTGATAGGTGGCAAACGTCACCGCCACCGCCAGCGCGGTCGAGCAGACGTTGAACGCAACTTGAATTGGATTCGGAAGTTCGAGGTCGAGACACTGGACGACCACGGCCGCGCAGCCCATCGCCATGGCTTCCGGCAAGCTCAGTTCCAGCACACCCAGCAGCAGAAACAGAAAGTTGACCGACATGGTCCCGGTAACGCCGGGCAGGTTCACCTTGAGCCGCGAGGCAACCAGCGCCGCTGCCAGATAACAGAAGAATTTGAACGGATTCTCACTCCCCCCGTGCCAAACCGAATAGCACAGCACGGTAGTCCCGCAGAGCACCACCACCGCGATAAACACGCGTGGCGCGACACTGAGGTCCCTCCAGAACTGAGGGCGGGTTTTCATTTCCTGCGATCTCCTGCCCAGGGCATTCCCCGGGGCGCACGCAATGAGTAGTACTAGTCATTGATAACAGGCCGCGGACGGGCAGGAAAAGGATCGGTTGGATAAGCCACAAACTTCCGTAACACCAAGGAGTGACGTTTTGGCACGGCTTGGCCCTACTGTTGCTCAACTTACAGCTCTGCAGCGTTGAAACCGGTATAACGCGTGCTTTCGCGAGCCACGGGCACACGGACGCACTCCCGGCCATCCACCGCACCTGGGATTGGACATTTCTTAGAAGTGAAACCCAATTTGCGCCGTCAACGCGCGCGGCGTCACATAGTGGGTTCCGCTAAAGGTCGAAAGGAAGTTATACAGCGCCAGCTTGTTGGTCAGGTTGATCGCGGTCAGCATGAGGCTCCATTTGTAATGATCTCCCTTGAACAAGTTGTCGTCGCCCACCGAAGCGTCGAACAGATTGCGCGGCGCGATGCGCTGCGGATTGTGATCGTCGTTTTCCGTCCCTGGTGCCGGCACCTTGATCAGCGTCGAACTGAACTCTGACGCGGGGCAAACCGTGGGAAGCGCATGCGTCGGGGTTGCGCCCACCCCAGCACAAGTGAACCCCGCCTGAAACTCCTGATCGGCGGTCAGAGGCAGGTTGGCTGGAGTAACCATCGCGACCGAGCCGCTCGGAATATTGGGGTCCGATCCTCCATCCGCCGTCGAGGTCGAAAACGTGCACGTGGCCGTTGTCCCCAGACAAGGCGTTGAGCCTGCCACCAGCCCGCTGTCGTACCGCCAGTTAAATCCGAACCAGGGGCCGCGCTTCCAGGGCTGGTATTGCAAGTGAGTTGTCTCGTTGAACTTCTCGTCGTGATCGATGCGGAACGGGAGCCCGCTGCCATTCGATACGGTCGCACCGGCGCCGCCAATCTGGGGCTGGAAGAAGCGTGCAGCCACACTGGAAAAGACCATCTGCGCCGAAAAGCCATGCAGATTCGGCACGGCTATGCGGCCGGCATATCCGGGAATCTTAGCGTTGTGCCATTCAATCGGGAACGTGATCGGTGTATTGCCCAGCACGCTGAAATCGTAGCCATTGTGCGTGTACTTCGTGATCCACTCGCCGGAAAAGACCAGATACCGGCCGAAAGCCTGCTCAAGACCAGCGTGAATCTCATTGCGAAAGCCAGGACTCAGCGGATTGGCCTTCCCTAAGAGGGCCGGGCTGCACGAAAGCAGCGGAGACAGAACATCGTTGGCGCAACCTACGCTGGAAAGGATCAGGTTCTCATTAAACGGAGACTCCAGCGTGCGGGCATACGAAACGCGAAGAATCGTGCTCGTCTTCTTAACGTTGTACGAGATCCCAACCCGCGGCTCGGCCTGCCGCGCAATCGTAAGCCCGTTGTAGAAATCGCCGCGCATGCCCAAGTTCAACGACCAGTGCCCGGCTGTGATCACATCCCGAAGGTAGAGAGCAAGCTCTTTCACGTCCGTGTGGCCGTTAAATGTGTACGCGACTCCGCCGCGGGTCAGGTCGTAGGGAGCGAGAATCGGATTGAAAAACGGGTAAAGAGAAGAACCCGGCGCGTTGGAGGGAACCGTCACGGTGCCGGGCTGGTTCGCCTGGTAGGTGCCCGTGTTGCTCGGGCATGTGGAAGGGGTAAGTCCGGGAGCCGCAACCCACTGGCCACCGGAAAACTCGATGCAGGGCGCATTGTAGGTCGGATCGACAATCCCGATCCCGTCGTTCTCATTAAGAAACGTCTGCTCGTATGTGGCCCCGGCCTTGAAATTATTGATCCCCCTGACATAGGAAATGTCGGATCGAATCCCCGCGTTCTCCAGCGTTCGGTTCTGCCCCACGGACTGCCGCTGCAGACTGGGCGGCCCAAGGTCCGCGAAAGGATCGTTGCTCGGGTAATAGTTGTAGTCGTCGCGGCGCACAAAACCGCCCAAAGTAAACACAGAATTGTTGCTGACCAGACGCGTCCACGATGGCGCGACGTTAAAGGTCCCAATCTTGGAGCGCTGGTCGGTCGGCCCAACCGTATCGCCGTTGGGAGCCACGCCGCCATAGATCGCCATCTGTGGTTCAATCCCGCCGAGCCCGCTCCAAGGCGTCGCGCTTTGCGCGTCGAACGAATTTGGCGTCTGGAACCAGCTCCGGCTGTAGCTGAAATTCAAGTGAATCGAGTCGGCCGACGAGAGTTGAAAGTCGACGCGGTCAAACAGGTTTTCCGCGTTGCCCTTGTCGTGCATCACCGCAAACTCCGGAGCATCGAGAAACCGTCCGCTGTTCAAGCCGCCCACGGTGATGAAATTTCCCCAGTTCTTGCCCCCATAAGCCACATCCGCCGACACGGTCGACGACCCGAACGATCCGTAGGAAGTGGTCAAGCTGCCGTGGGGCGTGGTTGCGCCCTGGCCCGAGCGGGTGGTCGCAACAATCACGACGCTGGTCTTGCCGCCATATTCCGCCGGCGGCGCGCCGGAGATCACTTCCATCGATTGAATGGAATCGACCGAAATCTGGTTCGAAAACGTCTTGCTGTGCTGGTCGGTATCGGGCTGGTCGTCGATATTAAACGAATTCTCCGCGTGATCGCCCAGCCCGTGGATCTGGCCGTTGGAATCGGAAGCAATGCCCGGCGTCGCTTCCCCAACGATCCCGCTCATCGACGACGACCCGCTTCCCATGGGCAGCTTGTCGATCAACTCCTTGTCGACGTCGGAATGAAAAGTCGGGTCGTTCTCCACCAAGTCCCCCTTGTCCTCGACCATCACCGTAGTGGAAGATCCGGAGACCTGCAGATTAACCTGAACACTAGCGGGCACCACCGAGCGAACCTCCACATCCTGCACGTAGGCATCGAATCCCGCCGCCTTCACCGTCATGTGGTAGGGATTAAAGGGCACGCTCGGGAAACTGAAATTTCCCTTGCTGTCTGTGGTCGTCGTCCGGTCATAGCCGCTGACCGGGTTATGAATCTCGACGCTGGCATTCGCCACCACCGCGCCCGAAGGGTCCAGCACGGAACCGCTAATCGACCCCGAACTTCCGCCCAACTGTTCGTTGGCAGTCGCACCGCACGGCACACAGGCAATCGCCAGAACAGCCGCAGCCAGCCAGATCGTATATGACAAACGCATGATTTCTCCAATGGGTGCTACTGAGCGAGTACCGATCGCATTGCGGATCACATTGCAGATCAAAGACTCAGGGTCCGTTCGGAATTACCGGTTCCACGGGACGCAGGATCAGAGCGCTGGCGGAGGACGAATAAACTGCCTGGTGGCAGGACGGAAAATGACTACAGCTTCGGCAACAAAGGTTGTCAGGGCTGCCGTACGCAAAACTGGCGCGGACGCCACCGTCTGGGTATTAAAACCCGCATGAGCGGTCGCGCAAATCGAACAACTGTGGTGGGAAGTGGTCGAGTTCTCGGCATGGGTGTGGGTGGCCTGTATCGTCCCCATGGCGCACATCAGGGCCACGCAGAGCACAGCCACAGCTCTGACGAATCCGCCCCGATTTGCCGCCGCGCTCAACATATTGGCCCCATCTTGCCGGTTGGACGTGTTGCTATTACATAATTCTATCGTTAGATGGTGATCCGGGGAAACGCGATGCACGAAAATGGCCATTCCGATCGATTTTGCCAGCGAGTCACTGCATTGGAGGTCCCCCCAAGACAGCGCAGGGCGAGAACCAGCAGAAGCACTATTCGCGCCACCGCCAATCTTCGACAATCATGGGAACAGTAATTTGGAGTTGTCACCGGCACTCGTCTCTTGCGCCCGCTTCATGGCGGGCCCTGCACCGTCGAACTCAGGAGAAGCAATTATGTCGGGACAGGTGATTCTGTACTTTGACGACCAGGCGGACGCCTTGCGCTTTGCCCTCGCTGCCGGTTCCGTGATGGCGGGCGACGAAGCGCGCGCCACCGGCGATTTGGTCCACGAAACGACACGCGTCACGCGCATCCTCCTGGACGACCCCAATCCAGGAAAGCGCCCCCAGCCCAATCCCCCCGATCGCGCTGCCTAGCTCGCATCACAGTTCGCACCGCATAGCTCGCACCACAGCACCGCGCCTGCTGCCGCACCCATCGACCGTAGTCCGATTAGAATGTGTGTCATGCCCATCGCCGATCAGACTTCCTTATCCGTTTCTTCCACGGCGCTTGACCTCAACTGGGTTCGCTCGCAGTTCCCTGCCCTAGCGCAATCTGTTCACGGACATCCGGCTGTCTTCATGGATGGACCCGG
>PLUW01000031.1:41507-96281 GCA_003162935.1 Acidobacteriaceae bacterium
ACCTACGCCATGAGCCGCGCCATCGGGCGCGACCTCGGCCCCGGCGACGAAATCGTGCTCACCTTGCTCGACCACGACGCGAATTTCTCCCCATGGAAGGCGCTCGAAGAAAAAGGTGTGGTCATCCGCGCGGTGAAGTTCAACGAAGCCGATTGCACGCTCGACATGGCGGACATGGCAGCAAAGATTGGAAAACGCACGCGTCTGGTCGCCGTCGGTTATGCGTCGAATGCCGTAGGCACGATCAACAACGTCGCCGAAGTCGTACGCTTGGCAAAACAAGCGGGAGCGCTGAGTTATATCGACGCCGTCCACTACGCCCCCCACGGCCCGATCGACGTGCGCGCCCTCGACTGCGATTTTCTGGCCTGCTCGACCTACAAATTCTTCGGTCCGCACATGGGAGTGCTCTACGGCAAACGCGAGCACATGAAGAAGCTGCGTCCTTACAAAGTCCGTCCCAACTCTGACAGCATTCCCTACTGCTGGGAATGGGGCACGCTGAACCATGAATGCATCGCCGGAATCAAAGCCTGCGTCGATTACTGGGAAGACGTCGGCCGCCGCGCCAACCGCGCAGTCACCACCCGCCGCGCCGCGATCCTCGCCGCGCATCAGGCGATCCACCAGCACGAGCGCAAAATGACCGGGAAGATGATCGCCGGCCTGCTTGCCATCCCCGGATTGAAGCTCTACGGCATCAGCGACCCGCAGCGCTTCGACAATCGCTGCGCAACTTTCGTAGTCCGCATCGAAGGCCACACCCCGCTCGAACTGGCGACAAAGCTGGGCGAGCGCGGCTTCTTCACCTGGGATGGCAACTACTACGCCCTGAACCTGACCGAGCAACTGGACGTCGAGCGCCTGGGAGGCTTCCTCCGCATCGGTCTGGTGCACTACAACACGATGGAGGAAGTAGAGCAGTTGCTGGCGGCGTTGCGCGAGATTGCGGGCTGAACTGCCACCGTCTCCGGCGCATAGACAGGGACGACAGATGCTGCTAAACATAGCAGCATGATCCGTCGACTGCACGTCCCGCTTGTAGAACCTGACGATGTTAAGCCGCACCTTGCTAAGCCGGAGGAACACTGGAGAGCCGGGTACTCTGCTCAGGAACTCGCTTATGCGTGGTCCGGTGCCAAAAATGACTTCCCAATAGCAGTACGTGCGGTTCTCAAAACCGCTCCCGAATATGCTCAGGCAGAACTGATTGATGGATTTTTCGAGCGCGAAGTGGAACTCGGATCTTCTGGCCGAAATAGCCAGACCGATCTGATGGTGATAGCGGCCTTGGGTGACGAACTTGGCGTCATCGCCGTAGAGGGGAAGGTCGAAGAATCATTCGCCGAGCTTGTTGCTGACTGGAACAATACTCCGGGAAAACAGAGTCGGTTGGAGCGCCTTTGTGAGACCCTCGGACTGGATGCGGCGCACGTAGGAAGCACCCGCTATCAACTACTTCACCGCACGGCTTCTGCTATCTACGAAGCAAAGAGGTATCGGTGCCATCATGCGTTAATGCTGGTGCATTCCTTCAGCCCTAGCCACACTTGGTTTAAGGACTTTGCCGCCTTCTCGCGTGCCATGGGCCTACCCTTGCAGGAGCCAAACCTATGTTCTTCTGGGAAGACGTGCGAGGGGGTGAACCTCCGACTAGCCTGGGTGTCCGATACGCCTCGCGCTCTCGGAGAATTACAAACCGTGCCCGAGTAGAAGGCCGAAAATCGCGCGGATGGCGTCCGTCTACCGGACTTCCTCGACCGAATCTCCCCTTCCGACTAATGCAACGCTGGCCAGCCCGATGAACAGCCCATGTTCCACAATGCCCGGGACATTGCTCAATGCAAGCGCCAGCGCCACCGGGTCCGCAATCTTTCCAAAGCTGCAATCGAGAATCGGATTGCCATTGTCCGTAAGGTAAACACTGCCATCAGCTCGCGTGCGCCATTTGACGGACGCTCCAAGACCAGCGATCTTCTTCTCGACCACCGCCCGCGCAAATGAAATCACTTCCACCGGCAGCGGAAATTTGCCGAGCACCGGCACCAGCTTGCTGGAGTCGCTGATAACGACCATCTTCTTCGACGCCGACGCCACGACCTTCTCGCGCAGCAGCGCCCCGCCTCCGCCTTTGATCAGGTTGAGGTGAGGATCAATCTCGTCGGCGCCGTCGATATCAATGTCAATCGCCGGATGTTGGTCGATCGAAGTTAGGGGAACGCCGACTTTCTTCGCCAGCTCTGCGGTGGCGTTCGACGTAGGGATGCCCACGATCTTGAGCCCCGCCTTCACGCGTTCGCCGAGCGCCAGCACGGCGAAGTACGCGGTCGAGCCCGTACCCAGCCCGACGACATCGCCATCGCGAACCAGTTCCGCGGCGGCCCGTCCCGCCATTTCTTTCTCCTTCTGAGTATCCTGCTGACTTTTCGACAGATCCGCCATAACTCTCCAGACCACAAGCTAAGTTCGACAACAAAGCTAAGCTATTGATTTATAAATACTTTACCTCTAAGTCCTTATTCTTCAAAGACCTGGCAAAACGAGCACGCTAAGTCTTTGACTTTAAAAGACCGCACCAGAGGGGTCTTCGCTCCTAGCCGATCATCTTACCTAAAATCTCCTTCATCAGCTTCGCCGCAACTGTCGCAGTGATCTGCGTGGTATCTTGCGCGGGATTGAACTCCACGATGTCTGCGCCCGCGATTTTCCCGGTGATCGCGTGAATATGCGCGATCGCTTCCCTGGTCGACATTCCTCCCGGCTCGCGATGGGAAATGCCCGGCGCAAACGCCGGATCGAGCGCATCCAGGTCGAACGATATATAAATTGGGCCATCAACCTTCATGCGGTCGAGCACAGGCAGTTGGCGCATCTCGATGACCTCGACGCCGAACTTCTGGGCCTGCTCGCGTTGATGCCCAGTCATGGTCCGAATGCCGATCTGGATCAGACGTTTGGCCGCGCCTTCCTCCATGATGCGGGCAAACGGGCAAGCATGCGACAGCCGATTCCCTTCCAGTTCGTCGTAAAGATCGGGATGCGCGTCGAAGTGGAGGATGGTCAGTCCGCGAACGTGCTTGCCGAAGGCGCGAACAATCGGCAAGGTAATCGAGTGGTCCCCCCCCAGACAAACCGGACGCAGACCTCGGTCGAGCAGTTCTCCGACCTTCGTTTCGATGGCTGCAAACGGCTCCTCAAAAGTGAACTTCAAATCGCCGGCATCGCAGTATGCGCCTTCGGCGCCCAGGTCAACGCCGGTTTCCGTCCACAGATTCGATGAAATGGAATCCAAGGCTACGCGGATGATCGGCGGCGCTCCCGCCGCTCCTCGCAACCACGAAGAGTTGGCATCGAAGGGAACGCCGAGAATCACCGGAGTTCCAGGCTTGGCCGCATCGGGACGAAGTGTCATGTGGAGTATCCCCCTGATTTCAGGATATTCGCGCCCAGTGCATCTAGCTGTGACCGACAGCACATCGCCTCTCGCGCATTGATCTGGCAGAGACAACCGTAACCCATTCCTCCCGCTGAATCGGCCACGCAAGGCAAGTCATCCGTTATCCTATAGAAGACATCCTATGGCTACTTCGACTCGGACCACCGGAAGCGGCGCAAACCCCGCAACCAATCAAGACCGCGAACGGGAACGCGTGTTCGGACTGTTCCGGCAGTTTGGATATCTGGAGGCCGAACTGAACCCGCTCGGCCTGTTGCCTCCGCAACCGCATCCCGACCTGCGGTTTGACGGCACGAACGACAACGAATGGGCGCGCGAAGCGCGGCGCATCTATTGCGGCAGCGTAGGCGTCGAGTTCCTGTACATCGCCGATCCCGAGCGCCGCCGCTGGATTCAGGAGCGAATTGAGATTGCGGCCGAACCGTCCGCGGTAGACATCGACAACAATCAAGCCCGCGCGCTCGACCTTTTGCTGCGCGCCGACCTCTTTGAGCAGACCTTGCAGCAGCGCTATCTGGGCAACAAACGGTTTTCCCTCGAAGGCAATACTTCTTTGCTGCCCGCAGTCGATCAGGTTCTTGACGTCGCCGGCGAGCACGGTGCGGTGGAGCTGGTCATGGGCATGAGTCACCGTGGACGGCTCAACGTCGTAATTCACCTGGCGAAGCGTCCACCCGAGCAGGTGTTCGCCGAATTTGAAGATGTGGACCCGCGCAGCGTATTAGGTTCGGGCGACGTGAAATACCACATGGGAGCGACCGGCGAGTACATCACCCGAAGCGGCAAGAAGATTCATATCCACCTGGCGTCGAATCCCAGCCACCTCGAGGCCGTCGATCCGGTGACAATAGGACGCACTCGCGCCAAGCAGGATCGCGCCGGCGAAGGCGGCAAAGCGAAGTATCTGCCCGTGCTGGTGCACGGCGACGCCGCGTTCGCCGGGCAGGGCATCACGGCAGAGACGATGAACTACGCCGACTTGGCTGGCTACACGGTCGGCGGAACGATCCACATCATCGTCAACAACCTGATCGGATTCACGACCAATGCGCGCGAAGAACATTCCTCGCGCTTCTCGGCGCAATTGGCGCGGCGGCAAGCGATTCCGATTTTTCACGTGAATGGCGAAGATGTAGACGCGGTGATGCGCATCGCTCGCATCGCCACTGAGTATCGCTACCAGTTCGGCACGGATGTCGTCGTAGACCTGATCGGATACCGCCGCCACGGCCACAGTGAAGTCGACGACCCTACCGTGACCCAGCCGCTGATGTATAAGGCGATCAAAGCGCATCCGCCGCTGTATCAGATTTATGCCAAGCGGATCGGCATGGATGATGCAGCCATCGCCGCGCAAGCGGGGGCAGTCAAGAGCGAATACGAGGCCGCCCAAAAAAGCGCAACGCAAGTCACCAAGAAACCGCTGATGCGCGATCTTCCCAACTACTGGGACGACTATTTTGGCGGCCGCTACAAGTCGTCCTACGAACAACCCACCGGCATCGCGCGCGAGGAGTTGGCGGAACTCACCGCGCATTTGACCACATATCCAGAGGGTTTCCACATCCATCCCAAGGTGAAGAAGTTGCTCGAGCAGCGCCAGGAGATGGGGACGGGCAAAAAGCCGCTCGACTACGGCATGGCCGAGGCGCTGGCTTTTGCCAGCCTGGTGAAACATGGAATCCCTGTGCGACTCAGCGGACAGGACTCGCGGCGCGCGACCTTCAATCAGCGGCACTCGGTGCTGCTCGATATTGAGGACGAAACCGAATTCGTTCCCCTGCGCCACATTGCGCCCGACCAGGCAGCGTGCGACATCATCAACTCGACGCTTTCCGAAGCGGGCGTCATGGGATTCGAATACGGCTACAGCCGCGATTATCCCGAAGCTCTGGTTCTGTGGGAAGCGCAGTTCGGCGATTTTGCGAACGTGGCGCAGGCGGTGATTGATCAATTTGTGTGCGCCGGCGAAGACAAGTGGAATCTTCTGTCTGGCTTGGTGCTGCTGTTGCCTCACGGCTATGAAGGCCAGGGGCCGGAGCATTCGAGCGCACGCATCGAGCGTTTCTTGCAGCTGGCGGCGCGCGACAACATCCAGATTTGTCAGCCCTCGAATGCCGCGCAGTATTTCCACCTGCTGCGGCGGCAGGCGCTGCGCAAATGGCGGAAGCCGCTCATCGTCTTCACCCCAAAGAGCATGCTGCGCCATCCGGACGCGCTGTCTCCGCTGGAAGACCTGACGCATCAGAAATTCCTGCCCGTAATTCCGGACACGGAAGCGCAGGATGCCAAGCGCCTCCTGCTCTGCACCGGAAAAATCGGGCACGAACTTCGCACCGAACGTCAGAAACGCAAAGACTTGAGCACCGCGATTGTCTTCCTCGAACAGATGTATCCGTTCCCCGAGGCGGAACTGACCGCGGAACTCGAGCGTCATCGCACGGCGCGAGACATTGTCTGGGTGCAGGAAGAACCGGCCAACATGGGCGCGCTTTCCTACATGCTGCCGCGCTTAAGGCACATCGCGGATGACCGGCCGGTGGTTTCGGTAAAACGTTCCGGGAGCGCGAGTCCGGCGACCGGCTCGGCCAAGGCCCACGAAGTTGAGCAGAAGACTTTGTTGGCGCTGGCGTTCACATCGCGCGATTAAAAACGTCGGGCGCAAAGAAAGAACCCAGGATCGGCCTCCGATCCTGGGTTCCCACAAAAACAAATAGCAATTGCGATGACGGAAGACCGGGCGTTCTCCGCCCTGCAGCCCTGATTGGCCTATGGCCAGCGCTTGGTTGCATCTTCCCAGCCAACAGCGCGTGCCGGAGCGGCTGCGCCTTGGGCGGCGGCGACCACCGGTGGAATCCGAACCGCCTGCTGCGGCGGAGCCGCGGTCAAGGTCGGCTTGGGCGCTTCCGCCAATTGCTCTTTTTCTTCCGAAAGCAACGGGGCGGCGACGCGCAAGGCCTCAACTTCCTTTTCCAGCCTGGTCAGTTCAAGTTCCTTCTGGCGTAAGACTTCATAAACATTCTTCATGCTTGGGCACCTGTTTGTTTGCAACAACGATTAAGCGCAGAGTATGGGTTCCAACGGCAATTTGTCAAGGAAAACGGCACGCGCCAGTGCATACATGGTTATCGAACCGGCGATCGCAGTATCACGACCGCAACCAGGACAACCACAACCAGAATCGCGAGTACGAGCAAACGACCGTGCTTCGCGAACCAGGATTCTTCTAAGCCCCCTGCTTCTGTCAGGAAATCCGGTGCAAATTCCCCCGGCGTTTGCGCGGCGGACTCGGCGTCCGCGCTTCGTTCCTGGTCGCGCGGCGCGGTCTCGTCCCGTCTTTTCGGAAGGCTCTGCTCTCCGTTTTTCTTTTCGCAATCGAGGCAGAGAGTTCTGCCCTCGGAAACCGGGAATCCGCAGGAATTGCATTTCTGCACGCGGTGCATCGCGTCAGGAACAGCGGCAGGCGCCGACGCCGCAGCAGTTGCCAGCGAAGGTATGGACGATGCCGCGGGAGGTCCCTCGGCGAACTCCGGTGGACGGCAAATCGCGGGAATCGTCTGCTCGTTTGGTGCGCTGCTTACTTTAGCAAGGTCAGGCAAAACGTCGGAGGGCTTTCCCGATTCTCGCCTCGCCACGGGGTGCAGGCGCTGTTCCGACAGGTCGAGGGCCGTTAAGGTAAGGTCGGCCATGCGCTCCAGAGCGATCAGATCGCGCTCTTCGAAGGCGTACGGATGATCGGAGAAAAGTTCGAACAGGCCGCGAACTTCTCCGTCCCGGCGCAGCAAAGGCAGCACGACGATGGACGCAATGCCCAGCGCCCGGCAAGCTTCCAGATTCACGCGCGGATCCGATTCCGCGTTGTCGCAGCGCAGCAACTGCCTGCGGGCGATGCTTTCGGCGGTCAATCCGGAACGCACCTGCAATCGCGCACCAAGCCCCGGCGCTGAGGCCCCGGCACTGGCCCGGCACACCATCTCATCGCGTTCGGGCAGCGCAAGCGCCGCTCCGGTGGCGCCGGTAATGTACTGCGCGCGTTCCACCAGCAACTGCAGCGCGGAGTCCAGTTCCGTTTCTTCAATCGCGCGGCTCCCGCTGGACGAACCGCCCGCCTGACCCAGCGCGTCGATGGCAGATGTTCGACCGGGCACAGCGATCGCGTTCTCCTTGTCCGCTGATGGCAATCGATCTTCGGGTTGGGCGGAACCGGGCATGGCGAAAGAACTGATCCGAGTCTCGCCTTGCCGACCATGCCTGTCAAGAGCTAGGGGGCGTCAAGAGCCAGGGATGGATGGTATCGCCGATTCATTCGCTGCCGGGGTGGAACCCGCGATTTCGACCACAATGCTCGGCGGCTGCAACAACGTGTTGTGAATCAGGCAATGATGGACTGAGTTCTCGACTCCAGCCCGGTGTTGCTCGGTGAGCGCCGCGGGCGCTTCGATTTCAATATGAAAGTTGTCGAGGCGCGCGGGATCCTTCCGTTTGTCGGCGGTGACCCGGACGCGCGTGCCTTCGCTGGCCAGCTTGTGCTTCCGCAAGTATTGCGCCGCGTAAAAACCGGCGCACGATCCCAGCGAGGCCAGCAGGAGTTCCGGCGGCGTCATGCCTTCGTCGTGGCCGCCATTCTCCGGCGGTTGGTCGCTCACAATGGCGTGCTGCCGCGCCTTGATTTCGAACTGTAACGCTCCAAGATGTTCCACGGTGACTTCCATGAGGCCTCCAAATATCTTCAAACGCATCGAATAAAGCCACTTTAGCGATCCGCTATTTCAAAACTTGCCCCGCGAGCGCGGCGTCGAGATGAGTCCGCACCAACTCTCGCGCCCGGTGCAGCCGCGATTTCATGGCGGCCCGCGAAATTCCCAGTCTTCGCGCAACCTCATCGCCTCGCAGATCTTCCACATCGCACAACTCGTACACCGAACGGTACGGTTCGGGCAACGCTGCGATGGATTCGTTCAAGAGTCCCTTCATCTGCTGCCTGGCCACTTGCACGTCCGGAAGCGGCTCCGTTCCGGCAACTTCACGGCCCTCGTCCTCCAAGACCGACAGTTGCAACAGAGGGAGCAACGATTCGCGCTCCTTCAATTGCCAACAAACGCGTTTCGCGATCTGCGCCAGCCAGGCGCGAAACGCCGCCGATTCGCGCAATTGATCGAGATGACGGTAGGCCTTGAGCAGCGCTTCGATCAGCACGTCTTCGGCATCTTCGCGGTTGCCGCACACGCGGATCATTTGCCGATAGACGGCGTCCTTGTGCTGCCGCGCCAATGCGTCGAAGTCCACACATCCATTCTGGCATTGCTGGGACTCAAACGCATCACAGACGGTCACCGACGAGCCTCGGATCGTTCCGGGCGAGGACCGCCAATCGCGCAATGACTCCGGCTGTTCCAGGGCATTTTTCCCAGCACGATTCCCATCGCGCAGATATCCGTGAGTCCGGCAAATGTCAGACCCAACCCAACGAAGCCACAGAGAAAAACCCAGCGTGGATTCACAGTCAGTGCCAAAATACAGCCGGTCAGCGCCAGCAACCCCGCACCCAGCCGGACTTGCCGTTCGAGCGACCAACGCGTTCTCACGCTGGCTACGACGGGCAGGCCGGCCTGGATCCACGCACCCGTGCCACCTTCGAGAACCGAAATCTGCCGCTGGCAGGGCTCTAGCAATCCCGCCGTCATGCGTGCGCGCTTGCCCGCCTGGCAGATGAGAACAATGGGGCGATCGGCCCCAAGATCGTCGATCCGCGCTTCAATCTGGTCCATTGGAATGTTGACCGCGCCAGGGATATGGCCGGAAGCAAATTCACTGCTGGATCGCACGTCCACCAGCAGCGAGGGCGCAAGGGACCGATTCTGCAGTTGAGAAACCGTTACGACGGAGCCCAAATTTCCTCCTACATAAGGGAGGAGCGCCACTTTTTGGAAAAGGATTCAGGACTTGTGCCGCAGCCATTCGATAAACATCTGTTCTTTGGGCTTGTCGTAAGCCATGAGCAGGTGGCGGATGCTGCGGCCGCTGACGAAGTGGCACACTTCTTCGGCCAGGTTCTTGGCATGGTCGCCGGCGCGTTCGAGCGACTGTGTCATGAAAATCACTTGCAGACTGGAGTGGTGCGCCACGTTCTCCGGATTCTCGATGTGGCGCAGAAAAATGAGATTCCGCAAGCGGTCCATCTCGGCATCGGCGCGCAGTACTTCAATGGCTTTCTTGACGTCTTTTTGGGAAAACGATTGACCGACATCCGCCAGCATTTTCTCCAGAACCGTCGCCATTTGGGTCAAGTCGCGGGCATCCTGCGAATCCAGGTGGCCACTCGCGGCCTGCGCGCTGGTGGCAAAGCTCAGCAGCAGATCGCCGATGCGCTCTAGCCCGATCATGAGCTTCATACACGCCAGCAACTGCCGCGTCTCGCCCTCGGGCACGCGCGTAATCGTCGAGGTCACGCCCGAATCCACTTCCACGTCGATCGCATCGAGTTCTTTCTCGCACTGCCGGATGGCGTTCAGGTGGGACATCGATCCCGTGGCAATGCCCTCGGCGGCAATGGCTGCGGCTTCGCGCGCCAGTTCGCAGGCTTCGACCGTGCGCCGCACCAGAAACGAGTGCGAGGGTTCAGGCGGTGGCGTTTTTACGCTGGCTGCGCTCATAAACAAAGCCATCTACTTCTTTTGGATGCAGAAATCGCTCTGCAGGTCACAAGCGGCATCACCAAGGGCGTGGCGTACACTCCCATCCAAAGCATAGTTCCTGCCGTTTCCGGGGAGGTTACGACACCGTGAATTTCTGGTTGGCGCCGGAGAACGGTGCGCACCCATGGCACCTGCTTCCGGTATAAAAATCAGCCCTTGCGAAATTCAATCGCCGCTTGGCGCCGATGGCCGCTTCCCGTCCTTGACGATTGTGCCCGCGCCTCGGTAAGTTTAAACCTCATGTCGTCTCCATCGTCCGAGGGTTTGAAGCGCCCCGCCGTCAAGGTGTTTGTCGCCACCACGGTGATGTTGACGTTCATTTCCTTCTGGCGCGCAGCGGCCATTGTCCTTTCCGATCTCGCTTCTTCCGCCTACTATGCCGGCGGCGATGCCGAAAAAGTCATCGGCAAGAGCGCCCCCTGGTTCATTTTCGCGGTCATGCTGTTCAGCTATGCCGTCCGTGCTCTTTATATCGAGTCGAGCAGCATGTTCACGCGCGGCGGCGTGTACCGCGTGGTCAAGGAGGCGATGGGCGGGACGCTGGCCAAGATTTCCGTTTCCGCGCTGCTTTTCGACTATGTGCTGACCGGCCCCATCAGCGCGGTTTCCGCCGGCCAGTACCTGGCGGGCCTGGTCGAGGACATTGGCCGGTACACGGGACATCCGTTTGCCGCCTTTCCCGAGAACGGCTTCGCGGCGGTGTTTGCCATCTTTGTGGTGGTCTATTTCTGGTGGCAGAACATCAAGGGTATCCACGAGTCGAGCGGAAAAGCATTGCAGATCATGATCGTGACCACCGTCATGGTCGTGATCCTGATCGCCTGGTGCATGTTTACAATTCTGCGTCACCCGACGCCGCTCCCACCAAGCCCCCTGACCCCAGGCGTCATCCCGATCAACAAGGAATCTCTGGGCTGGCTGAACGGCACATTCTTCAGTCACCTGACCTGGATCCTCATGTTCGTCGGCTTCGGGCACTCCGTGCTGGCCATGAGCGGCGAAGAAACGCTGGCGCAAGTCAACCGGGAAATCGAACACCCAAAGCTCAAGAACCTGGAAAAAACCGGGCTTGTGATCTTCATCTACAGCATGCTGTTCACGTCGCTGGTCTCGTTCTTTGCGGTCATGATGATTCCAGACAAGGTGCGGCCCGACTACTTTGCCAACCTCATCGGTGGAATCTCCATGTACTTGGCGGGCCCCATCTGGGCGCGGCTGCTGTTCCATGGCTTCGTGGTCGTGGTCGGCGTGCTGATTCTGGCAGGAGCGCAGAACACCTCGATCGTTGGCGCCAACGGCGTGCTGAACCGCGTGGCCGAAGACGGCGTTCTCACCGCCGCGTTTCAAAAACCGCATCCTCGCTTCGGCACCAGCTACCGCCTCATCAACCTCGTGGTCGGCATGCAGTTGCTAACCATCATTCTCAGTCGCGGCAATGTTTTCGTTTTGGCCGGACTTTACGCCTTTGGCGTGATCTGGAGTTTTGCTTTAAAGGGTCTGGCGGTCACGGTGTTGCGCTACAAGGAACCAGGCCACCGCGAGTGGCGGGTACCGATGAACCTCAAGCTCGGCGAGAGCGAACTTCCCATCGGTCTGATGCTGATCACCGGCGTCCTGCTGATGACCGCGCTGGTCAACCTGTTCACCAAATATGAAGCCACGATTGCCGGCGTCATCTTCAGCGCTGTCTTCTTTGGATTGTTCACCTGGTCCGAACACAGGGAAAAGATCGCGCGGCACGGCAAACCCGAGCAACTCGACCAGTTCCGGGTGGAGACGGATCGCGATCTCGGCCTCGCCGCTCTGAAGGCAAAACCGGGAAACATTCTGGTCGCGGTGCGTGATCCGCGGAATCTCTCCTTCCTGCGCAACGTTCTGCACAAAACCGATACCACCAAGCAGGAAATCGTGGTGATGACCGCCCGCCTCTATCACCGAGAACACAGTTTCAGCGGGAGCGCCAGCATTGACGCCAGCGAAATCTTCGATCATTACGAGCAGGAATTGTTCACCAGCGTGGTCGCTTTGGCGGAGCGCGAGGGCAAGCCTGTTTCCCTGCTGGTTGTCCCGGCGAGCGATGTGTTTGACGCCATTATGATGACGGCGCAGAGGCTCGAATCCAGTCGTGTGGTTTGCGGTCTCTCCAACAAGCTGAATGCCGACGAGCAGGGCAAGCTTACCGGCGATGCCTGGGAACGCCTGTCCGAACCTCGCCCGCGGCTGTTGCTCGAGGTCAACCCGCAGGACGGGACAGCACGACATTACGAACTAGGTCCGCACGCTCCTCGGCTGCGGCAGGAAGATCTGGAGAAGATGCACGACCTCTGGTTGCAGATCACCTCCGACCCTCACTTTGCCGGGGCCCACCACTACCACATTGTCGGGCTGGCTTTGGATGAGCTGAAACTCGAGCTGACCACCGAGCGCCGGGCAGAACTACTGGCCAAGCTGGATAGCGACCTCCACAGCGACCTGCACAGCGACCGCAAAGACAAAGACCAGGACTAGCATCCCTCACAACTACCGCCCGCGTCGCCACTCACCTTTCCCATGGATCCGATGACGGTAAGCATTACCATCGTGATCTCGCTTCGCCTTCTCGGCAGCCGCACAATGTTCCCATGGGTTTGGGTCTTTCCTTTCTCGGGTTTCTCCAGTGCATCGCTGTAGGAGCGGGAACGGTACTGGTGTTGCTCCTGGTCATCTCTCTCCGACTGCCCCGCCGTGCGGCGATCGTCGCCAACCGTCGCAACGTGCGCTAGCTTCACCTCCGGACGCCTTTCCCCATTTGACTCGATTCGCCGCCCCATGAGATAGTTGCCTGCTTCGATCACTGCAACTGACTGTCAACGCAAATACTTATTGACTCTATCGTTCCCAAATGTTTGGCCTCATACCCAAAGACAACAGCTTCTTCGCCATGTTCTCGGCGATGTCCGACAACCTCATCGCCGGAGCTCGCACGCTGGTCGAGCTCTTCGCCAACTACCAGGATGTCGAAAAAAAAATCGACGAGATCCATCGCATCGAGCGCGAAGGCGATGAACTCACTCATGCCATCCTGACCAAACTCAACCAAACTTTCATTACCCCCTTCGACCGCGAAGACATTCACGAGCTGGCCTCCAAGCTCGACGATGTCCTCGATTTCATCAACGCCTCCGGCGCTCGCATCGTGATGTATCGCATCACAACTCCGCCGCCCGCCGCCGGAGCGTTGGCCGCGATCATCCTGCAGCAATGCCAGGCATTGCAGCAGGCGGTTTCCCTCATGCAGAAGAATGGCGATATCCTCAGCCATTGCGTCGAGATCAACCGTCTGGAAAACGAAGCCGACCAGGTGTCCCAGCAGGCCATCGCCACCCTGTTTGACCGCGAAAAAGATCCTATCAACCTCATAAAAATTAAGGAATTGTTGGAATGTCTGGAGCGCGCGACCGACAAGGCGGAAGATGTCGCCAACGTGTTGGAAACCGTCGTCTTGAAGAACACATGAAGCTCAATCGTTCCCCCAAACAGGAAATCTGGTGAAGCCCGATCTCATTCTGCTGATTGTCACAATCCTGGTCGCGCTGATCTTCGACTTCCTCAACGGATTTCACGACGCCGCCAACAGCATCGCGACCGTGGTCTCGACGCGGGTCTTGTCCCCGAAGCTGGCCGTATTATGGGCGGCGTTCTTCAATTTTGCCGCCGCGTTTCTTCTCGGCACCGCCGTCGCCAAGATGATCGGCGGAGGCATGATCCACGTCGAGAGTGTGACCCAATATGTCGTGATCACCGGCCTGTTCGGCGCCATCGTCTGGGATTTGCTGACCTGGTGGTGGGGCCTGCCGACCTCCTCCTCCCATGCTTTGATTGGCGGCTACGCCGGCGCGGCCGTCATGCGCTCCGGTTGGCACGTGATTATTGCCGAGGGTTGGTACAAAACCCTGATCTTCATTGTCGTGGCGCCAATCATAGGACTCATCCTGGGCTTTACATTCATGGTTGCCATCTACTGGCTTCTTCGAAATAAAGCCCCACGCAAAATCGACGCCTGGTTTCGCAAGCTGCAACTCTTCTCGGCCGCGGCCTACAGCCTCGGCCACGGTGGCAACGATGCGCAGAAGACCATGGGCATCGTCGCCTCCGCTCTTTACGGAGCGCATTATTTGAGCGCTCAAGAACTCGCTGGCAGCTGGGGGAAATTTCACTGGCCCATCATTCTGGCAGCCAATGCCTCGATCGCGCTCGGCACCTACTTCGGCGGTTGGCGCATCGTTCACACCATGGGCTCGCGCATCACCAAGCTCAAGCCCGTAGGCGGGTTCTGCGCCGAGGCGGCGGGAGCGATCACTCTGTTTTCCACCGCGCTCGCCGGAATCCCCGTTAGCACCACCCACACCATCACCGGAGCCATCGTCGGCGTCGGCGCCGTCAATCGCCTATCCGCCGTCCGCTGGGGAGTAGCGAGGCGCATCGTCTGGGCCTGGGTCGTCACCATCCCCGCAGCAGCTCTGGTCGCCGCAGGCACCTTTTGGCTGGTCCGCTTGTTTTATCCCGCAGCTTAGCATCTCGCGTTAGAGCTTTCTCGCCGCCGGCAGCTACCTCTGGGAAGCCTTCATCGCATCGTAAGACTTGAAGAAATCCTTTAGCCGATCCTTCTCCACGAAAGGCTCCCGGAAGAACCGTTCGACGGTCGCATCAAAGAGCGCGGGATCGTCGTAGGGAATCATGTGGGTCGCGTTCGGAAAAATGCAAAGTTGGCTGTTGCGGATGTGGTGATAGATTTCCAGAGTATGCTCGTCGCGGATCAAATCGTGATCGGATGCCAGCACAAGCGTTGGCGCAGTGATCGCCTCTAGGGCGCTGGCATCGATGTGGGGCTCGTCGAACAACATTTGCGACACCTTCAATTCGCGCTTGCCCTCCGGCGTCTCCCTCGCTTCAGGCGGCATCGAGTCCAACATGGACTTGAATGCGGCAAAAACTTCCGGGGAGACGGCTTGCTCGCTCGGGTCCAAGTTCGCGGCCATCGCGGCGATCTTCCTCACCTGCATAGGGTGCCGGATGCCGAGCAGCAGCGCCTCAATGCCGCCATCGCTCCAGCCCAGCACATTGACCGGCCCCGTATTCAGATGGTCGAGCAGCGCCGCCAGGTCGTCGGTCATTTTCTCGTAGGTGATTTTGTCCGGGCTGTCGCCGGACCTGCCTTGGTCCCGGCTATCCATGGCGATCACTTTGTAGCGCTTGCGGAAATAATCGATCTGGGCCTTGAAATCCGCAATGCTGCCGCCGTTGCCGTGCACGAGCAAAAGCGGTTCGCCCGTACCGTAAATTTCGTAGTACAGTTTGATGCCGTCGTGCGTGAAGCTTTTGCCAGCCGCGGGATTCGAACCATACTTTGCGACGTGCTTGGGCTCCGTCTGTGCCGCTGGATGAGTGTTGGGCTGCGATTGGGTCTGTGCGAACATGCCGCATTGCAGTAGAAGAGTACCGAGAACCACCGAGACCGCTTTGGAAATCATTACGCACCTCGAGTGTGACTGACGACCGGAACTTCCTGAACTGAACTTTCCGACCATCTATACCGACTCTGCCTCGGCAGCCGGCAGCACAAACAAAAACGTCGACCCGTGGTTCAACTCGCTCTCCGCCCGAATCGTCCCTCCGTGCGCGAAAACAATATGCTTCGCAATCGCGAGCCCCAGTCCAGTGCCACCCGACTCCCGCGATCGCGCCTTGTCCACGCGATAGAAGCGCTCGAAAAGCCGTGGCAGATGTTCGGAGGAAATGCCCGGCCCAAAATCTCTGACGTAGAATTCGATCCCTTGCTCGACTGCGCGCGCTCCGAGAACAATTCGCTTCCCCGATGCCGCGTACTTCAACGCGTTCTCAATCAGGTTCGAAAAAATCTGATGGATGGCTTCCCGATCCGCCTTCACGTGTCCATCCGGCGCCGAGTTCTCCATCGCCAACTCGACTCCATACGGCCGCGCCACTTCGCGGAAGCTCTCCAGCGCATCCCGCAACAGTTCTTCGGCGCTGACACGCTGCACGTCGAACCGGTGTTCGCCCGATTCCACGCGGGCCAGCGTCAGCAGATCTTCGGTAAGCCGCGACATCCGCGCCGAGTTCTTCCGTATGATTTCCAAAAACTCGCGTACGTGATTGTCGGCAATCGGGCTGTCGAGTAACGTCTCGGTGTATCCCTGGATCGAAGTCAACGGCGTGCGCAGTTCGTGGGAGACATTGGCGATAAAATCGCGCCGCGTCTTTTCCATGCGTTCGGCATCGGTGAGATCGCGCAGCACGGCGACCGCCCCGCCGCCGGGCATCGGCGCCGCGGTCACGTCGAACGTGCGCCCCACGGCGATCGTGTTCGACCGCGCGGAGGTTACGACCTGTTCGCGCGCCGCTTTTTGAATCGCGGCCAGAAAATCCGGGTCGCGGACGCTGTCGATCAACGGGGCATTCAGCCGCGGAGCGTGATGCAGCAAACGATCCATGCCGTGATTGGCCCACTGCACGCGTCCGTCGACGCCGACCGCAATCACCGCGTCCTGCATGCTGTTGAGCAGCGTTTCCAGTTCCCGCTGGCTGGTCTGAACGCGAACGAAACTTTCTTCCACGCGGCGCGCCGTCTTATCCAGCGCCGACGCCACCTTCCCGATCTCATCCGTCGAACTGGACGCGATTCTGGCCGTCAAGTCTCCGGCAGCCACGCGCTCGGCAAAATCGACGATTCGCTGCAAACGCAGGCCCACATATTGCGAAGCCGCCGCCGCCACCAGCATCGCGAAAACAAACGCGCTGAGCGACCCCCAGAACAGCGCCACACGCAGCGGACGATCCGTGATTTCGACTTCAGGTAGCGGATACGCTAGACGCACCGCTCCTCCCGAGACCGGTGCGGCCACATACACAAAAGGAATGTTCACCGTTTGACTGTTGCGCTCATCGATGCCGACTTCCCCGCCCAGGGCAGTCACAAACTCCTTGCGATGCGCGTGATTTTCCATCGTGCTCGGATCGGCTTCCGAATCCGCCAGTACCTTCCCCGTCGGATCGATCACCGTAGCCCGCGCTCCCGCCGCCTGGCCCTCCTGCGACGTGATCACCGCCAGCGAGTACTGCCGGTCCGTTTCCACGCGATGCGCAAACATCAAAGTCTTTTGTTTGAGATTGAGCTTGATCTGCTCGCGCAGCGTTCGCTCCCACACTCTGTGTACGCTCTGCTGCAACGTGATTGCGGTAGCGCCAATCACCAGCAGAAACACAAACATCAACTTGAAAAAAATGCGGCTTCTCAACGCCCAACCTCGAAGCGGTACCCGGCCCCTCGCACCGTTGTCAGGTAGCGCGGAGTTTCCGGATCGGGTTCAATCTTTTCCCGAATGCGCCGCACATAAACGTCCACCGAGCGCGGCGTGACGTACGCCGTGTCGCGCCAGACCGAGTCGAGCAACTGGTCGCGCGTAAACACCCGTCCCGCGTGCCGCATGAAGTAATCGAGCAGCCGGAATTCAGTCGCCGTCGTCGGCACCGGTTTTCCCCGAACCGTCAGCGTCATGGCCCCGGGGTCGATGTGAATTTCGTCGATCTTGGTCGGAATCGACGGCAGCGGCCGCTCAAACCGCCGCATCACCGCTTTCACCCGCGCCACCAGTTCGCGCGGACTGAACGGTTTCGGGATGTAGTCGTCCGCGCCCAACTCCAACCCCAGCACGCGATCCGCCTCGCCGCTCTTGGCGGTCAGAAAAATCACGGGCACCGCTGCCAGCGACGCCGATTGCCGGATTTGCCGGCAAAGTTCCAGCCCGTCTTTTCCCGGCACCATGATGTCCAGCAAAAACAACGCCGGCCTCTGCCGCTCCGCATCGGTCACCACCAGGTTGCCGGTCGAGTACAGGCGCACGTTGTAACTCGCCGCTTCCAGATGATGGCGCACAAGGCGCGAAATATCCGGGTCGTCTTCCACTACATAAATCGTCGGTTTCACGCGACCATTGTAGCTGGGAAATGTTTCAATTCGTTAACAATGGCCTCGAAATGGTGTCAGCGGAGCGCCATCCCCGCCTCGGCTGAAAAATCCATCGCCACAAATTCCCCGCGAAGAAATTTCGGGAACGCCGCCGCCGCAATCATCGCCGCATTGTCGGTCGAAAGCGCCCGCGAGGGAAAGAAGACGGGCAAACCTTGCCGTCCCGCTTCAAGCTCAAACGTCGTCCGCAGTTCCTGATTCGCGGCGACCCCTCCGCTCACGAACAAAGTTCGCACGTCATACTCGCGCCCCGCCGCCAGCGTCTTCGCCACCAGATCGTTGACCATCGAGCGCTGGAACGACGCCACCAGATTGAGCGTTTGCCGGTCGCAAAGCGCGCGAACGTCTTCGAGTTTCGGCTTCTCAATGCCAGCCAGCGCCTGCCGCCGAGCCTCAATCGAAGGTTTCAGCTTCTGCGTCTCCACATAGCGCAAAACCGCGGTTTTGATTCCGCTGTAGGAAAAGTCGAAGTGCGGCCCGCCCTCTTCGTCCGCTACTCGCGCAGCATCGCCTTGCTTGTGATCGCGCCGGTCCGCGTGCTTGATCTGCGAAGCCTGGAATTTCACCGCCTGCGGATCGCCATGCGGCGCCAGCCGGTCGATGATCGGACCTCCGGGATAGCCCAGCCCCAGCAGCTTCGCGACTTTGTCGAATGCCTCTCCGGCAGCGTCGTCGCGCGTGTGCCCGATGTTCCGGTAGGTCCAAAGATTCTCGTGCAACTGCGCCAGATACAGGTGCGTGTGCCCGCCCGAAACCACCAGCGCGAGCACGGGAAAATACAGCTCGCCATCTCCGCCCTGCCGCTGCTGCATTTGCCGTTGTTCCAGCAACACGGCGTGAATGTGCCCTTCCAGATGATTCACAGCGATCAGCGGCTTCTCGAGCGCGAACGCCAGTGCTTTGGCAAAGCTGATGCCCACCAGCAAAGCGCCCGCCAGTCCCGGCCCTTGCGTCACCGCAATCGCATCGATCGACTGATAAGTCTCGCCCGCTTCAGTCAATGCTTGCCTTACCACCGGAACAATGGCCTTCAGGTGCTCGCGCGAAGCCAACTCCGGAACCACTCCGCCATACGGCTGATGCGTGGCGATCTGCGAGGCAACCACGTTCGACAGAATCCGCTCGCCCGAGCGCACCACCGCCGCCCCCGTCTCATCACAGGAGCTCTCGATGCCGAGGATGGTTGCGTCAGGCATAATTAGCTGCTAGCTGCTGGCTCTTAGCTTCTGGCTTTCTAGTTTACGTGAGCCGACCGGCTGCCGATGTCCAACGCCAAACAACACGCTGCCGAAATCGTCCGCATTCTGCGCGAGCGCGGCCATCGGGCTTACTTCGCCGGAGGATGCGTCCGCGACCTCTTGCTCAACCGCGAGCCTGCCGACTACGACGTAGCCACCGACGCCACTCCGCGCCAGGTGATGCAAATCTTCCCGCAGACCTTCGCGGTCGGTGAGCAATTCGGAGTCGTGCTGGTACCAGAGCCCAAACCCGTGACGGACGACGACGCTCGTCGCTCCACCGTCGAGGTCGCCACTTTCCGCTCTGACGTAGGCTACTCCGACGGACGTCATCCCGATGAAGTGCGCTTCACCAGCGATCCGCGCGAGGACGTCCTGCGGCGCGACTTCACCATCAATGGCATGATGCTCGATCCCGCCACCAACGAGATCCTCGACTTCGTCGGCGGGCGTGACGACCTCACAGCCGGAATCGTGCGCGCCATCGGCGATCCCAACCGCCGCTTCGCCGAAGACAAGTTGCGCATGCTCCGAGCCGTGCGTTTCGCCGCGCGCTTCGACTACCGGATCGATTCCGCTACGATGGAAGCGATCCAAACCTTAGCCTCGCAGATTCACCAGGTCTCCTGCGAGCGCGTGCGCGAAGAGCTGACCAAGATGCTGACCGAAGGCTGCGCGCAACGTGCGTTTCAGCTGCTCGATGCAACCGGACTTCTCCGTGAAGTCCTGCCCGAAATCGCGGCCATGAAGGGAGTCGCGCAGCCTCCGCAATATCATCCCGAAGGCGACGTGTTCGTGCACACGTTGCTGCTGCTGGAGAAGCTCCCTGCGGGCGCGTCAAAGACTCTCGCCTGGGGAGCGCTGCTGCACGACGTCGGCAAGCCGCCGACCTTTCGCGTTGCGCCCGATCGCATTCGCTTCGATGGCCATGTCGAGATCGGAGTCGAGATGGCGGCCGAAATCTGCCATCGTCTGCGCTTCTCGAACGACGAGGCCGATCAGATTCTCGCGCTCGTCGGCCATCACATGCGCTTCGGCCAGGTGCAGCGCATGAAGCAATCCACGCTCAAGAGGTTTCTCCGCTTGCCTGCCTTCGATGAGCATCTGGAGTTGCACCGCATCGACTGCCTTTCCAGCCACGGCCAGCTTGACTCGTATGACTACATGCGCGAGCAGTTGCGCTCGTTACCGCTCGAAGCGATTCGTCCCACTCCGCTGATCACGGGCCGCGACCTGATCGAAGCGGGTTACGAGCCTGGTCCGCGCTTCAAGGAGGTGATGACTGCCGTGGAAGACGCGCAACTAGAGGGTCGTCTCACGTCGCGCGAGGAAGCGATGGAGTTTGTGCGGCGCGAATTTCCGGGATAACGAGGAGTCTGGCTTTGATCGGCCTGAGTCGTTTCTCGACGTTACCTGCGTACTGTTGGCGAGCCTGACGTTTTCAGTAATAATCCTCTTTCCGGTGCGAGAACTCTGCTCTTTGCGGAACAGGATCAAGGCAGCGGAAAGTAAAAATCAAACGGGGAAAAAATGGAAACGGGAAGACTGTTAAGGACCACAGCAATCCTGCTGGGCATAGCGTTCACCGCATCATCGCTGGCGTCCGCGCAGGCGCTCAACTCGACCGCGCAGACGATTGCACTCAACGCCAGTCTTACGGAATCACTGACGGTCGCCCTTTCGGCGAACGCGGTGAACTTCACACTTGCGTCGGGCAGCGCCACCAACGCGGGCAGCACCAAGGTAACGGCGACGACGACGTGGAACTTGAAAGCGAGCCGGACCGCGGTCGCTGTCGACGCCTATTTCGCCAGCGCAGCGGCGGCTTTGACCGACGGCGCGGGCGACAACATTCCCTCTTCCGCATTCTCCATTGCCGATAACGGCGGCGCGGCTGCGGCGCTGGTCAACACGGTCGCTTTCGGGGCCGCGAACGCCGGACTTCAGCTGGTAAGCGTGCCCATCACCGCAGCCAATCGCGCTGGCACACGAACCGATCAGATGGGGTTCAATATCAACCTGACCGGGGGAACGCTGCCGCAGCTTCCGGCCGCGACTTACACCGGAACGCTGAACATTCAGGCTCAGGCAACTCCGTAAGTCTTCGCACCGCGTCCTATCCCACGTCTCGAAAGGCGCGAGACGTGGGGCACCCGACCGCGATGGAATTCGTGCGACTGGAGTTCCCAGCATCGCCCCCAAGCAAGTGTCGCGCGGGTTTAGATTACATATTGTTCCTTTGGCGGCTGGCTTTGGCGATTCCGCGTTGGTGGCCCGGGGCGATAGCAGGCCTGGATTGTGCCGGGCGGAAGGTCTTCGCCGTCGGCCTTCTTACCCTTCTCTTCGTGCTCTTCGTGGCCGGCATCCTGGTTGGTCTGGGGCGAGGCGTTGACTTCGCTTGCGGCTTGGTCGTGACAGGTTAGTTCGAGGGGAGTTTCGGATGCAGATTCGCGGTTCAGAGCTTCTGGATCAGTGACAACCTGCTCTGGTTGCGGCTTTTCGAGTTCCATACGCTTGAGATTCGAAGAGGCAATCTGGAGCGCGTAGAGAATGAGCCCGGCTCTATCGGAATCCATTCTGCCGCACATGATCAGTTCGGTCACCTGCCGAAGAGTGAGTTGGATGGAATAGGCATCCTCAAACGCCGGCAGAATAACCTCGGCGGTTGAATAATTACAGACTCGGTGCTTATATTCGATTGTTATTGGAGGGCAATGCCGATGGAAATAGCAAAACCTTTCATTACGCTGGGCGGGCGAGCCGCATTGAGTTCCGTTGACCTTGACGTGGCAACAACGAGGTGCTGTAGAGGATGATGACATAGTTGCTCCTAAGTTTATGTCCTGCGTTTATTGGCCGCGATCTACTCGCGAGCCGGTGTTAGTAAGGGGTACCCCCCCCCCTGGGTCGATATATTAGAATCATTGACTTAGCGCATTTTGGGCGGCAAAATCTTGAAACCAAGGGAGTTAGAGGTAAAATCTTGATTTTGCATGAGTTAGGTTAGGTCGCGTCCTTAATCTGCCGGATTGGTCACGGCTGGCGCGGAGTTATGAGTGGATCGGCCGCGCTTGTCTTTTTGTGTTTTGCTTCTACTTTTATTATAAGGTGGGTTGTCAAGTGTTATTTGCGGAAAGTGGTGCGAGCTTGGAGTCGAGGCCGCGTGAGAGGCAAGGGCATTGTGCGGTTACAGTGGTTTCCGACCTAAGGAAGCTCTGATTAAGTGTCAGCAGAAAGCATAAACCACGGGGTACACAGGGGTGCACGGGGGAAACCGGGACCTAATCGGAGTTTCCCTAGAGTGGGGCAGCCACGGTTGTGGTCAGGCAGGTAGAGTCTCGGCCACTGTTCCACCCAGCTTCATTCCTGGCTTCGGCGTTTCGCGGGCGAGGGCGCCCGCGCCACAAATCACCCCTCAGGGGCTAAAGCCCACGCTTTTCTAGGCCTAAACGGCACGGCTAAAGCCGTGCCCTACCCAAACCGATTTAGGAAACACTCTCTACTCTTCGTCTTTATCCCGATCTTGCGAGGTGGTTGCTGCGGCATCGGCTGCGCTTGGAACTGGTTTTTGCAGGTCGAGNNGCGCTGAGGAGGGCGTTGAGGCCTCCATTGAGGCGCGACAGGCTGCGGCCTGCGGGAGTGCTCAGGTAGGTTGCTCCGCCTTCTTCGCCTTCGATCAGCGCGGCTTTTGCGTCCAGCTCAGCGGCGATTTTCGCGGCCGCATCGAGCCCTGTGCTGCTTGCCATGCTGGTTGAATGCTGATCTCTTAGGAGCCATCTTATTTGCGCTCGCAGACTGCGTACTTGTTTGAGGGCTTCGTAGTCTTTGTGCAGAGCTTCGGCGATCTTGCGGTCGAGGTCGAATTGACGGCGCAGATCTTCGGGCGAGGTCTTGACACGCGGGTCCATCTTTAGTTCGAGCGTTTGCGTATAGCTCTTGCCGTCGACGGTGAGCACGACTTTGTATTGGCCGGGGAGAACGGTCGCTCCCAAGGGATAGAGAGGAGTGTCGTGGTAGATCGCGGAAATCGGATAGTCGCGGGTGAGGACTTCGGGAGCGGGATAAGTCAGGTCCCAGAGGAAACGGTGCATTCCCGCGCTGGCCGACAGCGTTCGCGCTGGGCGTACCCAGTACATGGGGACATTGAAGTCCTTCGGATTGACGACTTCGGGCTGGTCGGCGCTGGAGAAGTTACGCACGACTTGCCCTGATGCGGCATCGACAATCTCAAGGGTAACGGCTCCCTTCGACGCGCTGCCTAGCCAGTAGTCGATCATGGCGCCATCGGGAGGATTCTGCCCCGCGGGTTCTTCGGGCGGAAGCGGAGTGTCGGTGTTGTTGTTGCGGCGGACGCGGTAGGTGAGTTGCGGGGCAAACAGATGCGTGGGAGCACTTGCGACCTCGGAGTTGAACTGGCGCAGAGGCGTGATGTTGTCAAGAATCCAGAAGGAGCGGCCGTGGGTGCCGACGACGATGTCGTCTCCGTGGATGACCAGATCGCGGATGGAGGTTGACGGCAGATTTTGTTTGAGAGATTGCCAGTGGTCTCCGTCGTCGAAGGAGACGTAGACAGTGCGCTCGGTTCCGGCGAAGAGGAGGCCTTTCCGCTTGGGATCTTCGCGGACGGTGTTGACGGGCTCGTTGTCGGGAAGGCCGGTGACGATCTTCTGCCAGGTCTTGCCGCCGTCGTGGGTGCGGTAGATATAAGGATGCAGGTCGTCGAGGCGGAAGCGGTTGATGGCGGCGTAGGCAGTTGAGGTATCGAAATGCGATGCGTCCATCTGGGCAAGTTTGCTCCACGGAGTGAGATCGGGCGGAGTAACGTTTTGCCAGTTCTTGCCGGCATCGTGGGTGACTTGGATCAGGCCATCGTCGGTTCCGGCCCAGATCAGGTTGACGTCTTTGGGCGATGGTGCGATGGAGTAGATGACGCCGCGATGCTTGCCTTTGGCGGGATCGTCGGCGATGAAGGGGCCGAGGGTCGCGGGAACTCCGGGGTCTTCACGAGTCAAGTCAGGGCTGATGATTTGCCAACTGTCGCCGCCGTCGGTGGTCTTGAAGAGGACGTTCGATCCGAGATAAAGGATGCGGGGATCGACGGGCGAGAAGAGGAGCGGCGCGGTGCGATTGAAACGGTAGTTGCCTTGGCGCAAGACGACGGGGGAAACGTCGCGGGTTTGTCCGGTGTTGCGGTCGAAGACGGTGACTTTGCCGCCGTAGATCAGATTGGGATGCAAGGGATCGGGCGCGACGTAGCCGTATTCTTCGACGCCGACGGTGGTCCAATCGCGAAAGGTGATTTCGCCGAAGTCGCTGCGGCTGGCGGTGCCGACGGAGCCGCTTTCCTGCTGGCCTCCGTAGACCCAGTAGGGAAACTGGTTGTCGGTGATGACGTGATAGAACTGCGCGGTGGGCTGGTTGTACCAGGAGCTCCAGGTTTGGCCGCCGTTGACGCTGATGGTTGCGCCTTGATCGAGGGCGATGGCGATGATGTCGGGATGGTCGGGATTGATCCAGATGGTGTGGTAGTCGTCGCCTCCGGGAGCGCCTTTGATGGCGGTGAAAGTCTTGCCTCCGTCGGTGGAGCGGTAGGTGGAGGTGTTGGCGACGTAGATCGTGTCTTTATTCCTGGGATCGACCTGGACGCAGCCGAAGTCGTCGCCGCGTCCGTAGATACGTTCTTCGCCGTTCACCTGCTGCCAGCTTTCGCCGGCATCGTCGGAGCGGTAGATGCCGCTATTTTTTTTAGCGTTAACCCAGGCGTACATGCGGTCGGGATCGCTGGGAGAGACAGTGGGGCCGATGCGGCCGATGCCCTCGGCTTCGCCGGGAAGGCCTTTGGTGAGTTGATGCCAGGTGTCGCCGCCGTCGGTGGATTTGTAGAGTCCGCTGCCGGGGCCGTCGTAGCCGCCGCCGATGCTCCAGGGCGGACGGCGCGACGACCAGAGGCTGGCGAAGATGATCTGCGAGTTGCGGGGATCGAAGACGAGGTCCATGCCTCCGGAGTTTTCATCTTTGTAGAGAACTTTCTGGAAGGTCTGGCCGCCGTCGAGGGAGCGGAAGATGCCGCGCTCGGGGTTGGGGCCGTAGGGGTGTCCTTGAGCGGCGACGAAGAGGCGGTTGGGATCTTTGGGGTCGACGATGATGGAGGCGATCTGCTGGGCGTTGCGCAGAGCGCCGTCCCGTTGACCCAGATGCTGCCAGGTTTGGCCCGCGTCGGTGGATTTGTAGATGCCGTCGCCGACGGAGAGATCGGGGCGGCGCAGGCCTTCTCCGCTGCCGACGTAGATGATATTTGGATTCGAGGGCGCGATGGCGAGGGCTCCGATGGAGCCGGTGGGCTGAGCGTTATTAGGTTGATCATCGAAGATGGGATTCCAGGTGCGGCCGGCGTCGGTCGTCTTCCAGACTCCGCCGTCGTTGGGCGCCATGTAGAAGACGTTGGGTTGGGCGGGAATGCCGGAGATGGCGACGGTGCGTCCGCCGCGAAAGGGGCCGATGGAGCGCCAGCGGAGATCCTGGAACATAGCGGGATCGTAGGGCTGGGCGGAGAGCGTGAAAGGAACGAGCAAGAGGCAGAATTGGGCGAGCAGAATGCAAAACCAAGAAAAACGGTTGTCCACGGTTGACCCTCGATCAGAGAGGTGAAAGTGAGGTAAGGATAAACCACGAACAACCAACCCCGCCATGTGTCGCTTTAGGGTTAGAGACTTATTTTTTCGGATGCGAAACGCTGAAGGCGGACGAGGCGACTAGAAATTTGCCTTGGTCGCTGTTCAGAGGGTCGAGGTCGAATATGTAATCCTGACGAGTGAAGATGACGCGGGAGCGGAAGTAGTAAACTCCTCCCGGTTCGGCGGTGAAGTTGGCCATGGCGAAGGCTCGCGATTTGAATCCGATCCAGGATTGCCAGTTTACGCAGAGGTGGTGCTCGCCGGGTTCGGCGGTGAAGAAGAAGTAGGAACTGCCCTGATTGGCTCCGACCCACGCGCCATCCAATCCCACTTTCGTGAGAGCACACCCGGTGCACTGCGCTTCCCCGATGTCTTGGACCATATAGACCAGAGCCTTGTTGGGATCGGGTTGAGAGACGGGATGCTGGGTCGTATCTTGTCTGGCGTCGAATTTGACGTTCTTGGGGCCGCAGGCGGCTTCGGCGGTGGTTATGGCAGTTTGGTCTTGCGCAAATGCGGAAACAGCGAAAAGGACTAAGACGAGAGCGGCTTTCATGATTTTTCTCCGGCTGGAAACTGTGCGGCTGCCGTAAAAGCGCGTGCGCAGCCCATGACGCAGAACCAACTACCCGCAAGGTAAGCCTGCGGACCCGTCATGGACGTAGAGATTTGTCGAGTTCTTGAAAAAGTATGTAAGCGCAAATCGGCGCGATCCGAAAGGCTACTTGGACAAACCAGAGGAGACCCCCGAAGCAGCGGGAGCGCTCGCAAGATAGCGGCGCAAGGCATCGTGCCAACTGGACATGTGGATGTTGAGGGCGTGGAGGCTGTCGGGCGACAGAACGGAGTAGGCGGGGCGGCGCGCGGGGCGGGGAAATTCGGCGGTGGTTACTGGGTTGACTTTGGTGGGCAGGCCGGCGGCGTGGACGATTTCTGCGGCGAAATCAAACCAGGTGCAGTTGCCGGAGTTGGTGGCGTGGACGATGCCTTGGGCATTTGCTCGGCAGAGTTGGACCAGTGCTGATGCCAGGTCGGACGTGAAGGTTGGGCTGCCGCGCTGGTCGTTGACTACTGAAATTTCGGGGCGAGTGGAGGCCAGCTTCAGAATCGTGGCGGGAAAGCATTTGCCTCCGTGGCCGAAGAGCCAGGAAGTGCGGGCGATGCAGACTTCGGGAAGAATTTCTTGCAGGCGTTCCTCGGCGCGGGCTTTGCTTTCGCCATAGACGCTGGTTGGATTTCTGGCGTCGGTAATTTCGTAGGGCGAGCGCCTTGTGCCATCGAAAACGTAGTCGGTGCTGAGGAAGAGCAGGCGCGCTCCGGCTGCGCGGGCGGCTTGCGCTACGTTGACGGCGCCTTCGCAATTTACGGCGAAGGCTTGGTCGCGATGGGACTCGCAGCCATCCACGTCGGTGTAGGCGGCAGAGAGGATCACCCAGTCAGGACGGGAATCGCGAATTCGTTCGCGAACGCGGGTGGGGTCGCGCAGGTCGGCGTCTTGGGAAGACAGGGCGGTGAGCAGGTCGTTGATCGGGTCGGCGCTCAGCTCGCGAACGAGTTCCTGGCCCAGGAGTCCGGAGGCACCGAATAGGGTGACGCGCATGGCAGGATTGTAAATGGGAAGGCGCGATGGGTCGTGGTGCAGTTTGAAATGAGCAACCCAGAAAGTGGGATTGTGCGGGCAAAAGCAGGTCCTTCGCTCCGCTCAGGATGACAAGACTTAGTAAAGGCAGGTCCCTCGCTACGCTCAGGATGACAAGTCTTAGAGATGACGACCACTGCCGAGCGACGATGCGATATGGACGGGTCCATCTCTGCCGGGCGAGGACGCCCGGCTCTCCACTGGCAAAGTCGATTGTCGCTACTCGATCGCAGCGGTGCGCTGCGATCGAACGGCGCGGCGGAGGGCTTGCAGGATGAGAGCTCCGCTGATGCCGAAGCAGACTACGGCGGCAAAGGCCACCAAATCGAGCATGCGGCGCGTCATGCGAAGGGAATTCGAAAATAACGAGGCCAGGGCAAAGAGGATTCCGAGAACGTTCAGCCAAAGAGGAGAATGGATGTTGGGGAGATCCTGACGAAAGCGAACCTGGAAGAGCAAGGCGGCGAGTCCGATGGCGGCGACGACGACCAGGGCGATGGGACTGTAAAAAGCAGCGGGGCCGGTATAGATGACGACCAAGGCCAGCGCCAGCACGAGCAGACCGGAAGCGATGACGGTCCAGCGGCGGGAGACTCTGGATTGGAATTGAGAACCGGGAATGGTCACGGGGCGCTCTCCTGGCTTCTCCGCATGGTGCCATTGTAATCGTCCGGGGCGCTTCTGGGGTCAGGCGGTGCTGGGCATCCATTCCGAGGGACGATTTTCGCCGTGGGAGACGGCGTAGAGGACCAGTTCGACGCGGCTGGAAATACCCACCTTATCGAAGATGCGCAACAGATATTTCTTGATCGTATGTTCGCTGAGGCCCAATTCGGCGGCGACTCCGCGGTTGGTCATGCCGTCGGCGACGAGGGCGACCACCTGCTCCTCGCGCGGGGTCAGGAGGAATCTTCCGTTGGAATTAACAACGCGTAGAGTGGGCACCTCGGCTAAGGCCTCGAGCACGTAGTTCATCTGCTGGCGGTTGATCCAGACCTGGCCGCGGAACACGCAATGGATGCACTTGCAGAGCATGGGAAATGGAGTTTGGGCAAATAGGAAGAGGCCCTTGGCGCCGGCGCGGAAGGCATTGACCACGAGTTCGCGATCATCGCTTTCGGCGAGCAGCACGGGAGCGACCTTGGGATAGGAGAGGCGCAACCAGCGCAACAAACCCAAATCGGGCAGGTGATTCCCCGCGATCAAGATCACGTCGGCTTGATTGGATTGCAGAAACTTGTGGAGAGCGGATGCCTCCAAGGCAACGGCGGAAACCTGAAAGTCGCGACGGCATTTCAGGGCTCGGGTCAGGAGTTGAGATTGAATGGGGCCGGAGTCGGCGACCAGGACGTGTACGACTTCGGTTACGTCCGGCGCGGTCTTCGCGGGCGGTTTCGGTTTCGACAGCCTGGTTTGCCTGGTCACGCGTAGGGTATTCACGCTGCCATCATGCCCTAAAGCGTACGGATCGTATGTAGGCCCCATCACACCCCGTTGGTGACGAATCGGCAGGTTGTTGTCTACTTTCGCGGGGCCTCGATTGTGCACCATTTTTGCGGCAGAGCTCTCGCGGGAATGAATCGCGGGTGAGCGAGACCGCAAGCCCAACAGCTCATCTGAAGCTTCATCACGCTTTCCCTGGCCGGAACGTGCCATGTACCCATGTGGATACTACTTTCCAAGTCTTGTTGAGTTTGGGCCGCACAGGTACCTTCTGGCATGCGGCGCCGACATTGGCGCGGCGGAGTTCGCCATTCAGAGCAATGGCGAGAGTCCGGAGATGAATGTAATTGCTAAACACGTCGTTTTGGGAGTTGCGGGCATGCTCATCCTGCAGCTCGCCGTGATCGCGTCCGCTCAGGAGACTGTGCCGCCAGCCATTTCGGCCCCTGCATCCTCTGCTCCGTCCACCGGCAAGATCGCGGCGGCGGAGAGCTCGCAGAGTCAGGACCGGTTCGACACGAGCGTTTCCAGTAACGGAGCGATCACACAACCCGGGAAAGCGGGTGGCAAGGGAGATCCTGCATTCGGAGGGGAACGCCACCCGCTTTATCGGCTGTCGAAATCGGACACCATGGACGTGAACTTCACGTTCTCTCCCGACTTCAATCAGACGTTGACGGTGCAGCCCGACGGCTTTGTGGCGCTGAGAGGCGCGGGGACGCTGTTCGCGGAAGGACGCACGGTGCCGGAGATGCAGCAGGCGGTTGCCAACGCCTACCGCGGCTTTCTGCACGAGCCGGAGGTCACCGTGACCTTGAAAGACTTTGACAAGCCGTACTTTCTCGCTTCGGGCGAGGTGGCGCGGCCAGGCAAGTATGAGTTGCGCGGGGACCTGACCGTCAACGAAGCGGTGGCGATTGCGGGCGGATTCACGCAGCAGGCCCGGCATTCGCAGGTGGTGGTGTTTCGGCGGATTTCCGCGTACGTGGCGGAGTCGCACGTGATCGACCTGAAGAAGATGCTGGATGCTCACGATCTGCACGAGGATCTGCACCTGCAAGCCGGCGATTTTGTGTATGTGCCGCAGAGCCGGATCTCGAAAATCCGCAGGTATGTTCCGACCAACGCGCTGAGTTGGTATATGAATCCATCGCAGTTCTAGATTTAGTTCTAGAAGAAAGGAGTGGCAGCGTTCACTTTGCGTCTGCAAAATCTGGCCGATTCCCTAAAGTCTTGCCGGAGCTGACCGACTGCTCTACCCGCCATGTCCAACGAACTGATCGTGAGCTCGCGCACGAGTGTTTCCCCCACACCGCGCGAACTTGCGGCTACGCTGTTCCGGCGGCCACGGCTTGTGGCCGCCGCGTTTGGCGCGGTGTTGGCGGCGACGATGCTGGTGGTGGTGTTTTCGGCACGCTATGAATCGCACTTCAAGGTACTGCTGCGCCGGGGCCGTTATGACCCCGTTGTCTCGTCCCAGCCCCCGAGCCCCATGGATTTCACCCGACCGGACATTACCGAGGAAGAGCTGAATTCCGAAGTCGAACTGCTGCGCGACGAGGATCTGCTGAAAAAAGTTGTGGCCATGGCGGAACTGGTTCCCGCTGACACCCCGGATTCGGAGCGGGCCGAGGAGGTCGAACATGCGGTCCGCAAACTGTCGCGCCGCCTCGATGTGGAGGCGCTGAAGAAGTCGAATCTGATCCAGGTTCGCTACAAGGACACGAGTCCGGAAAAGGCTGCGCGCGTGCTGTCGGCGCTCTCGACTGTGTATGTGCAAAGGCATACGAATCTGCAGCGGCCTCCGGGGGAGAATCAGTTCTTCAATCAGCAAACTGCAGAATATGAAACGCGACTGCATCAATCCGAAGCCGAACTGGTGCGCTTCACTCGCACTCGGGGCGTGGTTTCGGCGGCGCTGGAACGCGACATCGCGCTGCAGAAGTTGGGCGAAGCGGAAGCTACCTACCGGCAGATCGACGAGGATCGCGTCGAGACCGAGCGGCGGATGGCATCCCTGCAAGAACAGCTCAAGTCGTTTCCCTCGCGTTCGGTGACCCTTAAGCGGTGGGCCGACAATCCGGAAGCTCTCGAAAAGATGAAAACGCACCTGCTGGAGCTGCAACTCAAGCGCACCGAACTGCTCACGCGCTACGAGCCGTCGTACCGGCTGGTGCAGGAAGTGGAAAAGGAAATCGAGGACACGAAAGCGACGATTGCCGCCGAAGGGCTGACTCCCATTCGCGACGAAACCAGCGACAAGGATCCCAACTACGAGTGGGCGCGGATGGATTTGGAGAAAGCCCAGGTGCAGTGGGACGGCTTGCGGGCGCGGCAGTCCGATGCCGGGGCTCAGGTCGTATCGCTGCGACAGGGGGCGCAGCAGATGCAATCCGACTCGGTAGACCAACAGGATCTGATGCGCACGGCCAAGGCCGACGAAGACAACTATCTGCTCTACCTGCGCAAGCGCGAGGAAGCGCGCATTGGCGACGCGCTCGACGAGCGGCGCATCCTTAATGTGGCGATCGTGGAGGCACCGACGGCTCCAGCCCTGGCGGAGCACAACATCCTCCTTTACTTTGCGTTCGCGTTTGTACTGGCCGTGGCTTTCACCGTTGGGATCGCGTTTATGACGGAGTACTTCGACCCGACGATTCGTACTCCCGACGAAGCGTTGGGACTGCTGGAAGTGCCGGTGCTGGCCTGGCTGCCGGCGCATGAACCCAGAGTTGTGCGCCCCTTTTTTTCTCGGACCGGCCGGCCCAGGGTGGTGATTGAATGAGCGCTTTCCGGGACATCCTTGTGGATATGCCGCATATGGTGGAGCAACCGCAGGCAGCGCCGATTCTTGAGCCCGTCCCGCGCCCGGCGGTTGCCGCGGTAACGTCGGTGCGCGATGAGCAGATTCAAGCGTTGGTGCAGCAACTTTTCTTCCGGCCTGAATCGGCGGTGGTGCGGCATGTTGGATTTGCGCCGGTCGACGCCGCGACGAAGACGGCGGATCTATGCCTCGACGTGGCCCGCGCTTTGGCGGAAGAAGACAAGTACGACATCGGATTGATTGACGCACACACAGATCCGGTCCTGCTGCAAAGCCAGTTGCAGATTGCGCCGCCCAACCTTCCGCTGACGACCTGGCCGATGGGACAGCGTCTGTGGATGGTTCCTCGCCAGAGCTGGATGGCGGACGCAGGCGGGCAGAGGGTCAGCGAGCAGAACCTATGGCGGCTCCGTGAGCTCATGTCGCAGTTTGATTTTTCCATTTTGTGGTGCGCTCCGGTTTCCTGGCTGACGGCAAACATAGGCCAGACGTGCGACGGCCTGGTGCTGGTACTCGCTGCCAACAGGACCAGACGCATGGTCGCCAGCCAACTCAAAGATCAGCTACGCAAGGCACAAGTCCCTTTGCTCGGGACCGTACTGGCGGAGCGCCGTTTTCCTGTTCCGCAAGGCTTGTACCGGAATCTGTGAATGCCATGGGCGAATTGACCACAAACCGGCTGTGGGAGACAAGGGACGAAGTTTGCCCCTCGCAGTACGCTCGCATGATTCCTGGGACGCCGGCAATGCCGCGTGCCGGGGTTGCGCCGCCGGCAGCCGATGCTGCTACCACACACCCCGTCAACGCGATCAAAGAAACGACCGCGGAGCGCGCGGTGCGGCCCATGGAACAGCTGCTGCCTCACCCTAGTGGCGACCGGTTCGCACTTTTCCAGTTGGTGACCGCCGATTTGCTGGTTTTGGGGGCGGTATGCGGCGCGTCTTCGCTTCTATTTCCGAGGTGGAGCCTGCCTTGGGCTTGTTTGCCGGCGTTCGCGGTTCTGGTGACGCTCTTCGGCTTCTCGGAGGGGATCTACGCCAACGCTGGGAACCCGTTTGCCACCGGGACAGCTCCAGTTCTGGCGCGGTCAATCCTATTCGCGATCGGATTGGTCGGCATCGCTGCGTGGGGACAAGTGCACACACTGGCTGCCACTACGGCGTTCACCAGCAGCCTGACCGGACTCATATTGTCGCGCTGGCTTAGGCAGTTTGTGTGGAAGCGGCACCAGCATGAAAGCGAATTGCGCAAGATCCTTATCGTGGGAGGCGGTCCGCTTGCCCGCTGCATTGCCTCCACCTTACGCAATGATCCTCTTCGCCGCGCGACGATCTGCGGGTTCGTGGACGACGACCTGCCTCTTTCTCCGGCAGTGCTGGGGCGAGTGGCGGACCTCGACTGGCTGGCGCGCGCCCAGTTCATCGACGAGGTCATCCTCGTGCTGCCGGGCCAACCCGCCCGGATGCGAGAGGCTGCGGAAGTGGCGTACCGAAACCATTTGGACATTCGCGCCGTTCCCGATCTGCCGCCGGGACCGTGGACGGACGGCTGCGTCGATCGCATCGGAGAAGTGCCGGTGGTCACCTTGCATCGGGAACCATTGCCGGACGCGGCTTTGTTTCTGAAGCGGGCGATCGATGTAATGGGAGCCGCACTTGGGATTGCGGTGGGCAGTCCTGTCATGGCGGTCGTGGCCCTGCTGATCCGGCTGGACTCGCCGGGTTCGGTTATTTACTCGGCCGAGCGCACGGGGGTCAAAGGGCGCCGCTTCCGCTGCTACAAGTTTCGCTCCATGGTGACCAATGCCGAGCACCTCAAGGAAGAGTTACGCGAACGGAACCAGAGACAAGGGCCGATTTTCAAGATCGACAACGACCCCAGAATCACTCGCATCGGCCGGATTATCCGCCGCTACAGCCTGGACGAACTGCCGCAACTGTGGAATGTGCTGCGCGGGGAGATGAGCCTGGTGGGACCGCGGCCTCATCCGGTCGACGAAGTCAATCATTACGAGCTGCAACACTACCGGCGTCTGGACGTGAGACCTGGCATCACGGGGCTGTGGCAGATTACGGCGCGCGGCTGTCCGTCGTTCGAACTCAACATGCACCTCGATCTCACCTATATCGAAACCTGGACTCTGCGGCTGGACCTGCTCATCCTGGCCCGCACGGTTCGCGTGCTGTTCGCGCCGGAAGGAGCCTGACTTTGGCCACGAACAGCAACGCCGTGAGCAGCAGCGCCCTCACTTGGGATCAGGAGGACAAGTGGCAGTGGCGCGCCGCCGCGGTGCTGCTTCGGCCGCTGCACCTGGGCTTGGCTTTTCCATCGGTGCTTTATGTGGCCGCGATGACGGTTTTTCTGTTCCGTCCGCCGGACCTTTTTTCGTTCTACGCCGACCGAGTCGCGTTCGCCGTGCTCGTCTTTTTCGTCGCTCTGCGTGCGATGGCGCTGGGCGAGAAGGTTCCATTTTTTGCCGGACTGAGCTTGCCCATGCTCGGTCTGATGGCACTTGCTGTGTTGCGTGTGCTGCGGGAGCCATTCGACGCACAAATGTGGAGCATCATCGCCAGCAAATATATCGTTCCGTTTGCGCTGTTTCACGTTGCGGTTTTGGTGTTTCGCGGCGAAGCTCAACGGAGGCATTTTGCGGTCTTCGTCTGTCTGGCGCTCGCGTATCTGGTATTCATTTCCATTGCATTTCTCGCGGATGCCCGGTCGCTCATTTTTCCGCGTTTCATTCTTGACGAAAGCCTTGGGTTTCATCCCGACCGTGCTCGCGGACCATTTCTCCAGGCGGTCGCTAACGGCGTTTCGTTGAATATCCTTGGGATTCTTGTGCTGGCGCTGCCGCAAAAGCGCAAGATCGTCGCCAGATTGCTGTGGCTGGCTTTGCCGGTGGCGATCCTAGCCACGATGACGCGCGCGGTTTGGATCGCGTTTGCCTTCTCAGCCATGGTTCTTGGATTCCGCAGGATCAAGCGGCGTGTGCTGGCGGCGTGCGCCCTGTTGGCGGTTGCGAGTCTGCTGGCCGTCGTCGCCGTCAGCTTTAACGACCATGCGCTGAAAACGGCGTTGGGAGAGCGCACGGAAGAACGTGGTCCGGTGGAGGCGCGTCTGGCGGTGTATGACGCGGGCTGGGCGATGTTTCAGGAACGGCCGCTGACCGGCTGGTCTGCCGGCAGGATGTATGCAGAGCTGGGCCGCCGCATGTCGGGCTATCGCCTTCGCACCTTTTACGTACACAACACGTATCTCGCCTTGCTGGTTGAGTTCGGAGTGCCGGGGTTGGCCCTTTATGGCGTTCTGTTCTTCAACCTCTTCCGCCTTTCGTGGCACGGCCGGCCCGGGGAGAGCGCGAGCGTCGCTTCCCTGCGCAAGGTCTGGCCGATTTTGCTGGGCGTTTATCTGTTTAACGCCTTCTTCGTCGACATGGCATACCAGTTTGTGATTGGACTGGTGTTCACGGTTGCCGGGATGCTGTGCGCGTCCGAGGAGTTGGTTGCATGAGTACGATCGCCTATATCGCCAACGAATTTCCTTCTCCGCTCGAACCTTATGTGATGGATGAAATTGCGGAATTACGCCGCTGCGGAACGCAAGTGATCTGCTGCAGCGGCAAACGCGTCTCGCCGAGAGATCTCAGCCTGGCGGAGCGCTCGTTTTGGAAAGAGACGCGGTATTTCCAGCCGCTCTCGGACGAGAACCTGATGCGGGCGGCCCGGCGGCTCGCCTCCGATCGGCAAAGCCTTTGGCAGATCTTGCGGCCCTTGCTGTGGGAGCGCGGCGCTTCTCCGACGCTTCGCATTCGGGCGCTGGGCCACACGTTGATGGGTGCCGAGCTGGCGGAGCAACTGGCGCCATTCGAGGTCGAACACATCCACGCGCACCATGGATATTTCGCCTCATGGATGGCCTTGACCGCGGCGCAACTGCTGGGTGTCGGATTCAGTTTTACGCTGCATGGCTCCGATCTGCTACAGCGCGCGGATCTGCTCTCGGCCAAGCTGCGCGCGTGTCAGTTCTGCGTGACCATTTCGGATTTCAACCGCCAGCACATACTCCGCAACTACCCTGCAACGTCGCCGGAGAAAGTCATCGTGCAGCGGCTGGGGGTGGATCGCGTGCTGCCCTGGCCTGGCAAACCCGCAGTCGAGGCGGAGAGGCGACGGTTGTGCCTGCTCGCGGTTGGACGACTGCACCGGGTAAAAGACTATGGCTTTCTCATCCGGGCTTGCGCCTCGCTGCGCGACCAAGGTCTCGACTTTCTCTGCTGGATCGTGGGTGAGGGGCCGGAGCGTGCCGCGCTGGAACGCCAGATTGCGGCGTTGGGGCTGCAAGGACATGTTTCCCTGATCGGCCAGGTTCCGCGCGCCGACCTACCCAGCTATTACCGGCATGCCGACCTGGTCGTCATGACCAGCCAGAGCGAGGGGATTCCGGTGGTTCTGATGGAGGCCATGGCTCAGGAAAGACTGGTGCTGGCGCCTGCGATCACCGGCATTCCGGAACTGGTTGACCACGAGCACACGGGATTTCTTTACCAGCCGGGCTCGGTGCCCGATTTTGTCAGCGCCGTCCGTTGGATTCACGCCAACCAATCCTCCTTGGCGGGAATCCAGCAGGCGGCGGCGGCGAGCATTGCCGCTTCCTATAATCGCCAGCGAAATCTGCGCGCTTTTGCGCAGGAGTTCATGACACGGCTTCAACCCTCGGACGGTGACTATGCGGATCCTGTATTGCAACAAGTACGATTATCCGTTTAGCGGTACGGAATCGTATCTCTTTGACCTCATTCACCGAATGGATGAGCGCGGCCACGAAACCGCTTTGTTCACGATGGACCACCGCCGCCTTCCGGCATTCACCGGACGCAGCTACCGGATTCCGCGTGTCGATTTCAAGGATCCCAACGCCGGCCTGCTGAAGAAGGTCCGGATGGCGGCGCACGCGATTTATTCGCTCTCCGCCCGGCGGGCCATGCGGCGTTGCCTGGCCGACTTCGAGCCCGATGTCGCCCACGTGCGCGGCATCTACCACCATTTGTCGCCTTCGATTTTGTGGGAGTTGAAGCGGCAGGGCATTCCCGTGGTCTATCACCTGAACGATTTCAAGCTATTGTGCCCAACCTACAATCTGGTCGCCGACGGACACCCCTGCGAGCTGTGCATCCACGGCGCTTTCCACCACGCCGCCACAAACGGGTGTTACGACGGCCCGCGTTCGAGCGCGGCGATTCTTGCCGCCGAAGCCTACCTGCACAAGTGGCTGGGCACGTACGAACATTGCGTGGACCTGTTTCTGGCTCCCAGCGAATTCGTGCGCAAGAAATTGTGCGCGGCCGGGTTCCCGGCGGAGCGCATCGAAGTGCTGCCTCATTTTCAGGCTCTCCCCGGCGACGAACAACTCACCGCCGACGAAGGATACGTGCTCTACCTCGGCCGGCTCTCGGCCGAGAAAGGCGTGAATGAACTGTTGCGCGCCATGGCGCGACTGCCGCACATTCCGCTGGTTATCGCGGGGGACGGTCCGGAACGTCCCCGGCTGGAGGCGCTGGCGAAGGAATTGAACTTGAGCCAAGTCTTGTTCGCGGGCACGGTGCACGGCGAAGAACTACAGAAACTCATCGCCGGTTGCTGCTTCTCTGTGTTTCCGTCGCACGCATATGAGACTTTGGGGAAATCGATTCTGGAGTCGTATGCCTGGGGACGTCCGGTGATCGCCTCGGACGCAGGTTCGCGGCGGGAACTGGTGCAACATGGCGTGACCGGTCTGCTTTATTCCGACGGGGACCGGGACCAACTCGCTCATTCCATCGGATTCCTGTTTGACCGCCCCGATCTGATCGAGAGAATGGGCGCTGCCGCTCGGAGGTGCGTGAAAGAGAACCACGACCCCGATCGACACCTGGAGAAGCTGCTCGAACTGTACTACCGGCTCACATCGGCCAAAAAAAGTCTTTCGTTCTCCGCCGGGAGGGGCGAGGACGCCGGTCAGCGCAGAGGCCCGGGGCGCGGGGTCCGTGTCGCGTTTATCGGCGGGCGCGGCGTGGTCTCGAAATATAGCGGCATCGAATCCTATTACGAGCAGGCTGGCCACGAACTTGTGCGCCTGGGACACGAAGTTACGGTTTATTGCCGCAGTTATTTCACTCCTCCCATGCAGACGCACCACGGCATGCGGATACGGCGGCTGCCGACGATCCGCTCCAAGCATCTGGAGACTTTCATTCACACGCTGCTGAGCACGGCGCATGCCATGACGTCGGACTGCGATATTGTCCATTACCACTGCCTGGGGCCCGCGCTGTTTTCTTTTCTTCCTCGGCTGGCGGGCAAGAAGACGGTGGTCACGGTGCAGGGGCTGGATTGGCAGCGCGGCAAATGGGGCCGAATTGCGTCGCGGGTGCTGCGGTGGGGAGAAGCGGCCGCCGTATCGTTGCCTGACGCGACCATGGTCGTCTCGCAAACCCTGCAGCAGTACTATCGCCAACGCTACAACCGCGACACCGTTTACGTTCCAAATGGAGCCACCCTGGCGCCGGCGCGAATGCCTCGCCGATTGAGCGAGTGGAATCTTCGTCCGGACAACTATGTTCTTTTTCTAGGGAGGTTTTCGCCGGAGAAGAACTGCCACCTGCTGATCGAGGCTTTTGAGAATATACACACCGACATGAAACTGGTTCTGGCCGGAGGATCGAGTCATTCCGATGGGTATGTTAAGAGCTTGAGCCGCCACGAATCGGAGAGGGTGCGTTTTCTCCCGTGGGTCTCGGGGCGCGATCTGGAGGAACTTCTCGGCCATGCAGCGCTGTTCGTGCTTCCGTCGGAACTTGAGGGGCTGTCGCTGGCGCTACTGGATGCCATGGCGGCGGGCGTATGCGTGCTGACCAGCGACATACCGGAAAACAAGGAAGTGGTCGAGGGCGCCGGCTTCACCTTTCGGCGCGGGGACCGGGACGATCTTGCGGTCATGCTCGACCTGCTCATCCACAATCCGGCACTTCGCCGCCGGGCGGCGATGAACGAACGTGAGCGAATCCAGAGTCAGTACCTGTGGCCGGAGATCGCTCAATCGATCGAGAAGGTGTATTACCACGTTCTGGGCTGGAGGGATCACGCGCCGCAGGAGCAGGTTGTTGATTCCGGGAGCGCAGCAGCGTCTCTGGATCGAACTCCAGTCGTATGAGCCGGGTTTGAACCGACGGAGGCGCTCCGCCTGGAAAGAATCTGCGTTCGGCGCGGAGTCCAATGCATCGATAGCATGTGGAAACAGATCACAGACAAGTTCCCTCCTTTTTGGTATGCAAGTAAGGGTAGCCTGAAGATGCCGCCCGACTGAGTCAGGACCCAATCGGCTTTCTCGCAGGCTTCATGAAATTTCAGGGATTAAGCGCAAGAAGCAAGGGCATTCTTTGCGCTGGGCGGATTTGGGCTCCGCAAAGAGGAGTTCTGTCAGCAGTCGTCTTGAAAAGAGAATCGGATCTTAGATCAACTTTTAGGAGAATCAAAATGCTAGCAGTAGGCGAACAATTTCCCTCATACTCGCTGACGGCGACCGTCAGCACCGACAATAGCGACAAAGCATTCAAAACCATCACCGACCAGGACTACGGCGGCAAGTGGAAAGTGTATTTCTTCTGGCCCAAGGATTTCACTTTCGTCTGCCCGACGGAAATCGCAGCGTTCGGCAAGCTGAATAAAGAATTTCTGGATCGCGACACGCAACTTCTCGGAGGCAGCACCGACTCCGAGTTCGTGCATCGCGCCTGGCGCGTCCACCACGAGGATTTGCACAACCTGCCGTTCCCCATGCTGGCGGACATCAAGCGCGATCTGTGCGGGATGCTCGGCATTCTCGATCCGAAGGCCGGGGTCGCGCAGCGTGCCACCTTCATCGTTGACCCGGAGGGCGTCATCCGTTTCGTGATGGTGACGGATCTTTCGGTCGGAAGAAATCCGCAGGAAGTACTGCGCGTGCTCGATGCTTTGCAGACCGACGAACTCTGCCCGTGCAACTGGAAGAAGGGCGAAGCGACACTGGTCGTGTGATTTGTGGAGCTTGTTCATTCTGACTCTGAGAGTGTCGAAAGGAAAGCGGGTCGGCTGTCGCGGCGAACCGCAGGTCCTTCCCCTTCGACAAGCTCAGGGTCGGGACGACAGTTTATGAGTGACGCTAACGGTGAGCGAACTATGACACTCAATGAGCTTCTCGATACTGTCCCCACGTACGCGAAAGATTTGAAACTGAACTTGTCGACGCTGCTGCAACAGCAGGAACTGAACGAGCAGCAGATCTGGGGTACGGTGGCCGTGTCCGCCATCGCATCGCGCAACCCGCGACTGCTGCAGACACTGTTAGCGGAAGCGGCTTCGCACCTGTCGCCGCAAGCCCTGGAAGCCGCCAAAAGCGCTGCCGCCATCATGGGCATGAACAATGTCTATTACCGCTTCCAGCATCTGGCAAAAAATCCGAAGTATGCGACGCTGCCGGCGAGACTGCGCATGAACGTTTTGCGCAACCACGGAGTCGATCCCATCGATTTCGAACTCTGGTGCACCGCGGCCTCGGCCATCAATGGCTGCGGACTTTGCGTCGATTCTCACGAGCAGGTGCTCCGCAGCAAAGGCATGACGGAAGAGTCGATCCTAGCGGCGGTGCGGTTGGCGTCTGTGATTCATGGTCTGGCAGCGGTTTTCGACACCGAAGCGGTTGTGCCCAGTCAACCCGTGCCCAGCCTAACCTGAAATTCCTACATCCGAAGCTGGCAACGACTTCGCGCGCGGCTGCGATTCCGATTAGAATCGGAGCGCGGCGTTTCAGAGCGCTGCGATCCGACTCGCATGGAAGATCGAATCCTGGTTACCGGTGGCGCGGGCTTCATCGGCTCGAATTTCATTCTCCAATGGATTGCCTCGGAGAGTGCGCGGGTCGTCAATCTCGACAAGTTGACTTACGCCGGCAATCTCAAGAACCTGCGAGCCGTCGAAAGCGATCCGCGCTATCGCTTTGAGCGGGGCGACATCGTCGACCGAGATTGTTTGCGCGATTTGCTTCGGCGCGAACAGCCGCGCACGATCGTTCATTTCGCCGCCGAGAGCCATGTCGACCGGTCCATCCACGGCCCCGACGATTTTGTTCGCACCAACGTCAACGGCACATTCAGCCTGCTTGAAGAAGCGCGCGCTTATTGGTCGGCGCTGCCGGAAGCGGATCGCTCGTCGTTTCGTTTCCTGCACGTTTCCACCGATGAAGTCTACGGATCGCTCGGCCCCGACGACGCGGCTTTCAGCGAGACGACGCCCTACGCGCCCAACAGTCCGTACTCGGCGTCGAAGGCGGCTTCCGATCATCTGGTCCGCGCCTATCACCATACGTATGGCCTGCCCGTTCTGACGACAAACTGTTCCAATAATTACGGCCCGTACCAGTTTCCCGAAAAACTGATCCCGCTCATGATCTTGAATGCGTGCGGCGGCAAACCGCTGCCGGTGTATGGCGATGGCAAGAACGTTCGCGATTGGCTCTACGTCGAGGATCACTGCCGCGCCATCCGGACCGTGCTCGCGGGCGGGCGCGTCGGAGAAACCTACAACATTGGCGGGCGCAGCGAGAAGAAGAATATCGAGATTGTCGACGCCGTCTGCCAGTTACTGGACGAACTGAGCCCGCATGACTCCGTCGTTCCTCACAACAAACTGGTCACGTTCGTCAAAGACCGCCCCGGCCATGACCGCCGCTACGCGATGGATACGCGTAAGATCGAGCGCGAACTGAACTGGCGGCCACAGGAGACATTCGAAAGCGGCCTGCGCAAGACCGTGAGCTGGTATCTTGAACACGACGAGTGGGTCCGCGACGTCACCAGCGGCAGCTATCGCCAATGGATGGCGAGGCAATATGCCACCGAACTTTGAGGCAAGTCCGATAAGGTGTCGGCAGAAAGCGCAAACCACGGGGTACACGGGGATGCACGGAGGCCCCGAAGAAACTTAATCAGACTTCCGTAAGAAGAGAAGCTGAGACTGACACTCGACATGAGCAAGACCACGCAACCGAATTACAAAGGCATCATTCTGGCGGGAGGATCGGGGACGCGACTGTATCCCGTCACTCACGCGCTCCCGAAGAGCCTGCTGCCGGTGTACGACAAACCGATGGTGTACTACCCGCTCTCAACACTGATGCTGGCCGGCATCCGGGAAATTCTGCTCATCTCGACGCCCGAGGATCTGCCGCGCTTTCAGCACCTGCTCGGCGATGGCTCGCGGTTCGGTATCCACTTTCAATACGCAGCGCAACCGAAGCCGGAGGGTATCGCGCAAGCGTTTCTGATCGGCAAGGAATTTATAGGCTCCAGCGGGTGCGCACTGGTGCTCGGCGACAACATTTTCTACGGTCACGATCTCGTCAGAGAATTGCGCGACGCGACTCTCCAGTCCAAGGGCGCCCGCGTTTTCGCTTATCCCGTGAATGACCCGGAGCGGTACGGCGTGGTTGAGTTCGATGCGCAGGGCAAGGCGCTCAGCATTGAAGAAAAACCGAAGCGTCCGAAATCGCGCTACGCGGTTACGGGACTTTATTTTTACGATCGGCAGGTGGTCGAAATTGCCGCGAGGCTCAAGCCTTCGAAGCGCGGCGAACTTGAAATCACCGATGTCAACCGCGCGTATCTGGAGCGCAAACAGCTCAATGTCTGCGTGATGGGCCGGGGTACGGCCTGGCTCGATACCGGAACGCACGAAGCTTTGATGGACGCTTCCCTGTTCATTCAGACCTTGCAAAAACGCCAGGGCCTTATGGTCGCGTGCCCCGAAGAAATCGCGTACCGGTCCGGTTACATCACGGCGGCCCAACTGGAAGACCTGGCGCGGCCGATGCGGAATAACGGATACGGCGCCTACCTGCTGCAATTGCTGCGGGAACGCGTGTTCTGATTCATAAACACTTTTCTATGAGAAAAATCGCCACCAGCCTCCCCGGACTTCTGCTTCTCGAACCGCGCGTATTCGGCGACGATCGCGGATTTTTTCTGGAAAGCTACAACCAGCGCGTGTTTGCGGAACTTGGCATCCCAGAGACGTTCGTGCAAGACAATCATTCGTATTCCGAAAAGAACGTCGTACGCGGATTGCACTACCAGATTCGCCAGCCCCAGGGGAAGCTTGTGCGCGTGGTCACCGGCGAGGTTCTCGACGTCGCTCTCGACCTGCGACGCAACTCTTCCACCTTCGGGAAGTGGGAAGCCATCAAGCTTTCCGGGGAGAACAAACACATCCTATGGATTCCACGCGGATTTGCTCACGGCTTCCGGGTCGTGTCAGAGGCGGCCCACGTCCTCTATAAGGCAACCGATTTCTATGCGCCCGAGCACGAACGCACGGTGGCGTGGAACGACCCGGCGTTGAACATCGACTGGCACGTCGACGGCGCCGCGATTGTCTCGGCAAAAGACCAGATTGGTGTGCCTTTCGAGCGGGCTGAAACATTCGACTAGCGCCCTAAGGAAACTCTGGTTCAGTGTCGGCAGAAGGCATAAACCACAGGGTACACGAGGGGGAACCGGGACTTAATCAGAGTTTCCCCGGCGCAGTCTGCAGAGACATGGGAACCATGTTCGCAATCATCGATTTCTGCACGGTCTCTAGGGAGACACGCAATTCCGACTCAACCGCCGGCGGACGCTTTTCCAGTTCGTTCCAGGATCTCTGCCACTGCCACCAGGCCAAGCCCATCAGGGCCAGCACGGCGGCGATCAACAGATAGAGTCCGAGGGTCGGGATGCGAATCCCGCGCTTTGTCTGCGCCACCGGTCGCACTGCGACTGCAGACGCTTCCGGCTTTGCAACCCGGGGCTTTTCTACGATTGGGTTCACCGATTGCATCGACGAACAATGGATCCAATATCGAATCATCTCCCGTTGCTCCGCCGACAGCCCGACAAACTCAAGCCCGCAGTGAAGGCGCGACTGATAACGAACCAGAGCGCGCACCCGGACGGGGACGCCAACCTGGGGAAGCCGGAATTCAACCGCGACTTGCAGGCCCACACCAAGTTCCCCGGCGACCACCAGGCCCACTCCGGATTCGGAGATATCGGTGCAGCGGCCGGGCAAATTTTCGGGGACACCGGACCGCAACGCGATCAAGTCGAGGGGTACGCTGATGGGGTACCGCGAGAAAGCGCGCCGCTGCGCCTTTTCCAACGCCATCGATGGAGCTGCACTCATCCGACTGCCTCCGCAGGATCGAAACTCTTAGAACGAAAATCCTGTCATGCGGCTGGAATCTATGACGAACGCGGCGCTTGCGAGAGTCGTTGACTTGAGTATAGCGGAAAGTTGTAACAGGAACGCCGGGATAGTTTTCCTCAGCCTTGGACCGCACCATTTGCTTCCCCGGCACGCTGCCTTACTCCATGTCCCGCCAGTTCGGTCCCACTCCGATTTCCACCAGCAGCGGGACGGCGAGCGAATACGCCTGCTCCATGTGCTCGCGCACCAGCGGCTTCATCGTGTCTACTTCGCTCTCCGGCACTTCGAAGACGAGTTCGTCGTGTACTTGTAAAGTCATCCGCGACTTCAGGCCACGCTGGCGGATTTCCTCGTCAATGCGGATCATCGCGAGCTTGATGAGGTCGGCGGCCGTTCCCTGCAGCGGAGTGTTCACGGCGGTGCGCTCGGCAAAGCCGCGCTGATTTGGATTCTTGCTGTTGATGTCGGGAATGGGGCGAACGCGTCCGAACAGGGACGTTACTTTCTGCTCGCGGCGCGCCTGTTCGAGCGTGGCATCGATGAATGCGCGGACGCCCGAATATTTTTCGAAATAGGCGTCGATGAATTTCTTCGCCTCGCTGGTCGTGATGCCCAACTGCTGCGACAAGCCGAAGGCAGACAGGCCATAGACGATGCCGAAGTTCACCACCTTCGCGGCTCGACGGTGTTCGGGCGTCACCATCAGCGGAGGCACGCCAAAAACCTGCGACGCGGTCAGGGTGTGAATGTCGTCGCCGCGGCGAAACGCCTCTACCAGCAATTTGTCTTTCGAGTAATGCGCAAGCAGGCGTAACTCGATCTGCGAATAATCCGCCGCCAGCAGTACGTGTCCCGGCTCGGCGATGAAGGCCGCGCGAATCTCGCGCCCGAGTTCGGTGCGAATCGGGATATTCTGCAGATTTGGATTCGCCGACGAGAGTCTCCCAGTGGCGGTGCCGGTCTGGCCAAACGTTGTGTGCACGCGGCCGCTCTGGCTGCGAATGAGCGCGGGCAGCGCGTCGACGTAGGTCGATTTGAGTTTCGTCAGTTGGCGGTATTCGAGCACCAGGCGTGGGACTTCGTGCTCGGCCGCCAATCCTTCCAAGACATCCACCGCCGTTGAAATCTTCTTTCCTTTCCCGTGTTTCGCAGGCATCGGAAGCGCCAATTTGTTGAAGAGCACGTCGCCTAGCTGCTTTGGCGAATTGATGTTGAACTCCACGCCGCAACGCTCATAGATGTCGCGCGCCTTGACGGCGGCCTCGCGCTGCAACTTCCCGGACATCCGCTCCAGCGCCGCCAGATCGATCTTCACCCCTGCGTCTTCCATGCGCGCCAGCACGGGCACCAGCGGCGCGTCGATTTCCTCGTAGACCGAGGTCAATCCCTGGTCGTCGACCTCTTTGCGGAGAGCGGTGGCCAGCCTGCCGGTTACATCCGCCGCTTCCGCCAGGTTGCCGCTCAGCTTCACGTTGAACCGGCGCAGTGCAACCTCGGCCAACGAATGGGGAGAGTAGGTCGGATCGAGCAGGTAGGAATAGAGCATGGGATCGTGCTTCACTCCCGCGAGAGCGATGTTGCGCTCGCCGAAATGGTGCAGCGCCAGCTTGAGATCGTGAATCGTCTTCGGGACCGCGGCATCTTCCAGCACGTTTTTCACACGATCGGCGAGCATCTTGTCTTCCAGTACGACCATGGCTCCGGTTCCTGGAGCATTCGAAACGGCGATGCGCTCTGCGACTTCAGCGTTCCGCTCCGTCGCATGCGCGGGCTGCAAGGCCAGAAATCCCGACTGCGCAGGCTCTGGCTCTTCCTCTTCCTCCATGTTGTTGGACTGCTCGGCGGCAACCGCGACAGCGAGCGCCGCGCCTTCGCCTAAGCCTTCCAAATATCTCTCAAATTCAACTTTCGCCTTGATCTCACGGTAATCGCCCGCCTTCACTTCGACCACGGGAAGCAACTCTTTAAGCAGCGAAGTGAATTCGAGTTCGGCGAACAGCGCACGGAGAGCCTCAACGTCGGGCTCGCCCACTTTCATCGCGGCAACATCCAACTCGACTGCAACATCGGTGTCGATCGTCACCAGCTGTTTGCTGTAGAGGATGTTGTCGCGGTTGTTCTGGAGCGATTCGCGATAGGTCTTCTTTTCCACTTCGGCCGCACGTTCCAGCGCCTGCTCCACGCTACCGAAGCGTTGGATCAGTTCGACCGAACCCTTGTCGCCGATCCCGGGAGCGCCCGGAATGTTGTCGACTGAATCGCCGCGCAGAGCCATCACATCGATAACTTTCGACGGAGGCACTCCGAGAAGTTCTTCGACTTTCGCAGCATCGCAAATCAGGTTGTCTTTTGGAGGATTCAATACCTGCACCTTGTCGTTCACCAACTGCAGCATGTCTTTGTCGCTCGACACCACGAATACCGGATACGACTCCGCGGCCGCCTTCCGGGCCAGGGTTCCGATCACGTCGTCGGCTTCGTATCCTGCGAGCTGCAAGATTGGAATGCGATACCCTTCGATCGCCCGCCGAATGTAAGGGATTTGCTGCACGAGATCCTCGGGCATCTCGGCGCGGTTCGCCTTGTAGCCGTCGTATTGCGATTCCTTGAAAGTCTGCGTTTTGATGTCGAACTTGCGGATCGTCGTGATCGCTTCCGCTTGCTGATTTCGGATCGTGGGCGCTCCGATATCGAAAACCGCCGCCAGATATTCCGGCGAAAAGTCATCGCGTAATTTGCGCAGCATGTTGACGAACACATACGTAGCAGCGGTCGGAACGCCTGTCTTGGTGGACATCGGCCGCTGGCGCGCCATGGCGTGATAGGCGCGAAAGATGAAGGACATGGTATCGATGAGGAAGATGCGGCCATTGCCCACAGCGGAATTTGGGGGCGCGGCACTCAGTTGCGGCGGCGATTTTTTCCTGGCAGGCAACTGGGCAAGTTTAGCAGCTAGGGAATTCTTTACCACCGAGGACACGGAGCCGCACAGGGGAAAGCAACTTTTCTAAGCCACTTTGTCAATCACGAAGAGCCAACTTCTCTGTGTTCTTATGTGCTCTCGATGGCGAGTACTCTCTGGCGCAAAACAGTCCGACCGTCACTGCAGGATTCCTGGAATCGCGTATGATATGGGGTTTTCCGCACTCGACCCGCTGAGTGCCGAATGCTGAGCCCCGAATGCTTCCCTTCAAACTCGTCTACAGCGATGACTACTACCTGCCCATCGGGTCGCACGTTTTCCCCGCCGAAAAGTACAAGTGCATTCACGACCGGCTGATCGCGTCGGGAGTTGCCGCCACAACGGACTTCGTCGCCCCTCGGCCGGCCACCGACGAAGACATACTTCTGGTGCACACCCCGAGCTACGTTGAGAAGTTGAGGACGGGCACGCTCAGCGCGCGCGAAGAGTTGGAGCTCGAAGTCCCGTACTCGCCGGAGTTGGTACGCGCCTTCTGGCTCGCCGCTGGCGGATCGGTGCTGGCCGCCGATCATGCCCTCATCGACGGCGTGGCCATCAGCATCGGAGGAGGATTCCATCACGCGTTTCCCGATCACGGCGAAGGCTTCTGCGTGATCAACGATGTTGCGGTTGCCATCCGTTGCATGCAGCGCGATGAGAAGATTCGCAAAGCGATGACAGTAGATTGCGACGTCCATCAGGGAAACGGGACGGCCGCGATTTTTTCCGGCGCGCACGTTGCGTACAATCCGCTGCCACCGGCATCTGCCTCGGTTCTGAATCCTGTGCATCTGAATCCTCCGCACAATCCTATGCAGAACAGCGTGCGCCCCGGGCCACCCGGGAACAAGGCACGCAGCACTCACACCACGGATGTCTTCACCATCTCGCTCCATCAGCTGAACAATTACCCTGCGTTCAAACCCCCTTCGTCGCTCGACCTGAATTTGCCCGACGAGATCGGAGACGCCGACTATCTGGCGTGCCTTGGCGATGCGCTCAGCATGGGACTGGAAAAGTTCGATCCAGAACTGATCTGCTACCTCGCGGGCGCCGACCCTTACAAGGAAGATCAGCTTGGGGGATTGTCGCTGACGATCGACGGATTGAAGCAGCGCGACGTGATCGTATTCCAAATCGCTAAAGCGCGCGGTATTCCCGTGATGGTCACATTCGCCGGAGGGTATGCGATGAAACTCGAAGACACGATCACGATTCATTGCAACACGGTGATAGCGGCGAAGGAAGTGTTTGGCGGGAAGAGCTAACGGAGTTGTAGCAAGTACGACCGAAGTGCGGAAGTTATACTTCACATCATGGACGTCGTTCCTTCTCAGCTTGCGCACCGTGAGCTTTACAACATTCTGATCAGTGCCGTGGGGCCGCGGCCCATCGCGTGGGTATCGACCGTGAGCGCTTCCGGACAACCCAACCTTGCGCCTTTTTCGTTTTTCAATGCGGTTTGCGCCAAGCCTCCGCTGCTGGCGTTTGCGCCGGGAATGCGAGCGCCGAAGAAATCAGACGGGACGGCGGAATCCGCGGGGACGCCGAAAGACACGCTGCGGAATATTCGCGAGACCAAGGAATTCGTCATCAACGTGGTCACGTCTGAACTGGCCGAGGCCATGAACCTGACCAGCGGCGATTATGACGCTTCCATCGACGAGTTCGAATTGGCAGGCGTCGCTTCGGCGCCTTCGAAGGTTGTTCGGCCGCAGCGCGTGGCGGAGTCTCCCGTCAGCTTCGAATGCAAGCTGCATCAGATTCTCGACTTCAACACTGGACCCGAGGGCGGCAGCCTGGTGATTGGGGAAATCGTCTCGATTCACGTCGATGAGCGGCATCTGAAGGATGGGCGTCTGGATCGGAATTCGCTCGATCTGATCGGGCGCATGGGAGGGTTGCAGTACACGAGGACGGCGGAGCGGTTTGAGATGGTGCGGCCGAAGGTGGAGTGACGGGAAACCAACGCACGGGCCCTTCGCTAATGCTCAGCGTGACACCGAGGATTTGTGAGCGACGAACCGCGAGCGACCGACGACCACGACCAACGACTCCCTCCTCGCCGCGGCTGCTAAAATAGCTGCTTACGCTTATGTTCGAGAATCTTCAGGAAAAACTCCAGCGCGCCTTTAAGTCTCTTCGCGGACAGGCTGTCCTCACGGAAGAGAACATCTCCGAGGCGCTGAAACAGATTCGTCTGGCGCTGCTTGAGGCCGACGTCAACTTCAAAGTTGTTAAAGAACTCATCGACCGCATACAGGCCAAGGCCGTCGGTCAGGAAGTGCTGACGGCGCTTTCGCCGGGTGAGCAGGTCATCAAGATCCTCCGCGACGAACTGGTCGCGACGCTGGGCAAGGATACGGCCAAGCTGAAGTTTGCCTCGCAGCCACCAACGGTCGTGCTTATGGCAGGGCTGCAGGGGTCGGGCAAAACCACGACATCGGGCAAGCTCGCCAACTGGCTGAAGAATGGCGGACACCGTCCGCTGCTGGTTTCGGTTGACGTTTATCGTCCTGCGGCGCGCGAGCAACTTAAGGTTGTCGCGGCGGCGATCAAGGCCAACCTTTACGAAGGCGAGGTTGGCGAGGCGAATACAGCTACCGTCGAGCGACTGGCCAAGGAAGCGCGGCGCGAGGCGATCAACTCCGGATGCGACGTGCTGATCGTCGATACGGCTGGGCGGCTACACATCGACGATCAGCTAATGGAGGAGATGCAGTCGCTCAAGGGGCTGCTCAATCCGCAGGAGATTCTGTTCGTTGCCGATTCGATGACGGGGCAGGACGCGGTCAACTCGGCCGACGAATTTCACAAGAAGCTCACGCTCACGGGCGTCGTGCTCACCAAGATGGACGGCGATGCTCGCGGAGGGGCGGCGCTCTCGATCCGGCAGGTTACGGGACAGCCGATCAAGTTCATAGGCGTCGGCGAAAAATACGATGCGCTGGAGCCGTTCCATCCCGACCGCATTGTGTCGCGCATTCTGGGCATGGGCGACATCATGTCGCTCATCGAGAAAGCCGAGTCGCAGATCGACAAGAAGAAGGCCAACGACCTGGCCACCAAGATGCTTGGTGGCGACGGCTTTTCGCTAGAAGATTTCCGCGACCAACTGCGGCAGGTTCGCAAGATGGGATCGATTCAAAGCCTGATGGGCATGTTGCCGTCGATCGGCGCGTTTTCCGGCCTGCAAAAGGCCGCGGACAAGGTCGACGAAAAGCAGATCAACCGAGTGGAGGCGATTATCAACTCCATGACGGGTTATGAACGCAATCATCATGAATCGATCAACGGCAGCCGGCGGAAACGCATTGCTCGCGGCTCCGGAACCAGCGTGCAGGAAGTCAACAACCTGCTTCGGCAATATGCGCAGATGAAGAAAATGTTCAAGCAGATGGGCAAGCCGAGCTTTGCGCGGCGCATGGCGGGGATGAAGTTTCCGGGCGTGTAGACCGTCGTTGGTCGATAGTCGTTGGTCGTTCGCAGATATCGGAAGTTCGCGGCATGCGAATCATGGCTTAACGAGCTCATACTGGGCAGGAAGCAGCCTGTATCTCACGACAAATTTGGCGAACGACCAACGACTAGCGACTGACGACTGACTCCTATGAAGTGGCGCTCTCTTTCGGAATCGGGCTCGTACAGCGACATGCGGCCGCTGCGTGAGATTTTTGCCGAGCGCAAGGAAGCCGTCGCCAAGTATGTTCCGGTGGACGTGCAGGCGGTGCATGTCCGGGCTGTGGCGGGCCTTAAAGCTCTGGGAATCGCGGCGCAGGCGCTGGGCACTTTCAAGGTTGGCGCGAAGTCGCCCTCGTTCGAACTTCCGGATCACACTGGCAAACGCGTCTCGTCGGCTGAACTGCTCGGCAAGGGACGGCTTGTGCTCCAGTTCATTCGCGGGCGCTGGTGTCCGTTCTGCGTCGGGCAGATGGAGGCGATGTCTTACATCGCCGCTGAGATTGGCGCGGCGGGAGCTTCGCTGGTTGCCGTGTCTCCGCAAACCGAGAAGCAGTCTTTCTTTATGCACGATCAGCACAAGCTTGCGTTTCCGCTTCTGGTGGACGGTGGCAACCAATGCGCCCGGCAGTTCGGGCTGGACTACCGCGTCTCCGACGAACAGCAGGGGCTTTACCGCAGCACGTTCGTCAACCTTCCGCACGTGAATGGCGATTCCAGCTGGGAGTTGGCGATTCCGGCAACTTTTGTGATCGACCGCGACGGCACGATTCTGTTCGCCTCGGCGAACGAGGACTATATGGATCGGCCGGAGCCGCTGGAGATTCTGTCGGTGGTCGAGTCCTAAGCCTGCGGCGTGCCGATTACGGTTGTAATCTTGGCGCGCATATTCTTCGCGGAGCACACTCTAGGGTCGGAAGAATTCCTAGAGGCAGGAACCGTGAAACGCATTACGAACCTGTTGCACTTGTGGGCTGGCATTGCCCTTTTGACGGTGGGCGCGTATTTTTTTGGCGGAATCGCTGGTGGTGGCAGGGTTTGGTGGCGGCAACATTCCTCCTTATTCGGACAGGCGACTCGAGCAACAAAGACGGTTTCTGCCAGCGACGATCCCGCACTGAGCGCGGCCAAGGTAAAGGTGTATGGCGTGCTCGGCCAGGCAAACGACGCTACACGCGGCGACGACGCAGTTGCGGCGGCGAGCAGCGGCTCAACTTCGCTGGTCGACCATGTCAACGCGGTCAATGCCGGCGGAATCGATGTTGGCACACCCAATCACTTTCTTCATCGGCGCATCGCGGTGAAGACCTTCCAATTCTTTGAATTCGAGGTGCCAGCGCAGGCTGCTCACCCGGAGTTGCAGGGAACATTTCAAGCGGTTGCAGAGCAGCAAACTTCGGACAGTCCCTCGGTGGAAGTCTTGCTGATGAATGGCGAGGAGTTTGGCCGCCTTGTGAATCACAGACCAGTTCACGACGCGCTTTCATCGAGTCCATCCCGTGGCGGCGAGATTTATTGGAAACTGAAGTCTGCGTCCGGCAAGCCGCAGAAATATTATCTGGTGTTCCGGAACTCGTCGCCGGAGCAGGGGCCGAGCATAGTGGACGCGGACTTTACAGCCAGCTTCGAGTGAGCACCATCCCCCCTCCCCCCTATACCTAGTTGTGACCTTGATCTGGAAAAGGCACTGCCGCGGCAATTGCAGAGAAGATTTCCGCAAGCACGCGGTCGGCGGCGTCTAAGCTATCCGCTCGAATGAATTCCCAGATCTCGTCGAGGTCAAGACGGGCTTCCGGGTGGAAGGCAATATCGGTCATGAACCCGGCTGGGAACGGCGAGCGGCGGCACTCTTGTCGCGGAAGTGGGCTTCCACTTCGTCGCCTGGGATAGCCTTCACCTTGCCGCTTTTGAGGTCGTCATAGCGGTTGTTGAGCATTTCGCGAGTCTGCGACAGCTCAAGGATGTATCCTTCGACGACATCGCGCACCAGTTCGTCCGCGGTTGCGCGTCCGCTCTGCGTGGCCAGGTCTTTGAGTTTCTTTTCGGTTTCGGAAGTGAAATGCACATCCATCGGGTTTAGGGTACGGAAAAATTCGACCTGGGGCCTTAAGCTTCGGGAGCGCTTCTATGTCTGGAAGTTCATATTCGATCACCAGCATTTGTGTTTGCGCTATGTAGTCGAGTGCAAAGGACTTTGGAAAACCCTCTGGATATTCCGAGGTGCTCAGGACATGCGAGTAGTGTTCGATCACGGCATCGGATTCTTTCGCTTCATAGGCGGTCCTTAGCGACCCCACTTCCGCATCGCGCTGTTTCTGTTTTTTATAATGCGCGGCCCTACGTTGTTCCCAGTCGCTTATCTTCTTTTCATGACTGACCATTAGTAATCGGTTTGCTTCTTCAATGCGATTACGCTCAAGTTCCCAGCTCGCTTTGGTCGCCAAATAGCATTTGTGCAATTCACTTACTTTGGTTCGCTCTCTCGAAGGAATAAGACGGTCAAGAAATCCCAGTTTCGGAGTGAATCTGCTTTCATTTCGGTGGGGCTCAGGAGGAACCTTCTGCGGCTCGGGCGGCGTAGGGGGCGATTCGGCAAACTCAATCTGATGCTTTAGTGATTCCCAATCCAAACAGTGATCGAGTTCGATTCCTTCGCGAAGGATTCTCGAGAGCGATTCGAGCCGTCGTTCGGCGTCTCGCGTACATCGCTGGGCATATTCTTTCTTCTCAGAGCTAAGCAGCGCAGCCTTTGCGTCCTTCGCCCGTTTTTCCTGAGCAGCTTTGATTTTCCGCCACCGCTCCTCCCATATTTCCATCTGCCAGGTGGCCATAAATTCGACTTCGCTTGCTTCGTTGCCGCGTATTACGCGGTACGCTCTGAGGCCAGGGTGAAAAATCGTCTTTTCGGGCACGCTGAAAATTCCTCACAATCGAGAACTTACTATCATGCCCACGCCATGTCGATTTGGAAACGCTAAACTTCTGGCCCCAAGCCTACGGCGCGACATAATTACCATGAATCGCTCACTCCGGAGCAGCATCTAAATCTTGACAATGATTCGCTCAGGTTATAGCATGGCTTAGGACGTAATCATCATCGCATTGATTGTAAAGCACTTATAGTATCGGAGGATACGAATATGGGAAAAATCATCGGAATTGACTTGGGAACTACGAACTCGTGCGTAGCTGTCATGGAGGGCGGGGAGCCGAAAGTGATCCCTAATGAAGAAGGTGGGCGGACTACGCCTTCGGTCGTGGGATTTACCAAGACCGGGGAACGGCTGGTGGGGCAGGTCGCCAAGCGGCAGGCCATTACCAATCCGGAGAACACGGTTTTCTCGATCAAGCGGTTTATGGGACGGCGCTATGACGAGGTCAGCGAAGAGTTGACGATGGTCCCTTATAAGGTGGAGCGGGACGGGGACAACGTGGCGGTGATGGCGCAGGGGAAGAAATTCACTCCGCCGGAGATCTCGGCGATGATCCTGCAAAAGTTGAANNTATTTCAACGACGCGCAGCGGCAGGCGACCAAGGATGCGGGGCGGATTGCCGGGCTCGAAGTGAAGCGCATCATCAACGAGCCTACGGCGGCGGCTTTGGCTTACGGGCTCGACAAGGGGAAGGACGAGACGATCGCCGTGTACGATTTTGGCGGCGGCACGTTTGATATTTCGGTGCTGGAAGTGGGCGAGGGCGTCATCGAGGTGAAAGCCACCAACGGCGACACGCACCTGGGCGGCGACAACATCGATCAGCGGCTGGTGGATTGGCTGATTGACGAGTTCAAGAAAAACGAGGGCCTCGACCTGCGCGGTAAGGGGAACGAGATGGCTTTGCAGCGTCTGCGCGATGCGGCGGAGCGGGCGAAGATCGAGCTTTCGACGACGATGGAGACGGAGATCAATCTGCCGTTTATTACGGCGGACGCGGCCGGGCCGAAGCACCTGGTCATCAAGCTGACTCGGGCCAAGCTCGAAACCATGATCGAAGATATTTTGCAGCGGTCGGTGGGGCCATCGAAGCAGTGCTTGAAGGATGCGGGCGTCGACATCAGCAAGATCAATGAAGTGGTACTGGTGGGCGGACAGACGCGCATGCC
>PLUW01000017.1:0-125 GCA_003162935.1 Acidobacteriaceae bacterium
CTTCGATGGGCACGGTGATCTGTCCTTTGCTCGTGATCTTAGATTGCTTTTGCATGGCGATTTGCGATTCCTTACTTTATCATAGAATTCCTTACCCTGGGGTTCGCCGTTGGTACCCCCCCCCC
>PLUW01000017.1:237-42439 GCA_003162935.1 Acidobacteriaceae bacterium
GACTTAGAGGTGCCAGGTTTCAGAGTTTCAGAGTTTCAAGGTTTCAAAGTGTTCAGTCTCGCCAAACGGGAAAAGGGCGCGGTAGTTATCCGCACCCTTTTGACTTTTATTTCTGATCTTTTATTTGTGCTCTATAGTTCTATTTTATCAGTTTCGACCACCCAATTGGACATGTCTTCCAACTTTATATTCCTCGCCGAACCATTGACTTAGCGGGAAAAACGTCGAAACCGGGGGTTGACACCGTGAGAACCGGCGCTCTCGCAGGTCAGGATTTTCCGGAGCTGAAGTGGCCCAGCAGCCCCGGGGGCAGAACGCGACTTCCGGCCCGACTTTAGGGGCGTTGACAGGTCGAAATTGCGCTCTTACACTGGCGCTTATGGAAGTCCATCTCACGCCTGAGCAGCAACATCAGCTCGCGGAACTGGCCAACCAACGAGGCCGCGACGCGGATGTTCTTGCGCAGGAGGCGATCAGCCGCTATCTGGCAGAGGAAGCCCGGTTTGTTGAGGCAGTCAAGCTTGGCGAGGCGGCCTTCGAGCGCGGCGAATATCTTACGCACGAGAAAGTGGGAGAGCGGATCGACCGGCTGTTCCAGCCCTGACGCGGATGGGAGTTACGGATGGAGGTCCGGTGGTCAATGCTAGCTGCTCGCTGCAGAAGACCTGGAACGCATATTTTCAGCGCATCGCGAAAGACAACCCTGCTGCTGCTCGTGAGACGGTGAAAGCCATCTATGACGGCTGTAGGGTGCTGAAGGATTTCCCCCGCAGTGGCCGTCTCGGACGGATGGAGGGACGGCGCGAATTGGTCTTTTCTCCCTACATTGCCGTCTACCAGGTCAAAGGGCGGGCCGTTGAAATCTCGCGCATCTATCACGGTGCGCAGGACTGGCCTTAAACAGTTCACCAAAGCGAGAGAAGTGGCACACGCGCCATCGCCACTTTTGGGCCATAGTTTTTCAACGAATCGTGGGTTACCTGTCTAGGTTGGAGGTTTCAGGATGAAACTCGCAATTGCGGGATTGGTTCTGGTTTGCGCCACTTCTGCCTCAGCGCAAAAGCTCACCGTAAAGATACTCAACCGCCAAGACAACGAAACGGACTATACGTACGTCGTACCCGGACACTTCAATTCGCAATCCAACTCAAATGTAAGCTGCAGCGGCGGCGACAACAATGTGAACTGCAACGGTTCGACAACAACGACTGGTTTAAGCACGCCTGCTCAGCAGGTGCCGTTTCATGTGCGGGGAGCGACATTTACCCTACTGTTGCCCGATGGCCGCGCCGCTGTTGTCAATTGCGAAAGCAAATTTAAGGAGCGGATGGCGGGTCCTCGCGGGAATAAGAGGAGTTGCCGCATACCGCTTGTGGATGAAATTCAAGCTGATTTTCATGGTGACAATGCAAAGTTAGAGTGGGTTGTAAGCCTCGACGGAAAAAAGACGCAGTCAGAAACGTATAAGATTCTGGCCATCATGGATAAGCCGAAGACTGACCAAAATTGATTCTCAAGCACTCCCGGGGTTCGCCTAATCGGGAAGCGAGTTCTCCGTCAAGGTGGCCCACCCGCCAAGAAAGCCCCCAGTGATCGTGTCGAAGAAGGCCTTACGGAGATACGGAGCATAGACTATGGACAAGAATGCTTTGGAACAGCTGCTCTCTTCGTACAACTGGTGGATGGGCTTATCAACGGTCGCCGTTGCGGTGGGCATACTTGGCGAATACGTGGCGCACTTCGTCTTCGAGAAAGAAGCGCGACGAAATAAGTTGGAAATGGGTATAAGCATTCTGTTTGGCGTGCTTGTTCTTGGAGGGGTTGTTGGCGAATATGTGTTTGGCAACAGACTGTCGCAGGTGTCCGAGCAGTTACAGCAAGTTGCCGATACAGAGGTAGCACAATCCAACAAAGATGCGGCCCAAGCTCGCAAAGATGCGGAGATCGTCAAACAGCAGTCCGCAGATACAAACGAGCGGGCGTCTAAGGCAGAGCAACATGCGGCAGAGGCAAGCGCCAAAGCCGAGAGATTCCGACGCGATATAGCCAAGGCGAATGAATCGGCTGCGCAAGCCAAGGCGCAAGTGACCGGTGCAACAGCCGAAGCTACTAAAGCCAATCTGGAATTGGCGCGACTCAAGGTGCCGCGCACCATCGGACAAAACGACCAACAGACCATCTGTAATGCTCTGCTAGCATTCGCGGGGACTAAATTTGATCTGTACGTATCCGGAGACCAAGAAACTATTGACTTAATGGGAACAATAAAGTCTGTTCTCATCTGTGCCAAGTGGGTGCAAGTTCCAGTGCATGAGGTAATCGGGTTAAGTGGTTCAGATCCGCGAGTCGGTCTCACAACTATCGGTGGAGTCCGATTTGAAATCGCCGACAGTAGGACGGAAGACTGGGGTGTCCTCATCCAAACCGCCGCCGCCGTGTTTCGAGCAGCCGGGATTGACACTACAGCCGCTAGAGTCTTTGGGACTGCAAGCGACTCTAGCGAAGTACATCTTGCAATTGGCAAGAAGCCACTATAATTACGGCCACGCAGATCACAGGGGCAGCACATAACCACACCCAGCAGAAACAAGGCCTTACCCTGTGGACGCGAAACAGCACCACTACCGTTGAGTTCAACGTCTACTTCACGGTAGAGAAGATTTGATTTCTGGGTGGGGTGGAAGTTTATCGCAGCGCTGAAGCGCTGCGCCACCCAAAATCAACAACGACACCGAACTGTTCCGCGGCCTGACCCTCAGGGGCTAAAGCCCTCGTGTTTATTAGCTCTGGCGGCACGGCTGAAGCCCTGCCCTTCCGTTCGTGGAGGGGGGCAAGCTTTTTTCGCAGCGGTGAACCGCTGCGCCACCCAAAATCAAGTACAACATCGAACTAACGCGGCCCTGAAGGGGCGCTCTTCCACGACTCTTTCCACGTAAAAAATGCGGGAGGGATTGCTCCCTCCCGCGTCGTTTATCTCTCCTTCAACTGCAGATCCCTCGCTTCGCTCGGGATGACAATCCTTAATAGGGATAATCCCCAGTTAAGGAGTGGCGACCTGTTTACACCAGGCCCTGATCGAGCATGGAGTTTGCTACCTTCAGGAAGCCGGCGATGTTGGCGCCGTTCACCAGGTTGCCGGGCGTGCCGTATTTTTCGGCCGTGTCGTAGCAATTCTTGTGGATGGCGATCATGATCTTGTGGAGACGATCGTCGACTTCTTCGCGGGTCCAGGAGATGCGCATGCTGTTCTGCGACATTTCGAGTCCTGAGGTGGCAACGCCGCCGGCATTGGCGGCTTTGGCCGGTCCGTAGAGGACTTTGGCGTCGAGGAACATCCTGGTGGCTTCGAGAGTGCTGGGCATGTTCGCTCCCTCGCTGACCAGTTTCACGCCGTTCTTGATGAGATTGGCCGCGTCTTTTGCGTTGATCTCATTTTGAGTGGCGCTGGGGAATGCGCAATCGGCCTTGATGTTCCAGAGCCAGTTGTGATCGAGTTTGCGATCGGTGGCGCTGAAGATGGCCTTCTTGTATTTGTCGGTATAGTCCTTGATGCGGCCGCGGCGGTTGTTTTTCAGGTCCATGATATAGGCGAGTTTTTCGCGGTCGATGCCGTCGGCGTCGTAGATGGCTCCGTCGGAATCGGAGACGCTGACCGGCTTTGCGCCGAGATCGAGCAGCTTCTCGATGGTGTATTGCGAGACGTTGCCGCTGCCGGAGACGAGGCAGATTTTGCCTTTCAGCGTGTCTTTCTTCGTCTTCAGCATTTCTTCGGCGAAGTAGACGCAGCCGTAGCCGGTGGCTTCGGGACGAATCAGGGAGCCTCCCCAGGCAAGACCTTTGCCGGTGAGGACGCCGGTGAATTCATTGCGCAGGCGTTTGTATTGGCCGAACATGAAGCCGATTTCGCGTCCGCCCACGCCGATGTCGCCGGCGGGAACGTCGGTGTCGGGGCCGATGTGGCGTTGCAGTTCGGTCATGAAGCTCTGACAGAAGCGCATGACTTCGGCGTCGCTCTTGCCTTTGGGATCGAAATCGGAACCGCCCTTGCCGCCGCCCATGGGGAGCGTGGTGAGGGAGTTCTTGAAGACTTGTTCGAACGCCAGGAATTTCAGGATGCCGAGATTGACCGAGGGGTGGAAGCGCAGTCCTCCTTTATAAGGACCGATGGCGCTGTTCATCTCGATGCGGAATCCGCGATTGACTTGCACTTTGCCGCGGTCGTCGAACCAGGGCACGCGGAACATGAGGACGCGTTCGGGCTCGGTGATGCGCTCGAGGATTTTGGCTTCATGATATTCGGGATGGCGTTCCAACACGGGCTTCAAGGAATCGAAGACTTCCATGACGGCTTGGTGGAATTCGGGTTCGGCTGGGTTTTTGGCTTTGACGAGGTTGAGAATTTGAGTGGTGTAGTCGGCCGCCGCGTTCTTTTTGGGCGGTTCCATAACAGTGCTCATAGGCTTGCCTCCGAATTTTTGTGCGTTGTACAGGTTGTCAAAAAACAGGACGCCGCAGAATTGCGGCTGTGGTGATTAGATGCCGGGAGGGGAAGCCCTGCCGTGATGGGCATCACCCGAATTCGTGACAATTGGGCGCGGGGTTCTATTCGTAAAGCACCAGACACGGGACGTTGAGAACGACGTGCGCGGCAAGGGTACTTCCGGCGGGCGGATTTTACAACTGGGGGCCACCTGGGCGGTCAACGCGTGGCTTTTTCCGTGCCTCCTGAAAGATGTACTGACCAATCCACGGAGAGCGGGCTAGCACGGTTTGCGGCGATCGATATTGTCGCAACGGGAGGGGGTAATGACCCGACGCGCAGACCGGCGCTGCCCGATTGAAATACACAATTCCATATTGCGTAGACTTCGACCCTACCGTTTCCGGTAGGCAGATCTTCGAGCGCCTTCGTTAATGCGATCTAAGTGGTATATAAATCAATGTTTAGTGGCGATGGCAATTTGGAATTCCAATTGCACCTGTGGAAGCCGATGCATTCTATCGTTTTGAAACAGCAGAGCCAGAACCTGCCGGGTTCCCCGGTTGGCAGCGCTCGCAATGACTTTGAAATTCCCGCTCTCCGGAGGACTCACATGACGAAATTGACGAAGGCACTCATTGGTATCCTGTTTGGCTTGTTGTTGACCGCGATTCCGGTCTTCGGCCAGGTAGAAGCCGGTTCGATTTCCGGCACCGTAAAAGATCCCTCAGGCGCGGTCATTTCTGGCGCCGCGATCACAGTAAAGAATCTTGCAACGGGAGCCGAGCGATACTCCAAGACGGGAACCTCCGGCGGCTATCTGGTTCCGGCCCTTACGCCCGGACACTACCAGGTGAGCTTCACGGTCGATAAGTTTCAAACCTACCGAACGACGGTGGAAGTGACGGTGGGCAACATTTCGACGATCGACGCTCAATTGACGGTCGGCCAGAGTTCGGCTGTGATCGAGGTTGTGGGAGAAGGGGCGACGCAGGTCAACACGCAAAGCCAGGAACTTTCGCAACTAGTTGATACCCAGCAAATGGCCCAGTTGCCAAGCCTCAACCGCAACGCGTATGACTTTGTCGCGATTTCAGGCAACGTCAGCAACGGCGATGCCACCTCCAACGGCGGAATGGCGGGGCAGGAAACCTCGAACTTCGGCGTAGGCTTCAGCATTAATGGTCAGCGCTCGACGGGCACCGAGATTCTTTTGGACGGCGTGGAGAATGAGTACTTATTCAGTCCCGGCGTAGGCGAGCCCGTCCCGCTAGACGCCGTGCAGGAATATAGCATCATCACCAACAACTTCGCGGCCGAGTATGGGCGCGCCTCTGGCGGCGTGGTCAATGTCACCACCAAGTCGGGAAGCAATAGTTTCCACGGCTCCGTGTGGGAATTCAACCGACTCGCAGCCTATACTGCCAATACCTATAATAACGACGCCAACGACCTGCCGAAGGGTGGGTACACTCGCAATCAGTTCGGCTTCCAGGTGGGCGGACCGATCATCAAGAACAAGCTGTTCATTTCCGAGAGCACGGAATGGACGCGCGTGCGCAGTTCTTCTTCCCAGACGGAGGAGGTATTCGACCCGGCGTTCATTGCTTATCTGCCGACGAATGCGCAGAGCTATTTCTCGACGTATGGAACTGGAGCGGTCGCTAGTGCCGGCGTAGCCGCTACCGTCGACCAACTCAACACCGCCAGTCCTGGCTTTGTCGGGCTGGTGAATGGCACCACGGCGATCCCGGGCGCCACACCCGTTTTCGATACGGTAAACTTCAACGTGCCGTTTGACGATGGCGGCCAGGCTCCGCAGAACACATACGACCTGGTTGGTCGCTTGGACTACAACCTGAGCGACAAGACGCAGATGTTCTTCCGCGCCGGCAATCAGAAAGAAGTTGATCAATCGGGAGTTGCTGCCTATAGCGCGTATCCGGCGTATGATGTTGGGGACACTGCCTACAATCAGAGCTACCTGTTCTCGGTGACGCATTCCTTCAACTCCAACCTGCTCAATAACACCAAACTCAGCTTTGCCCGCTTCAATGTATTTGACAGCTACGAGAAGTCGCTCACCCAAGTTCCGAATTTGATGTTCGTCACCCCGGTTGACCCGTACACCAACGGAACGGTCCAATTGCCGGGGCTGTTCAACTCCTCGGAGCCGGGCTTGGGTGGTCTGCCGTACGGCGGGCCGCAGAATACGATCCAGTTCGAGCACGACCTGTCATGGACCAAGGGCAGACACAACATGCGGTTTGGAGGGCAGTTTACCTACATTCAGCTGAACATAGCCTATGGCGCATATAACCAGGCCGTCGAAGAGCTTGGCACGAACACCGCTGACTCCATGAGCGATTTGCTGAATACGATTGGAAACCCGGGTGGAAGCCAACTGGTCGCGTTTACAGCCAGAGTCAATCCCAACGGGGCGCTGCCTTGCCCGAACAACATCTGGGGAGAACCCATTGGTACCACCTCCTCGGGCACCAACGCTTGTCCGGCCGACAGCGTCGTCACACCGCCGCTCACGACGGCCAATGCCGCGCGCAGCTATCGCTACAAAGACTGGGCGCTTTATGCCCAGGATAGCTGGCGGTTCACTCCGCGGTTGACCCTGAACTACGGCTTGCGCTATGAACATTACGGCGTGCAACACAACAACCATCCAAACCTGGACTCCAACTTCTATTTCGGTCCGGGCAGCGGTATTGAGCAGCAGGTTCGAGCCGGTGGAGTCCAGATTGCGGATCAGAGTTCGGTTGGGCAATTCTGGAAGCCGAGTTGGGGCACCTTCGCACCGCGCGTTGGGTTCGCCTATGATATCTTCGGCGACGGCAAGAGCAGTCTGCGCGGCGGTTTCGGCATCAGCTACGAACGCAACTTCGGCAACGTGACGTATAACGCCAGCTTTAACCCGCCGGCCAGCGCTGTAATTAGCGATGTTTGCCCGGCAAACTCCACCACTTGCGCTTACAACGTCACCAATAACGATCTCGGTCCTCTGGGCTTGCCGGGCCCGTCAAGTAACCTTCCTCCGGTTGAGTTGCGCATGCCGGATCCCAACATCAAGACCGCACAGACCCAGTTCTGGAGTCTGGGGCTGCAGCGCGAGGTGGCTCGAAACACGATTGTGGAACTGAGTTATAGCGGCGCGCACGGCGTTCACCTCTATGACATCGAAAACATCAACCAATTCGGCGCCGGCCAGCTGTATCTGGGCGACCCGCTGGTCACCACCGCTGATCCGGCCACTGGAGCTCCGTGCCCCTTTTATAATTTCGCCACGGGCGGCGCGGAATGCGCCACTCAGCCGAACTCTCAATACGCGGCTATCAACATGCGCGGAAGCCTCGGCTCCAGCAGCTACCATGCACTGAACGTGAAGTTCCAGACGCAAAACCTGCGCAACACGGGTCTGAGCCTGGTTACAAACTACACTTGGTCGCATACGCTGGATGACATTAGTTCGACGTTCTCCGACAGCTTGCAGGGTGGATCCGGGTACCTTGGCAGCCTTGGCTACACGAATCCGTTCGACCCAAAGCTCGATTGGGGAAACGGCGACTCTGACGTCCGTCACCGCATCGTAGTTTCCCCCATCTGGGAAACTCCGTGGTTTAAGAATGGAAAGGGGGTCATGACCCAAGCGCTGGGAGGCTGGTCGCTGGTGGGTGTCTTCACGGCACGCACGGGCATCCCATTCAACATCTACGATTACGACAACATCGAGATCGGGTATACGGTCCCGCGCTTGACTCCAGCCACCGAGCCGACGTTCCATGTCAGCTCAAATCCACAGGCTTCCGGCCCGAACACGTTCAATCTACTGAGTGTGCCGGTACCGGCGAGCTTTGCTCCTTTCAATGCGGAATTGGGCTATAACGACCTGGGGCCGTTCCCGGCTGGTATGACTGCCCGGAACGCCTTTAGGGGCCCAGGGGCATGGAACCTGGATACGTCTGTAGGCAAGAAGTTCAAATTGACTGAGCGCTTCGGCCTGGAGTTCCGTGCGGAAGGGTTCAACATTTTCAACCACCACAACATGTATACCTTTACGCCAGATCTGGATTACTTCCAGCCCACAACGACGCCGTTGGAAGTCACGGGGCTCAAGGGTGGGCTCAATAACTTCGCCACCGGCGGCAATCATGACGAACGCCGGTTCGGACAGTTCTCGCTGCGGGCGACCTTCTAAAGTCGAGACAATTGGAGCAGTGATTGGGGAGCCGAAAGGCTCCCCATTTTTTTGCGACTAGCGGGAAGCGGTAATTCAGATCTGAAGAGTTTGCTTGTGCGGCTAGAGGGGACAGGACGAGGCATCGCCTGGGCGGTCCGAGTGTCAACCAGTGCTTTTCAGTTGGCTTTGCGGGAGTGTACGAGCTTCAACGTGTCGCCTTGCAGGATGCGCTGGATCTGGTGACGGGCGTGGACGGTCCAGGGGCCGGTGGTGTCGAGCTTTACGTAGGAGCGCCAGTGCTGGAGGGCTTTGCGCGGCGCGCGCATCTTCTCGTAGGCCAGCGCGATGTTGTAATGAGCGTCGGCGTAGGTGGGAGCTAGCTGGATGGCGGCCTTATAGGTGGTGATCGCTTCCTCGACGCGTCCAGTTTCGTCTAACACGTTGCCGAGATCGAAATAGGCTAGAGCATAGCGCGGATCGATCTGGATCGCGGAGCGGTAGTGGCGTTCGGCGAGAGCGTATTCCTGACGGTTGTAATAGAGCGTGCCCAGATTGATGTGCGCGGCGGCGTGCATGGGATCCATGTCGAGAACCTTCAAATAGGCAGTAATGGCCTCGCTCTGCGTCGAGGGGCTTTCCTCCAGCGTGATGCCGCGGGCGAACAAGTCGGCAACATCGGTCACGACGAGCTCCGGTCCGGCATGCTGGGGGCTGCTTACGACCTTGTTTTGTTCGGATGAGAAATCGAACATGAACTGTCCGGCGATGGGNNCCGGCTTCGAGCAGTGGATTCGCCATGCCCGCAACCTGCTTTTGCATGGCCTCAAGCGACTGCCGGATCACGGCTGGGCGAACGCGCTGGGCGCAGAGGTCGCGCACTTTCTTGATTTGCACGAGATCGAAGAAGGAATAATCCTCGGCGGCCGTCACCAATCCCGCCTTCTCCCAGGTCTGAAGCTGGCGAGGAATGAGCCGGAGGATGCGCAGCAGATCTGCGCGGCTGTAGCGATACACGTCGGTTCGTCTCGTTCATGATTATCCGGAACTTGAGCAAGGGAATGCAAGTAGCACGAAGGTGGAAGTCTGTGTAAAACGGGGCCGAAATGGGACGGACGTGGGAGTTGTTCGCCGCGTCCATCAACGAACGTCCCCCCGAACGGCCGAAACTTACTTCACGCTGGCGAATCTTATGAAACGGGGAGTGGTGCCACATTCGAGAACTGTTCCCACAAATGTCTTTCGAGCAGACTGTCCGGCCCTCAGGGGCTAAAGCCCTTATCGTTAGAGGCTCTTGGCGGCACGGCTGAAGCCGTGCCCTTCCCAAAACCATTTATGAGCCAGTTTTAGTGGGAAATTTGATTTTGCAATTTGTCGGGCATAATGGTGGCGGCGCCAACGTTGCGTTGTAGTGGGGGATGCAATGCCGGGAAAGGCGATTTCGCTGGAAGGCCAAGCCGAACGTCAATCCGAACTCGTGAACGAAGCGGCGGTGATCCGGCGCGTCTGCGAGGGTGAGCACGATCTCTTCTACGAGTTGGTGCGTCCCTACGAGCGGCGCGTGTATGCCACCGCTTTTGCGATTCTGCGCAACGAGGCTGACGCCGAGGATGTGGCACAGGAAGCAGTGCTGAAGGCGTTCAAGCACATCCGGCAGTTTCGCGCGGAAGCGCGTTTCAGCACGTGGCTGATCCAGATCACGGTCAACGAGGCGCGGATGCGAAGAAGAAAGGCGCACGCCAACATGATGGAGCCGATCGCCGGTCGCCAGAACGAGGACGAGGAAGGCAACTACACGCCGCGCGACTTCGCCGACTGGCGCGAGATTCCTTCGGAAACGCTGGAACGCAACGAGGTGCGGCAAAAGCTGGCCGAGGCGCTGGCCGAGTTGGGGCAAATCTACCGCGAAGTATTTGTGTTGCGCGACATGGAGCAGCTCAGCATCGAGGAAACGGCGAAGGCGCTGGGAATCTCCACGGCATCGGTGAAGACGCGGCTGCTGCGGGCGCGGCTCATGCTGCGCGATCTGCTGGCTCCGGGCCTGGGCGGGGCATGGAGCAGCAAGCTTTCTTTTGAGAAGGGGACCAAGCCATGGTAGTCCACTGCGAAGAAGTGTGGCGCGAGGTTTCAGACTATCTCGATGGCGAGGTCAGTCCCACGTTGCGCGTTGCCATCGAGGAGCACGTTCGCGGGTGCCAGCGCTGCGCTGCGGTGGTGAATGGCATGCGCAACGTGATCCAGATCTACGGCGACGAACGCATGCTCGAGGTTCCGTTTGGGTTCAGCCAACGTTTGCATCGCAGACTGGATGCGAGCATGGGGTTAAGGGAATCGAGCCGGCGCAGCTTTTTGGGGTGGATGGTCGCGGCTGCGGCTGCGGTGCTGATCGTCGGTAGTTTGGAGTTAACTCGATCCTCCGGTTTGCACCGGCATCTGCGGGATGAAATGGCGCAGACCGGAAGAGGAGTGCCTCCGGAGATGATGGTGGTGGTTGCGGAAGATGGGAAATTGTTTCACCTCGCAGCGTGCCCGCTGATCCACGAAGAGAGCAAGCGACGGACGATCACTGCCGCCGAAGCAGCGCGGGAGGGTTACACGCCGTGCGTGCGATGTTTGGGAAAGTATTTGGCGAACGGGTGACGGGGTGGGTGAGCGCAATTGCGACAGCATCGTGGCCGGGCGGGGGTGCCCGGCGCTCGATCAGCAATCTGCGCAACTTTTCTGCCGCTGGCGACTCTATTTAACAGGCGCTCGACACCGAACTGCCGAGCCGATCGAAGGAGTTCATCATGTCGAGTTTCTTTACGCGTATCGCTGCCCTAAGCTTGCTGATCACCCTGGCGGGCGTCGTCGCCTGCAATGCCGGCGAGGGGAGGGCTGTCGCTGTCCCGAATCCGGCGGTGGACGCCACGCTGGCGACGGCCAAGTCCGAGCAGAACGCCGTGATTTCCGGCGGATGCTTCTGGGGTATCCAGGCGGTATTTCAGCATGTGAAGGGTGTGATCAGCGCCACGTCGGGATACTCCGGCGGTGAGGCGAAGACGGCGGAATACGAACGCGTGAGCAATGGCGACACGGGACACGCGGAATCGGTGAAGATCGTTTACGATGCTTCGCAGATCACTTACGGCCAGCTGCTGCGCGTGTTTTTCTCGGTCGCGCACGACCCGACAGAGTTGAATCGGCAGGGGCCCGACACGGGCAGCCAGTACCGGTCCTCCATTTTCTATGGCAATGATGAGCAGAAGAGAATCGCCGACGCTTATATCGCGCAACTTGATAAAGCCAAGATTTTCCCGCGTGCCATCGTGACGCAGGTCGTGCCGTTGAAGGCTTTTTATCCGGCCGAGGCCTACCACCAGAACTACGCCGCGCTTCATCCCAATAATCCGTACATCGTCTATAACGACGCGCCGAAAGTTGCGCACCTACAGCAGCAGTTTCCGGATCTGTATACGGGCAAGTAGGTTTTCCCCGCGCAGCGTTCCCCCCAGCGGCTGGAAGCCGCTGTTGATTTCGCAGCAGTTACGGCACGAGTGGAACTCGTGCNNTTCCCAAAACCGGCGCGAACCGAAGTTTTTCCGCAGCCTGCTAGAGTCGCGGATGTAACATTGGTCACAACCGACGGTGACGTTCGCCGCAATCCGCAGCCGTTGAGTTGCCCTCAGAGGCGACTTGCCTGTGCTCCACGCCGGATCGCACATCACACGCCGTTGCCCATAGATCACAGACAGAGCCCTGCTCCAAGCCGGAAAATGTCAACAGGTGTAGGAGTCTTCGGATTCATGGGAGGCGCGTATGAAGCGAATCGTTTCTCTATTGGCTGTTTTGCTTGCGGTGTTCGTCGTGTTGACATGCAACCCGGCGATCGGGCAAGAGAAAACCCCGGTCAAAGTGAAAAACTCGGAAGTGGTCACCGGAGTTGTCATCGTACACGTCCAGAACGCCGCGAAATCTCTTGATCTGCAATGCAACGAGGGGGCGGGCAACTGCAAAGCCCTGTCGAGCGGCAATTACTTGATGGTCGAACTTCCCAAGAACTATGGGATGTACGACTGCCAGAATGTTGAGATGTATCGAGGAGATTCCGAAAAGCCGGAATCAGCTCAGAAGGTCGGCGAGTACTGTCTGGTTGAGTGAGTCGGCGGTCGCGCTTGGGTAATGCCGACATTCGCGGGTGGAGAGCCTGGCGTCTTCGTCCGGCAGGAAAGGCATAATCTCGACTCCGAAGCGAGTCAAGGAGACCGCGATGGAACCGTTCCGCTTTCATCTTTTCGTGTGCACGCAGCAAAAACCTGAAGGCGTCCCCTCGTGCCCGGCGAGCGGTTCGTTGGCTGTGCTCGGCGCGCTAGATGGGGAGCTCCAGGCGCATGGCCTCAACCGGGAGGTGCAGCTCACGACCTGCGGCTGTATGGGGTTGTGCGATGAAGGCCCGGTGATGGTCGTGTATCCGGCGGGCGTGTGGTACCGGCGGGTGCAACCGTCGGATGTATCGGAAATCGTTACCGCGCATATTGGCAAGGGTCAGCCCGTCGCTCGTCTGGTGTGGAATGATGCGCCGGCGATGAAGGCGATGGCGGTCGAGCATGGGGAAAAGTTCCGGGAGGCGATGGCTGCCCGCGACAGAGCGGGAGTGCTGCCGGATCGCCTCGACCAGATGATCCGCGGCTACATGCCGAGCCGGTGTCTGCTGACGGCGCTGGAACTCGACATCTTTACCGCCGTCGGGGACGGAGCCAATTCCGCCCAGGTCGGGGCGAAGATCAACGCAAATGCACGAGCTACAGGGATGCTGCTCAACGCGCTTGTCGCGCTTGGATTGCTCTCGAAAAGCGGCGACGATTACAAGAACACACATGAGGCGGCGCGGTTCTTTGTGCAGGGGTCGAAAGACAACCACCGCAACGGTTTGCTGCACACGGCCAACATCTGGCATCGCTGGAGCACACTGACGGACGCGGTGCGCAGCGGCACCTGTGTTCAGAGCGAGCAGGAAGAAAAACCGGAATGGAAGCGCAACTTCATTGCGGGTATGCAACGGAATGCCAAGGATCGAGCGCCGCTGATGGTGAAGGCGCTGGGCGCATCCAATTCGAAAGTCCGCCGCGTTCTCGACCTGGGCGGAGGCTCCGGCGCCTATTCCATTGCGTTCGCAAAGGCCAGTCCTGAGGTGCGGTGCGAGATTCTCGACATACCAGAGGTCGTGCCTCTGACCGCCGAATATGTACGACAGGCCGGCGTTTCAGAGCAGGTCACTCTTCGCACTGGAGACATGCTCAAAGACGACTTTGGCTCCGGCTTCGACATCGTCATGTTGAACGCCATCTGCCATATGTTTTCCGAAGAGCAGAACCGGGACATCATCCGCCGTGCGTACCGGGCACTCGCGCCGAACGGGCGGCTGGTCGTGCAGGACTTCATTCTCAATCCCGATAAGACCGGGCCGCAGCAGGCGGCGCTGTTCTCACTGAACATGCTCGTCAATACCGATGGGGGCGCCAGTTACAGCGAGGGCGAATACACCCAGTGGATGAAAGCCGCGGGTTTCGCCGAGGTATGCCGTGTAAACCTGCCGGGGCCCAGCAGTCTGGTGGTGGGGCTTAGGAAGTAAGTCGTTGGTGGTTCCGGGCTTGGTGGCGTCATACCGTTGCAGCGGGCCAGTTGCAAACCGGCGTGGCTTGGCGAAGCCCTGATTAGGTGTCCGCAAAGGGCGTTAACCACAGGGTACACAGGGGTGCACGGAGGGAACCGGGACCTAATCAGAGTTTCCTTAGTGAACGTGGGTTATGATCAGGGGTTGTTCAATCTAGGACTTGCTCGCTGGAGGCCACAAATGTTGCGACGAGGGCCCATGCTGCTTCTTGCCCTAATGGTTTTGCTGGCCGTCTCCGCTTCGGCCCAAACGAAAGGCGAGCCATCGGAAGTTCGCCCCGTGGATGGGGCCGGCATCTTTCGAAACAACTGCGCCGCTTGTCACGGGCTCGATGGCCGAGGCAGCGGACCCGCGTCCAAGGCCTTGAAACGGACAGTTCCCGATCTGACGGTACTTTCGCGGCGCAATGGCGGCAACTTCCCTGCCATACATGTGCACAACATCATTATGTTTGGCGCAGACGATCTTGTACCCGCGCACGGCTCGAAGGACATGCCGATCTGGGGGCCGATATTCCACGAGATCGATTTTGATCGGGATCTGGGCAATGTGCGGGTGGAAAATATAGCGAAATATCTGGAATCCATTCAGCGTAAGTAGCTGTATTCAGGTACGTTAGTAACCTTGTTGCCTGCCCTCTGTTGAGGCATCCTCGAAGAGATGTGGAAGATCGAACAGCTCCCGGGATTGAACTCACCGGACAGAACTCCGGAGTCCATTTGTACCTGCGTGGCCCGGATTTTCCAAGTCAGAGAAACCGAAGTCGCCCTGCTCGAGCTTAGCGGCAGCATGCTGAACTTCGTCTATCCGGCGGCGTTGAAGACGGCGGGAGCGATCCCTATTTCCAGTTCAGCGGTCGCGGCTCGCACTGCACAGAGCAAGCAGGCGGAGCTTTTCAATGGCTTCACCGAAGTCAAGCACTTCAGCGTGTTTGAACTGGTCAAACTCGGCAATAGCGGACTGGACGAAGTCATTCAGAAGCTCATGACCGTGCCGATTCTGACCTTGCACGGAGAAGTGATTGGCGTCATTCAAGTCTCCCGCAAAGCGCCGCGCCCGGAAGCAGCCGGCCCGGACTTTTCTCCCGACGATCTGCGAAAGCTGGAATCGGTGGCTCGCCTGATCGGGAAGAGCCAGCCCAAGGGCAAAAGCATTGCCCATAGCGCAGGCTAGGTCGGGTCCAAAGAACCAAACCTAAGACTCCCGCAGGCGATACCACGCCAGTCCGGCTTGCAAACCCATCCAGCGAAAAGGCTCATTCGGAATGTAATCCAGGCTGGCGTTGAGAAAAGGATATTGCTGCCAGGGTTCGACGCGGCCGGCCTCGAGATCGGCGATGATTCTGCCGAAGACTGAGGTCAGATTCACGCCGTGTCCGCTGTAGCCGAGTCCATAGAAGATGTTGTTATACTTGCCCGTGCAACCGACTGAAGGCGACTCGTTGAGCGACCAGTCGACCACGCCATCCCAGGCTGCTTCGAACTTGACACCCGACAATCTGGGGTAGATTCGCAGCAGTTCACGCTGGAGTTGCGCAAAATGCGAGGCAGCGGCACTATCGTTGTTGTTGCCCGCTCCGTTATTGAAGAAGTAGCTGGGATTGCCGCCGCCGATGTGGATGCGATTGTCTTCGGTTAATCCGAGATAGAAGACCTCGGTGCGAGTGTCATTGAACGGTACCCGCTTGCGCCATCCGATCTCGGCCAGTTGCTGATCACTGAAGGGCTGGGTGACGGCCACGTATTCGTGGACGGGCACGATCGAGTTCCGGAAGAATCCCAGTCTTGCAGTGAACGCATTGGTCGCCAACACCAACGATTTTGCCCGGATGATGCGTCCGCCGGTTGTATGCAAGAGATGTTCGCGGCCCTCCTCGATGTGGGCGACGGTTGTGTTTTCGTAAACCTCAGCGCGGGCTGCCTGCGCGGCGGTCTTGAACACGTGCACCAGTTTCATGGGATGGACGTGTCCGCCGTTGGGGTCGAAGAAAGCGGCCTCATAGACCTCGGTGCCGATCTCTTGAGTCAAACGCTGCTTCTCCCAGAATTCCACGGGCATGCCCAGGGATCGTGCCTGCTGCACATAGGCCTTTGCCGCTTGCACATCTTCGGGCGTATTGAGCACTTGCAGAGCGCCATTGGTCTCCAACTCGCAGTCGATGCCGGTCGACGCGCTGAGTTTCGCCAGCGTGCGGATGTTCGCGGCGGTGAGGTCGTAGATTTGCTTGTCGATGGCCGGATTGGAGCTGAAGTCCATATACCGGTCCTCGGTCATGGTCAGGACCATGGCGCCGTTTCGTCCCGAGGCTCCGTTGCCGCAGCCCTTGGCTTCCAGCAGGGCGACGCGCTTGTGCGGGGAGACGGTACGGATGTAGTAGGCGGCGGAAAGGCCGGTGAAGCCGCCGCCGAGTATAGCGACGTCAACGGAGATGTCCTCGGTTAGCGGCGGATTCTGCGGCGGCTGGCTTCTGGCCCAGTAGCTGCGATTGGGCGCGAGCTCCAACGGTTCACGCCAGATACGCGGAGAGATCTGGTTCAGGCCGACGGCGCCGAGCAAAGCACCGCCGCCTGCGAAGGCTGCTTTTCTTAGAAAGCGGCGGCGGCTTGGGGGCTCTGGCATGGGCGGATCATGGTCCGCGATCCAGCGTCTAGCTTTGCAAAGCTGGCGTTGTCTTACGGATCATTTCCAAAAGAAGCACACGGTCGGGCTGGAGCAGTTCGGCGACGCGTTCCTTGTTGACTTGCGCGACGATGATTTGCCCGATCTCGGTGTGCACATCGGAGAAGATGCCGACACTCTTCATTCTTTGGGTCTGGAACTCGTTGTCCTCGGTCGGGGTCACGTAGTGTACAGAGCTGGCATTGTAGCGGTGGATGAGGAACAGCTGGGTTACGGTCATCAAACGCTTCTTGCGCACGGGCGCGAGCGTGTTCTGGTCGCGCACCGAGAGGATATGGCGTCCGCGGCGGTCGAGGATGTAGGCGAAGACCACGTTGGCGAGTTTCTCTCCGCTGGACTGGTTGAGTACGCTCAACTCCAGCAGCTCCGAACCCGAGGTATGCGGACGTAACTGGACGCGAATTTTGTCCTTGTAGTCGCAGTGCTTGCTCCAATCCACGAGCCACTCTTCGAGCAGTTTGGTGGGGACTTCGGTCTGCACCAGGTGCTGAAACTGGGTCGAACCCTTGCCCATCGCCTTGGTCGCGGCAGTGCGTCCCGAGGAAGCCATCAATGCGGCATCGAGCCGTGGGCCGCCGACCAGGGATTGCGGGGTACGGTATGGCGACTCCAGCAGCCGGAACTTGCGCTGCAAGCGAGCCAAGGCCAGCATGCCATCCTGCTTTAAGGCGGTGGCGAACTCCTCGGCAGCGAGGCCGTCGATCTGGTGGCCGCCGTAGGTGATGAAGTTGAAGACGAAGCCGAGCTTGCCGAGTTCCTCGGGGAAGCGCTTCATCTGCTCGTCGTCCATGCCCGTGGTGTCCCAGCTGAACGACGGCGAGAGGTTGTAGGCCAGCATTTTGTCGGGGAACTGGGCGTGAATGGCTTCCGCGAACTTCTTCGCGTCGTGGAGGTCGGCGGTCTTGGTTTCCATCCACAGTATGTCGGCGAAAGGTGCGACGGCCAGCGATTTGGTGATGGCGCAATCGATGCCTGCCTGGATGGGATAGAAGCCTTCTGGAGTCTTGGGCAGTTCGCAATCCCAAGTTATCTGGATGCCCATCGACTTGGCGCGCTCGCGGACCTCGTAGAAGGAAGCCTGTTTCGAGAACGCGAGCCATTGATCGACGGTCATGTCGAAACTCTGGCCTTCGGCGATGCGGGACTCCAGCGCGTCGGCGACTGCGCCGCCATAGGTTCTCAGGCCGGCTTCCTTCTGCCAGATCTCAACGTAGCGGGTGTCGATTTTGTCGAGAGCCGCCTCGAATTCGGTTGCGGGCATATCCTTGAGAGCCTTGGCGCTCTTGGCGATCATCGAGGTGAGGCCGACGCGTTCCAGCCAGGCGAAAGCGGCTGCGTACTCGGAGTCGGAGACGGCAAACAGCAGATGTCCGCGAACTTCGTCGACGCCCAGTTCGGAGAGCTTCTTCAAGATGGCCAGATAACCGACCTTGTAGCTGGGCAGGTCGAGGTTGGTGGCTCCGAGGATGAAGGGCTGATCGCGCTCGTCACTGCGATTTTCGATGAAAGTCGCGGACTCGGCGTCGGTTCTAGCCACGATGATGCCCGCGACACGCATGATGTCGAGTTGGAGGCGGGCGGCGTTGAGGCGCTTGATCTGTTCGTCTCCGGAGACGAGGACCTTGCCGCCCTGGTGGCCGCACTTCTTCGCTCCCGGCTTCTGATCTTCGATGTGGTAGCCCGGCACTCCGACCTCGACAAAGCGGCGGATGAGATTGCGGACGTGCGCGTCTCCGCCGTGACCGGTGTCAGCGTCGGCGATGATGAACGGCCGGAAGTCGACGGATGGCGTCGCGTTGCGCTGTTCTTCGGTCATTCGGGTGCGTACGAAGTGTTGATTCTTGTCGGCGGTGAGAAGCGCGCGCACCATTCCGGCGGCCTCGTCGGGCACCTGGCTGAGCGGATAGCTGGCTAGGTCGGGGCCGGGATCTTCTGCGATCGACCCTTTGGCTGATGTGGCCCATCCGCCCAGGTAAATGCCTTCCATGCCAATGCGCTTCATCATGACGGCTTGGCCGGGCGAATAGGGGCCGAAGGTTGTGATCTGCTTGCGCTGTTGGAAGAGCTCGCGGAGGCGCGTGTAGAACTCCTCTGCGGCCTGTCGCGCCACGGCGTAGTCGCCGGCAAGCGTGCCCTGCTGCTCGGCGACCTGGCGAGGGGAGTAGAGACGGACGATGCCGTCGAAACGGTGCCTCGCGAACCATTCGTTCGCGGCTGCGACCTGTTGGTCGAACATCGTTTGGTCGGACACTGTCATCGTAGCTTCCTGGCTTTCAGCGCTGATCAAAACTTTACTCCTCCCTGGGTCATTGTGTCCTGCTGAGCTAATGTCGTCGCGGCAGCTAGTCGCCCGACGGAAGCAGTTCGTCGTCCCAGCAATTCTCCGCCAACGAAGGATAGTACAGAGCCGAGGCGGCGGAACTGTAGCCGTTTGCCATCTCCACGATTGGGTCGTTGATGTTTCTGGTCTGCCGGTTGGAATTGGAAGTCGTCATTTCTTTGTCCCCACCCTAAGATTTGCGTCCGGAGCTTGCATCCATCTGGAGCTTGCGTCCATGTGCAGTAGACGCCGAATTGCGTTGCCAGACAAATCATCCGGTCCGTCCGGGACTACTAGGTCAAAATGACCCAGTGCGGCGGGACTTGCGCCAATCGATGGCTATGATGTTGACTTATGAATGCCATGACAACTGTTCCCAACGATGCGGCTGCGAATGAGACCCTCAACCAAATCGAGGCCAGCGTTCTCACTCCGGAAGCGCGCGCCTTTCTGTTGAAGCTTGCGGCTCGTTTTGAACCTCGGCGGCAGGAACTTCTGGCGCGCAGGCAAACTGTGCAGCGGGCAATCGACAACGGCAAGTTCCCAGATTTTCCGCCGGAAACGGCCAAAATTCGCCAAGGCGATTGGAAAGTGGCGCCGATTCCGAAGGATCTGCTGGATCGCCGGGTGGAGATTACAGGGCCGGTCGATCGCAAGATGATCATCAACGCGCTGAACTCGGGGGCCAGTGTCTTCATGGCGGATTTCGAAGATTCGAATTCGCCCACCTGGAGCAACAACATTGAAGGCCAGCAGAATCTGCGGGACGCGATTCGCGGAACGATCCGGTTTGAGAGTCCGGAGGGAAAGCAGTACCAGCTCGGGCCGAAACTGGCCACGCTGGTGGTGCGTCCGCGAGGATGGCATCTGAACGAAAAGCATTTTTTGGCTGGGGGAAAGCCAATCTCTGGGTCGCTGTTTGATTTTGGTTTGTACTTTTTTCACAACGCCGCGGCCTTGTTGAGCAAAGGCACGGGACCCTACTTCTATCTGCCGAAGATGGAAAGTCATCTGGAAGCGCGGCTGTGGAACGACGTGTTCTGCTTTGCCCAGGATGAATTGAAAATTCCGCGGGGATCGATTCGCGCCACTGTGCTGATCGAAACGATTTTGGCGGCATTCGAAATGGATGAGATTCTTTACGAATTGCGCGACCATTCGGCGGGGTTGAATTGCGGGCGTTGGGACTACATTTTCAGTTTCATCAAGAAATTTCGCGCTCATCCTGAATTCGTGCTGCCGGATCGGTCGCTGGTCACGATGGAAGCGCATTTCCTCAGTTCGTATGTCGAACTGCTGATTCAAACCTGCCATCGGCGCGGCATTCATGCCATGGGTGGAATGGCGGCGCAGATTCCGATTCGAAACGATGCGGCAGCGAACGAGCAGGCGATCGAGAAGGTGCGGCGCGACAAGCTTCGCGAAGTGAAGGCCGGACATGACGGCACATGGGTTGCGCATCCGGGGCTCGTTCCGGTAGCAAAGGAAATTTTCGACAAGTACATGCCGGAAGCGAATCAGATCTCGAAACCGCGAACGGACCGCGCGGTGCAAGCGAAGGATCTGATCGAGGTTCCGAAGGGCGAGATCACCGAGGAAGGTCTGCGCTGGAACATCGACGTCGGCCTGCAGTACCTGCATTCATGGCTGCAGGGATCGGGTTGCGTTCCGATTTACAACCTGATGGAAGATGCGGCGACTGCGGAGATTTGCCGCGTCCAGGTGTGGCAATGGGTGCGGCACGGCGCGCACCTCAAAGACGGCAGGCTGGTGACGGTAGAGATGGTCAAGGGGATCATCCATCAGCGGACTGCCGAACTGGGGAAGGGAGCGGGCAGAAGTGCCGGCAGTGACGAAAAGTTGCAACAGGCGGCCAAGGTGCTCGAATCGTTGGCGACGGGCAAGGACTTTGCCGATTTTCTAACGCTTGCCAGTTACGATTTATTAGATTAAAACGTCAATTGATGACCAAGGGCGCTCGCAGAGGTGCTCCGGCCAAGCTGCCGATGGGTGCTCCGCCGATTGACGCACGTTTTCTTTCGCAATTGCGGGAACATGTTGCCGCGCGTGAAATCGAGCGTGGGATTGCGTGTCTGCGATTGCACCAGGACCTGATCGCCAAGCTCGACCCCTCCCAGGGGAATGCCGGCCGCTTACTGGCGCAGCTTGCGATATGGACGGATATCGGATTCAGCGGGACTCCACTCAGAGATATTCTGCAACGCTTTGAACACCTGAAGCCGGAGTTGCGCTCGAAGCTTGCGATTGCCGACTACATCTGCCTGCGCATGGCCGAGGGGATGACGGCGATGGCGGAAGAGGCGATGGAGCGTGCGATCGCTCATTTCGATTTTGTGCTCAGCCTGGAGCAAGAACTGGACGACCGGTTCCTGCTAGCCATCGTTTATTTCTGGAAGGGCCGTTGCCTGCGGCGGCGAGGCGAGTACGACGAAGCTCTGATCTATACCGTCAAGGGAAAAGAGCTGGCGCTTGCCTTGGGCCATCCGCGCATGGCGGCGGTGATGCAGGTGCTCGAAGGGTGGCTTTTTTTTCAGCAGGGCAAATGGAAAGAAGCGGTGCGGATTTCGCAGGCGGCGGAGCGCGTGCTTGCCGCTACCGACGATCATGTGACGCTGGGCAACATCCAGTCGTTTTACGGGCGCATGGCGCGCCGGGAAGGGCGTTTCGATAAGGCGATTGAATTCTTTGAAAGCGCCATCGGGCATTATGGCCAGCGGGATCCGCGGCACCTGAACCTGGCGCGATCGCTGGCCAACATGGCGCTGGCCAAGCGCGGCATCGCTCTTCAGTTGCAGAAAAGGATTGACCGGGATGTACAACTGCGGCGGAAGACCTCCGCCAGTCGCGAAGCGTTGCCCAAGACCAAGACGTCAGTGGAGACTTCCGGCAAGTCCGCCTATCGCAGTCGGCTAACGCAGTTGCGCCGCGAAGCGCTGGAGCACCTGGAAGCGGCTCGCGCCATTTACCAGTTGCGTCCCAATCATCACGGAGCCGGCACGGTTTACCTGAATGCCGCCTACATCCACCTGGATGGCGGAGACTATCAGCGCGCCGAGAAAGAGGCGGCCTCGGCTTACGAGCTCGCGGAAGAGAAGCAGGACTATATTCTGATGGGCCGCTCGCGCATTCTGGAGTGCATGATTGCAAATGCGAAAGTTGAGGAAGAAATCGGGGAGGGCGCCGATCCGGGGAGCCACGCGCGGCGTGCGCTGGAATTCAGTCAAGAGGCGATCGATCTGGCGAAGCATACCCAGCATCATCTTCTGCTGGCGAATGCGTATTTGTGGCAGGGACTGACGCAGTGCAATTCGTTTTTCGACAATCCCGAAGCGGCGCGTGCGTCGTACGATCTGGCGCGGGCATCGTGCGGGGCGAATCAGCCCGACAACAACATGTTGCAGGATCTACAGACGTTGAGCGCGAAAATTTTGCGCAAGGGGAGCGTGCATCCGGCGCTGAAAGCGTGGTCGCAGGGTGCGGTCGGGGAGAAGACGTTCCGGCAAATCAGCGACGAATTCGCGGAGATAGTGATTGCGCGGGTTTGGGAACGCGAAGGCCGCAAAGTGTCGCGAGCGGCGGCGCGGCTGTCGATTTCTCCCAAGAAAGTGCGGCGCATCCTGGCCCGGGTGGGGCGGCAAAAGCCGCGGAAGCGTTAGGAGACTCTGATTCAGTGTCGGCAGAAAGCGTAAACCACAGGGTACACGGTGGTGCACGGAGGACCCCGCGACTTAATAAGAGCTTCCTCGAGGCGGCAGACTCGCCGGTGGAGCACGATCGGCTGGTGAGTCGCTCGCCGAATGGGCTTCGCTGCCGGAGTCTGGCGATTACCTTGGTTACTGTCTTGACTGGCCCAGCTTGAAGCGGTCTATATAATACGAATGGGGTTCATCCCATCCCTTCTGCCTTCAGTTTGCGAAACCGAAGCGGGGGAACATCATCTAATTTAACCATGCCCAGACCGATCCCAGCAGACTTGTCCCTTTTATCTTCCGCCAAAACCGGCCTGCGCTACCTTACGCCGAATGACTGGGCGCTGATCGCCGACAAAGCCTCTCGCATACGGTTCAAGAAGGGCGACTACCTCATGCAGTCGGGTAAACTGCCCGACGGCGTGTACCTTTTGTTGAAGGGTACGGCGCAAGTACGAATCTATGCTCAAGGCAACCATCCTCTGCTCGGGCCCGGGGAGGTATGTGGCGAGATGTCGTTTCTGGAGAATGGGCGAGCAAGTGTGAGCGTAGTGGCGAATGAGGAGGTCGAAGCCTACTTCATTGCCCGGGCAACTCTGCAAGGATTGTTCCGGCTCTTTCCCCACCTCGCGTCGCGTTTCTACCGCTCACTCGCGACCAACTTGTCGCGCCGGCTGAGAGATCTGATCGAACCCGCCATGGGTCACTGACGCGGACGACGCTACAGGAGAAGGAAGATCGTGCGGCAGTTTTGTCCGGAAGATGTCGGTGAATGGACTCCAAGTGATTGAGAGAATGGAGCCGACGAGCGGACTTGAACCGCTGACCTGCCGATTACGAATCGGCTGCTCTACCAACTGAGCTACGTCGGCCTGCTATCGATTGCCTGTCTTCGATTCTAAGACCCGATCGCAATTCCTGCAATCGGGTTGGTACCCCGACGTAACCCAGTGACCCCACGGATGTTGCCCAGCTACGCGGCTTGCGCCAGGGCCTTATATTCGTCGTCGGATTGCGCCGGCAGCAGCACCCAAAGCGTGTAGATGCCGAGCGCGGTGCCAATCGGGACATTGAGCAGCGCCAGGAAACCCACCACCAGAGCAACCGTGCGCGCCCATTCCTCGCGCTGCAGCAATCCCCAGCCGGCGAAGAAGCCGGCGGCGGCTTTCGCCAGAATCAACCATCCGAAGGCAGTGATCAGAGGCCGCAACCAGACCGTGACCTCGGGCGGCGGGCCGCCGTTGAGGTGGATCATGCCTCCGAAAATCGTCCGCGCAACGATGAGCACAACCACGCCTGCCACCACGTGCAACGCCGAATACGCTATCCAGAGAATGCCGACCAGGCGCACATGTTCGCGGACCCGGCTGCGCCGAAGCTCGGCGAGTCCAAGCACGGTCTTACCGCAACGTCCGCAGCGCGGAACTCCCGCCTGCAACTGCGCACCACAGTGATCGCAAAACATGGCTTTGCCTCCCCATCACACTCTCGTACACATTGTTGTACGGAAGCGGACAGGCATTAGTTTCAGGAACAAGTTCTCGGATCGCCGGTTCTCCGTTCTCAGTACAACCAAGAGGCCCATCGTTTGCCGAACCGTGGACTGAGAAAGGGCACCCCGCTCCACAAATGGAAAAGGCCACCCGGCAACTTGGGCGGCCTTTTCTTTCAAGGGAGAATAGTCCCAACGGAGGTTTTATCCATCAGAACTTTCTGCCGAAATCTTATGAGTCTTAAAACCACAGTGTCAAGCAAAATGTTCGACTTAAATAGTCTTAGTTTCAATAACTTACAAGACATGTCCACAAGTCGCCAAACTGCTCCAAAATGATGCAAAAACCATTGTTTTCCAGGCTAACGATATTCGATTGAGTCACTTACGGCTCGCGAGATGCCCCTCCCGCCTCGTCTTCCAGGTGGAGGGAGATGAATTCCGTGCCTTCCCGCCGATCGAACACAGAGTCGGGAAAAAAGCGTTTTATGAGCACTCTTAAGCCGCCGAATGCGACGCCGGCCACCAGCGCCAGCCCGACCACAATCCCGCAAAGAACGATGGCGTTGAATAAGAAGTTCGCCAGATTGTCTTTCTTGCTCACGTAGGTGTTTTCGTTCCACGTGACATCGGCATCGTAGCTGATCGAGGCCATCAGTTCCCGCGCTTCGCTCTTTGAAAGGGGACCGGCCGCAATCACAACGATCGGACCGGTGCGCGCGTCGAAGAACGGACCGACATCGACGATGGACGCCACTCCCGGTTGCTGCCCGGTAATCTGGTGCGAGGCATCGATCCGGCGCAGTCGCTCCGCGGCAATCTGCGACGTCGGATATTCAATCAGCATCAGGGTGGCATCGCCCGCGGCCGCCGCATACCTGCCCATGACGAGTTCCGCGCCCGCCGCGAAATCCACCATCGCAGCCGGCAGCGGCGACCCGACTCGATTGAGCGCGAGCGGGCCCAAAATGTACTTCGTAGTATTCTTCTCGAAATTCGGCCCGGAAGCCCGCTTCGGCAAACGCGCGGGCAGCGAAGGCGGGTTCCTCTTATTGCCCTCGGCTTGCGGCAGCAGCCCAGCCAGTTCCCGCAGTTGTGCCGCCGACATCACGCTCATCCGGTCGAACACCGCGTCTACCAGGACGTTTCCCTGGTAGAACAGCACGCGGCTATTCAGATAAGCCCCCGCGTCGCCAATCGTTTCCGCGTGCATTTCCTCGGACACGTAATAGGTGAAGGCCCCATACGCGCCGCTGGCATCGTCAAACAGCGCCGCCTTGACGGTCAGATTGCGGCCGTCGTCACGCGTATAGGCGGCCGTTTCCAAACGCACGAAGCCGTACTCCTTCAGAACGTCGCCATTGGCCGCATCGGCGGTGGCCGGATCGTCGCTCCGCACGCCGCCGCCCTTTATCTGCCAACCGGCAAATTCGTTGGGGAGGATTGGGGCGGAAGCAGGGGTTGGAGAGGCCGATTTCGGAGATGGAGGGAGAGCCGTCGGCTCGGCGGTAAGGACCGCAGCACAAACAATGAAGGATACGAAGACCGCGGAAACCCGTTGCCACAATGTCATGCGGGGAAAGCCCATCGGTGCTATCGGATTAGACTACCGGCAGCCCGAGAAAGTTTCCACCATGACCATGGAGGGACGGGCGTCCTCGCCCGTCCAAGTCGAGCGCAAAGGGGCATCGAGTCGAGGGATTCTTTATTGCGACGTTTCGGTGAACGTCACCACCGGATGCCCGAGCCCGTACGGTCCTTCCGCGGTCACATGCACGGCACCAGCGCTCGCAGGCAAGGTCAGCACCACCGAGGCAACTCCCGAGGTATTCGTGGTCACCAGCCGACTCGATAGCGTTCCCGAGTCGGTCGTGAAAAATATGTCAGCGCCCGCTCCCGAGGTTCCACCCGATTTCCCTGGCGCTAAAGTGACGGAAAGGGTGAGATTCGTGCCCGGCGCCCCGCTCTGATTGTTTCCCTGCTCGCTAAGCAAGGCGGGAGGATTGCCCACCAAAATGTATCCCTCTTGCAGTTGGGCAACGCCAGCATTATCGGTGCCGGGAACGCTGTAGTGATAGAAACCAGGAGTCTTGCCGGCCGTCACCGTGATGGTTCCGTTTTGCCCGGAAGTGACCGTGCCTTGTGTGACGGCCAGAGTGATCCCCGCAGCCGCCTGCGGAGTTCCCAGCGTCACCGTTCCTGTNNGTGATCACCAGCAGCGTCGCCGTGTAGGGAGCAAGCGTCATGCTCGAGGACCATGCCTGCGTGGACGAGGCCACAATTGCCGTCGGATTCTTCGGCCCCAGCGTGTATGTAGTGACCTGCGACGGGGTGAAACCATTGATCGCAAACTGTGCGGCGAGCGTGGTGGAAGGAGCCTTATTCAGCACCATCACGGTCAGAGTCGTGCCTGCGGCGTTGATCGCCGCGTAGCTGCTGACCAAGCCCGCGCTCGCGTTGTTCGTCGCCGACACCGACGTGGTGGCAAAGCCGTCATGCTTTCCGTCGTAGTTGGTGTAGAGTTTCAAGCCCAGGTAGTTCGGGTTCCCCGGAACGGGCGCGGTCCAGCGCGAAGCAAGGTAAGTGCGTTCGCGTCCCAGAATGCCGTAGGCGTCGGCATCCGAAAGGGCGGTCGAGTAATCCGACTCACCCGCGATGGCGGCATTCCACTCGGTAATACTTAAGGGCGTGCCGGGATAGATCATGTTGGCAATGGCGCGCATGCGCGGAATGCGGAACGGAATCGTCTTCTTCGGCTGAATGAAGGTTGTCCACTTCTGATCGATATCGCTGCCCACGCTGACGTAAGTCGGATCCCAGTAGTCGCGGAAGATGCGCAGCGCCAGGGCACGCTTCTGGGCCAGCGTGTAGCTGGAAGTATCGGGCGTGTCGGGATAGGCGTGAAGATCGAACACGTCGAGTGAGCGCGTGCCCGCGACCTGGTCCTGCCAATAGACTTCGTTCAGCCACCAGGGGATAAAATCGTTCCCGGCATGAGCGCCCTTGTCGTTGCCGTTAGCGCCGTTCCAGTAAAACCACCAGCAGCAAGTGATGGGACCGAAGCGGATGGCTGCCGGGTCCCAGCCTTTGAGCGCGCGGCTTTCGGCAATAAACGTGTCGCGCAGTTCGTCGTACGCCGAAGGCAGCGGATGCACGTCACGATGCGTACTGCCCCAGATTTCGATCTCGTTATCCATGTCGTAAAAATGCGGAGCGCTGCCAAAAGCCTTGGCCAGAACCGCCGCCCACTGGTTGCGATAGACGCTGTTGGGTGGATCGCTATTCCCGGGCTGATCGAGCAGAGGGAAATACGCGTCGTTGAGATTGGCGGTGAGGTAGGAAGGGTTGTTGCAGGTTCCGGCGACAATGCCGTTGCCCGCGTCGGTGTTGTAGGGGTCGACGCTGCACTGCGGACCATCCTGTGCGACCGAGAAACTCCAGTGGTAATTGTCCGAGCCTCCCTGCGTGACCGACGTTTCCGCCGTTTGTGCGACCCAGGGCAGCATCGGCATTGTCATCAGCGGATTGCTGCCGGCGGCTTTCACGTCCTGGATGAACTGCGCGGCGCTGCCATCGGCGCCGTTGCTGAAGCCTTCGGCGGCATAGTCTTCGAAGTAGTAGTCGTTGGCGGAGTTGTAGGTCTGGAGTTGCCAGTTGTAAGTTGACGTCGCGTCGCCGCCCCAGCGCACCTCGGTCAATCCGCTATCCGTGATGGTGGCTGCATCTTGAGGATAAGCGCCACCGTAAACGTAGGTGCTGATCGGATGTCGGTTGGTCAGAGCGTCAATCGTAATGGCGACCGCCTTGGTGGTCAGCGGCTTTGCTGGCGTGAAGACGGCAGCCCCCGTCTGCCCAGTGGAGGGTAGGTCCGCAGTTTGCGATGAGCTCAAGCTGGAACTTGCGGCGGCGGCGCTGGAAACAACGCCCGTGCCTTGGTTGTTCGAGGCCGCGGCCGTCGTCGGTCCGGATCCCGACAGGCTGCTGATGACGAGTAAGCCAATGATCGTTGCCGTGATTCCATAACGAATGGAGTCATTCATGAGGGAGGTCTCCTGCCAGAGATACTACTGTCGGTTGGAACCCCCGGCGACACTCGTAAGTGCAACACTGAAATTGGTAGTTCTCTGGGACGCCGCTGGCCGGAAGGACAATGGCAGGACTCATTGGGTTGCTCGTTGGCGTAGTTCGAGAGGCCACGACAGGGCGGGTCGGTGCTGTGCTGCCGATGCTCTGAGACTGCGATTCAGCAGTGGGCCGCTCACAGTGATGAGTGACGCAAATCACCGACCCAGCACGCCGATACGAGAGATAAACGTATCGTTTGTATCCCACGTCGTTGCTGGCCGTGAGGGGCGTTGGAACGGCAGTGATTCGGGGGGAGAGGAGAGAAGCCAGGTCTCGCGCATTTCATACATTTGTTCTTAAGCCTTTCTATTAATCGATCCAGTCTTGCCAGTTAGCAGCGCGCAACCTCTTTTCTCGACTCTTCCCGTCCCCGCGACTCCACGGATCGAACACACCTAGGTTCGCCCGAGTGTGTTTCCGGCTTCGGACACTGGGAAATGCCTGTGCTCAGGAAGGCGCTCATGTCGAAGCATCCAACCATTGCAGAGCACCTGGAGGCGAGCGGAGTCTCCCGGAGAAGCTTCATTCAGTTATGCGGCATGCTGATGGCCACCGCGCCGGTGGGGTTGGCGCTGACCAAGGGTTCGGTCCTGCAGGTGGCACAGGCGATCGGCAAAACCAAGCGGCCCTCGGTGATCTGGCTGCACTTCCAGGACTGTACGGGATGCACCGAGACGCTGCTGCGCACGTCGGCTCCTGACGTCGCGCACCTGATCCTAGACGTAATCTCGCTCGATTATCACGAGACCTTGATGGCCGCCTCGGGCGCGCAGGCGGAAGCGGCATTGCGCTCTGCGATCGCCGACAACGCCGGCAAGTATGTGCTCGTCGTGGAGGGTTCCATTCCAACCCGGGATGACGGCGTTTACATGGAACTGGGCGGCAAGCCGGCGATCCAGGTGGTGAGGGACGTCGCCGCGCAGGCGGCGGCCGTAATCGCGATCGGTTCCTGCGCGTCTTGGGGCGGAGTGCCTTCCGCGGACCCGAATCCAACCGGCGCCATGGGCGTGAATTCGGTGATCTCGGGCAAACCGATTGTGAACCTTCCCGGTTGCCCTCCCAACCCTTACAACCTGCTGGCAACGGTTTTGGAATACGTAACCATGGGCAAACTGCCCGCGCTGGACGAGTTCGGCCGCCCGAAGTTTGCCTACGAGCGGGTGATCCACGAAAATTGCCCGCGGCGCGCGCACTTTGACGCCGGCCGTTTTGCCGCCGCATTCGGCGACGAAGGGCACCGCAAAGGGTGGTGTCTCTATAAGATGGGCTGTAAGGGTCCGGTCACCCACGCCTCCTGTTCTACCCGCCATTTCAATGAGATTGCCGATTGCTGGCCGATTGGGCTTGGCATTCCCTGCGTGGGATGCACGGAAAAAGGCGTGGTGTGGAGCATGGGTACGTTCGAGACCGTCCCCATACATCTTGCGACTCCGCCCGATACTTATCCACCCATTTACAGCGGCACGGGAGGCATCAAGGTGGGCGCGGCGGCTTTGGTGGGCGCGGTGGCCGGCGCCGTTGGGGGCGCGACGTGGGTCGCTTCGCAGCGCTTCCAGAGCAGCCAGGAGGCCGGCGTGGAACGAGTGGCCACTGATCGTGCCCACGCGGAAAAACTCAAAGCGTCATCCGGGAAGCCAATCGAGAAGAAAGAGGACTGACGTGGACATCACTCGCCGGGAACTGATTTCCACCATCGCCAAGACCGGAGTGCCCGCTGCGGTTGCCGTCAGCATCGGTGCTCCGTCGTTGCACGCAGAGACGGAGAATATCCCGGTCCCCAGCGCCGCGGTCGGACTGCTCTACGACGCCAGCATTTGCATCGGTTGCAAAGCCTGCGAGTCGGCCTGCGCCGAAGCCAACGATACGCCGCCCGATACGCGCGGGGACGCGCTGCATCAGGCGCCCAACGACCTCAACGATCTCACCCGCAACATTATCAAGCTCTACAAACCGGAGGATGGCTCGCCTGCCTCTTTCGTGAAGCGGCAGTGCATGCACTGTCTCGATCCCGCCTGCGCGGCTGGGTGTCCGTTCCAGGCGCTGCACAAAGATCCCGAGACGGGCATCGTGAGCTGGACCGCCGAGGAATGCATCGGCTGCCGCTATTGCACGATCACCTGTCCCTACCACGTGCCGCGCTTTCAATGGCAGGGTTACAACCCGCGGGTGACCAAGTGCGAGTTGTGCAGCACCCGGCTGGAGAAGGGCTTAAGGCCGGGTTGCACCAACGTCTGTCCCACAGGCGCCGTGATCTTTGGTCCGCGTACGGTCTTGCTGGAGGAGGCGAAACAGCGGATCAAGAAAACTCCGGGCAAGTATTACCAGGAACGCGTGTACGGAGAATTCGACAACGGCGGCACGCAATCGATCTATCTGTCTCGCGTCGCCTTCGGAAAACTTGGACTGCCTGAACTGGGACCGGAGTCGGTGCCCGCCAAGACTCTGCGCTGGCAGAGACGGCTCTATCAGTACTTCGCGCTGCCGGCGCTGTTATATGTCGGTTTGGTGCAGGTGATTCGCAAAAGCCTCAAGGGTCACGAGCAGGAAGCGCACGAACGCGAAAAGGAAACCGGCTTGAGGGCACAACTATGAGCAGTACAACCCTAAGCAACGCAACCGCAAGCCAGGCGCCGATCAACAAGACTCGCTGGGAACGAGCCGTGCCCGTGTACGGCGTGCCCGTGGTCAACCGGGCATTTATTTTTCTGCTGGGCATGACGGTGCTGGCGTTTGCGCTCACCGCTTATCGAGAGCTTGCCGGTCTCGGTCCGGTCAGCGGCATGAACGATGCCTACGGCTGGGGCATCTGGAAGACGTTCAACGTGATGGTGCTGACGGCGTTGGGATCGGGCGCATTCGCGGTGGGAATTGCCGCGTGGGTGTTCCGCCGCAAGAAACTGCATGCGCTGATGCGGATGGCCCTGCTGACCAGCTTCCTGGCCTATGCCTGCGGTCTTCTTCTGCTCGGCATCGATGCCGGCCGTCCGTGGAATTTCTATTGGATCGTTTTCCCCTGGAAATGGAACATGCACTCGCCGTTGGCCGAAGTCGCGATCTGCATGTCGATCTACGCCATGATTCCCCTCGCCCTCGAAAACATACCGCCGGTTCTGGAGCGGCTCTGGTACTTCGATTCCCGCTTGCGGCCGGGCGTGGAGCGACTGGAACGTGGGCTGCACAAATTCTTCCCCTGGATCATTGCCGCCGCGTACCTGTTGCCGGGAATGCACCAATCGTCGCTCGGAGCGCTGATGCTGCTGGCGGGGGAACGTGTCCATCCCTTATGGCAGACGCCGTGGCTGCCCTTTTTGTACCTAGGCGCGGCCACCTTCATGTCGTTCGGATGCGTCGCCGGAACCACCATGCTGTGCTGCACGGTTTATCGGCGGGCGATGGACATGGAAGTTCTGGACGAGGCTGCGCGCATCACCTCGTGGCTGATTTTCGGCTGGCTGGGATGGCGGCTGCTCGACATCCTTTTTCGAGGAGCGTTCGGTACCGCCTTCCACCTCGATCGTTTCGCGGGCGTGTTCTGGTTGGAGATGTCGATGATTTCGATCGGCGGCTGGATGCTGCGCCGCTCCTTGCAGACCCACGAAACACGAAGCATGTTTTTGGGCTACGTCCTCAGTTCGGTCGGCGGCATGATTTATCGCTTCAGCCCCACGACATTGGCGTTTCGGGCCAATCCCGAGTCGCTGTATTTTCCCAGCGCCATCGAAGTTCTTGTGTCGCTTGGTTTCATTTGCATGGGCGTGGCGGGATTTCTTCTCATCGTCAAGCGCTTTGGCATTCTTCCCGCCCCTCTGCAGGAATGGCACGACATGGCGAGCTACTTCCGGTTCCGCAGGCCGTATATCCGCTGGACCGGGTATTTCAAGTATGGACACTTCGGCGAAGACGAATCGCCAGACTCCGACTAACAGCAGGACTTATGGCAAAACGAATCACGATTGACCCGATCACCAGAATTGAAGGCCACCTTCGCATCGACGTCGAAGTGGACAACAACGCAGTCAGCAATGCATGGGCTTCGTGCACCATGTGGCGCGGCATCGAAAAGATTCTGCGCGGACGCGACCCACGCGATGCCTGGTTGTTCACCCAGCGTTTCTGCGGCGTCTGCACCACGGTGCATGCCATGGCCAGTGTCCGCGCGGTCGAAGACGCCTTGAAGCTGGAGATTCCGCTCAACGCCCAGTACATCCGCAATCTCATCCTGATTGCGCACGCGCTGCACGACCACATTGTCCACTTCTATCAGTTGTCGGCGCTCGATTGGGTCGACATTATGCAGATTCCGAAGGCCGATCCCGCCGCGACGTCAAAGCTGGCGGAGAGCCTCTCGCCCTGGACGGGGAACTCCCGCAATGAATTCAAAGCCGCGCAGGACCGCGTGAACGCCGTTGCCGCCAGCGGCCAGCTCGGCATTTTCATGAACGGTTACTGGGGGCATCCGGCGATGCGCCTTTCGCCCGAAGTGAACCTGCTGGCCTTCACGCATTACGTGCAGGCGCTGGAGTATCAGCGCAAAGCCCTGCAGGTGGTTGGAATTCTGGGATCGAAGACGCCGCACATTCAGAATCTGACCGTCGGCGGCGTCGCCAACGCCATCGACCTGGATAGCGCCAGCGCCCTCAACATGGACCGACTGGAGATGATCCGCGTGCTGCTGACCGACGTTGTGCGGTTTATCAACGAGGTGTATCTCGTCGACGTCTGCGCGGTCGCCGCGATGTATCCCGAATGGTTCAAGATTGGCAAGGGCGTAACCAATTACCTGGCCGTTCCCGACCTGCCGCTGGATAGCGCGGGTTCAGCCTACGATCTTCCCGGCGGCATCATCATGAACGGCAACATCGCCGGCGTGCATCCCTTCAAGACCGCGGCGGACAAGGAATTTCGCGAGGCTGTAACCGAAGATGTCGCGCACGCCTATTACCAGGCGGGGAAGCCTCTCCATCCGTGGGTCGGAGAAACCGAGCCCGCCTTCACTGGGTGGGATGGCGAACAAAAGTACTCCTGGGTCAAAGCGCCGCGCTTCAATGGACAACCGATGCAGGTCGGCCCACTGGCGCAGGTGCTCGTCGGTTACGCGCAAGGTCATCCGCTGACCCGCAAGTATGCGGACCTGGCGATCGGCAAGATTGCGGCCGTCGGCGGCGTTCACGTGACTCCGGATATGTTGCACTCCACTCTGGGCCGCCATGCCGCGCGCGCGATTCGCGCCGGAATGCTGGCCGAACTGGCGCAGAAACACTTGCAATTGCTGACCGACAACGTTGCCAAGGGCGACTATACGGTCCACAACCCGCCGGTGTTCTCCGGCGAAGTAGAAGGCGTGGGAACCCACGAAGCGCCGCGTGGCACGTTGTCGCACTGGATTGTGGTCAAGGACGGCAAGATCAAGAACTACCAGGCGGTTGTGCCCTCGACCTGGAATGCCAGCCCGCGCGACGCCTCGGGCGCACACGGCCCCTACGAGGCATCGCTGTTGCATACACCGCTCGCCCGCCCGGAGGAACCGCTGGAAGTTTTACGGACGGTGCACTCGTTCGATCCCTGCATGGCCTGCGCCTGCCACACCTTCGATCCCTCAGGGCGCCAGATCGCCAAAGTGAAAGTGTTATGAAGAAGGTGCTGATTGGCGGGATCGGGAACGTCCTGTTGGGGGATGACGGCGTCGGGCCTTACATGGCGCGGCTTCTGGAAGCGCGCTACGAATTCGACGAAGGTGTCGAAGTCGCCGACCTGGGAACCCCGGCCCTGGACCTGATCGATCAGCTTTCCGGAAAAGACGGGGTCATCCTGATCGACTCCATCTCCATCGATGTCGAAACCAACGGCACCGATGTGGTTCCCGGGACGGTCGTGCTCTATCGCAAAGCCGACATCATGCGCCTTCGTCCGTCGGTGCGCATGGATCCGCATTCGCCCGCGCTGGTGGACGCACTGCTGAGCGCCGAGCTTTTCGGAGTCGCTCCCCGCGACCTGCTGCTCGTGGGAATTCAAGCCGAATCTTTCGAGCCGAGCTGCAGCCTAAGTAAGGCCGTGACCGCATCGCTGGATGGGGTGATCGCGGAAGTCCTACGCGAATTAGATCGTTGGGGCGTCGAGTACCGGCTGCGGGAACATCCCGCCGAACTCGACCTCTGGTGGGCGGCCGAACAAACGCTGGAATCTTCTGTGGCCCCGTAGAAATGCGACGCCGCTCAGCTAAGAATTGTTAGCGTCGGCGGAACAAAACCAACAGCCGGCCTGTCACTGCCCTTCGGACTTGTCGATCTTGCTCGCCACCTTCACGCCGCTGAGTCCATTGACGTACTTGGATACGCCCCGATAGAGCGACTCGGCAATGCGCTGCCGGTGCTCCGAGGTTTCGAGCTTGCGCTCGTCGGTGGGATTCGACACGAACGAAATCTCGGCCAGAATCGAAGGCATATTCGCTCCGATCAGCACGATGAACGGCGCCTTCTTGATTCCGCGATTGCGGATGCCGGTGTTCTCCAGCGCCAGGCCGCCGTAGAGCGATTGCTGCACGTCGCCGGCAAACTCGCGCGACTCGTCGATCTTATCCTTCAGCGCAATCTTCTTTACCAGATCCTGCAGCTCGTGAATCGATTTCTCCGACACCGCGTTTTCACGCGCCGCAACTTCCAGCGCTTCCGGCGAGGAAGTGAAATTCAGATAGTAGGTTTCGACGCCGCGCGCGTCTGAATCGCGGCTCGAATTGGCGTGAATCGAGATGAACAAATCCGCCCGCTCGCGGTTGGCAATCGCGGTGCGGGTTTCGAGAGGTATGAAGGTATCGTCTTGCCGTGTGTAAATCACCTCGGCGCCCAGTCGCGATTCCAGCAACCGCCCGAGGCGCTTGGCCACGTCGAGCACTACGTCTTTTTCGAGCAGGCCGTTGGGACCGATGGTGCCTGTGTCGTGCCCGCCGTGACCGGCATCGATGACGATCTTGCCGATCTTCAGCCCCAGTGCGCGAGTCAAGGAACGGTCGCCGCTGGCGGTGGGGCGAGCTTCGCGGGTTTCAGGACCCCTGTCAAGGTGAAGGTCGGCAGCGTCGGCGGCCGCGCGTGACTTCTTCCGGCGCACGGAAGCAGAAGAGGGAGAGGAGGAGGACGCATCCGATTTCGTTGGCTTTATTTCGTCGTCGTCCGAAGCCGCAACAGGCTGAGTCTTGTCGCGCTCGAGCGAGGCCACCGCCGCCGGGACTTCGCCGTTGCCGTCGACAATCGTTTTCGGAATTCTCCGATCCGATCCCTTCACGGCAATCGTCGTCTTAACGATCCCGCTGCCTTGCGCTGGCTTCGCGGAATCCGACGGTTTGGCACGTTCGCTGTCCTCTTCGGGCAGCAAGTCGGTCTCGACGAGTCCCGGTTTTCGAGGGCCGGCCGCATTCTTGCCCGATCCATGCGGGGTCGGGTGCGCATCCGATTTTGCGACTCCACCATGCGAAACAGTTGCATCGGAGTCGCCGCTCGGTGCCGCCGAGACGCTGGCCGCGACCGCACTGGCCGTTGACGTGCCTGCCTGCTTTTCGTGGATATCTTTACCGTGAGTATCCTTGCCGTGTATATCGATAATGAGCCGATATGGGTCCGGAAGCAGAAAAGCGTCGTAGTTTGCGAGATCGTCCACTTCCAGCACAATGCGCGTGCGTCCCGGCTGCGATTCGGCCACGCGAATCTTTTTCAGGAAGCCGTCGTCGACGTCGAAGGTCTTGCCCACCAGAGTTGAAGCGAGGCGCGTATCGCGCAGGTCGAAGAAAATTCGGTCGGGATGCGCAATGCGCTGCGAATCGAATTTGATTTCCTGCTCGACGTCGATGGCCACGCGAGTGTAGTCGGGGGTAGACCAGTGACGGACGCCGGTAACACGCGGCAACCCGCTGCGCAGAGCGCTTGACGCATTCGCCGAGTCGTCTTCTTCGTCCGCATGATTGCCCGTGCCGGAAGTATCGTTGGAATTACCACTGCCGACGTTACCGGTCTTGTTCGCTGCGTTCACGCCGGCCTTCGCGCCTGGCGCCCGTTCCTTGCGTGCCGCCTTTTGCGCCGCGTGTTCCCTTTCGCTGGCCTCGGCGTCCATCTCCTTCAGCGCGATGTGGGCATCATCGGACAGCCGATTGCGCGGATAACGATGCAGGAAATCTTCGAAAGTCTTCCGCGCCTCGGTGGGATCGTCGAGATCGTCTTTATAGATCTCGCCGATGGTGAACAAGGCGTCGAACCGGTATCGGCTGCCGGGATACTCCTTGCGCAGGAAGTGGTATTGTTCGATGGCGCCGCGCAGAATCTTGTTGTCGTCAAAGCGCCGGCCCATCTCGACCATCAGCTCGGCCGTCGCCACCACGCTCGGGTCCGCCTTCGACGACGCTGGGGAACCGAAGTAGACGCTCCGGTACGAATCGATTACGCGCTGATATTCGCGGCGAGTGCGCTGGCCCGCGGGGCGGCCGTTGAGAGCCTCCCGCATGCGCTCCGCTTTGGCGAATTGCTGACGAGCCCACGCATCGTTGTGCAGAACGCGCGCCGAGGCGCACACCATCGGCAGCAGAACGAACAACAACGCTGCGCCAAGGCGAACGGCGCGGCCGCCTCGAGTTAGGGTCGTAGAAGCCTGGGTCTTCACTTACCGAACACCTTAACTTACTGAACAGCTTGTCATCCTGAGCGAAGCGAAGGAGTCGCTGTCTCATGCACTGCCAAGAAAGCAGATCCTTCGCTTCGCTCAGGATGACAACTTAAGCATTACCGTACTCTCGCTACCACACGAGACGCCCCTTAATCCGTGTTGCTGATATTCAGCACGCCCCGCGCATCGCGCTGCACGTGCACGGGATCATGCATCGGGGTCGCGATCACATACGACCCCGGCGTGTCGCCGCCGTTGTATAGGTTCGTGATCCGCCGAACGTAATCCTGTGTCTCCCGAAAATGCGGAACCCCCGCACTGCGCGCCACCGCGCCTGCTCCCGCGTTGTATGCCGCCAGACTCAGACTAACGTTGCCGCCATAGTTGTCCAACAATTTCCTTAGATGCCGAACCCCAGCATCCACATTCTGTGCCGGGTCAAAAGGATTGGAAACATTGAGCGAACGCGCCGTCGAAGGCATCAACTGCATCAGTCCCATGGCGCCTTTGGGCGAAACAGCGTTGGGATTGAAATTCGATTCCACCTTGATCACCGACCGCACCAGGCTGGGATCGACATGATGCCGCGCCGCCGCCTCGTCAATCGCCGCGCTGATCTCCTCTGGCGTAAAGGCCCGGTTCAGCGTCTGATGACTCTGCGCTCTGCCGTCAAGGTAGGTGCTCACTTCCGAAGCCGCCGACCGAGCCGCGCGCATGACCGCGCCACTGGTCGGAACCGGTTTGAAGCGGTGTTCGGTCACGCTCCAATAAACCAGCCGGGATCGCGCAGCAGCTTCAGTTCGCGAAGCCGGAGACGGCATATCGTTCACCCAAATCTTGCGGCCCGATTCGTCGCTGGTCGCAGTAATCGGTCCCGACTGCGCGCACGCGCTTGTTGTCGAGAACATGATGGAAAGAAAGGAGATCGCGGTGAAGGTCGCCATCAATTTCAAAGCGATTTGCAGGCGTCTACGCATAGGGTTATCGGTCAAGTCCAAGAACGGCCCAATCGGGGACGGCCCAATCAACGACCGGCCAAAGGGCACACTTCCATTAGGGCCTGCCTACCGAGCAACCTGCCTAGAGAATCCAGAACCAGAGTATGGTCAGTATAGGGCGCGGCGGGGGCTGCCGCAATCTATCCGAAGGTCCTAGAACCACTGGAGTAACATCGTAAGTAATTGAAAGCAATTGATTTTTGCAAAGGCTTCGGCGCTTTTCCCGGTAGGTAAGCAGTTCCTAGCTTCCAGCCTCGAGACGGAGCCTGGATTTACTGAAAACTGAGAATTGTGAACCAGGAACTAGAATCTACAATAACGTCTGCATCTTATGAATTCCGAATCCCTCCGCCAGCTCTTCGACCAGGTCCGAAAAAAGCGCGTGTCGCCCGACGAAGCCGTCGAGCGCCTCCGCCACATGCCGTTTGAAGATCTAGGCTTCGCCAAGCTCGATCACCATCGCGCCCTGCGCCAAGGCATGCCCGAAGTGATTTTTTCCCAAGGCAAAACGCCCAGTCAGGTAGCCGGAATCTTTACCCGCTTGGCCGAGCACGGCGGCAACGTGCTGGCCACGCGTGCCACCGAACAACAATACGCAGCCGTAGCCGCCGAACAGCCCAAGGCGGAGTATCGTCCCCTGGCGCGCGCCATCGTCCTGAAGCGCGATCGCAAAAAGCATGGAAAGGGCGTAATCGTAGTCGTCTCCGCGGGAACCAGCGACATCCCCGTAGCCGAAGAAGCCGTAGTCACCGCCGAACTGATGGGCAACAACGTCCAGCACATCTACGACGTGGGAGTCGCCGGCATCCACCGCCTGCTGGCCCACCGCGGAACCTTAGCCAAGGCCAGAGTGATTATCGTCTGCGCCGGCATGGAAGGCGCGCTGCCCAGCGTAGTNNATGATGAACTCCTGCGCTTCGAACGTTAGCGTGGTCAACATCGATAACGGATTTGGCGCCGGCTACGTAGCCTCGCTCATCAACCGCCGCTGATTCCCGCTCGTGTAGAGCGGACACTCCTGTCCGCTGCCTTTGCCTTTGCTCTTGACTTCCTCGAACCCAAGAGTTTCCGGAGGGTCTCACCCTTTGGGGGCGATGATTGGTTTTGTTTGATCATCCAATTCAGGGTACCCCCATCCTGGACGAAAAATATGAGATTCCGCGATCCCGTCGAGTTCTGAATTTCACGAAGGTTCACGAACAGAGCGCGAGCGCTCCTTCACCTTTTCTCACCCACCAGCTCTTCCAACCTGCGCAGCCTGAGCGTCGGGTCGTCCCCGATCAAGCGGCTCAGGTGCGTCAGATGGCCTGCGCCGTAGAGGACGAGCACGCGGTCCCCGGGTTCAATGACTTCCAACAGACTCGTAAGAATGAAAGTGTTGCGCTCATGCCAGCGCATGAGCAGGCGCGCACCGGCCGGGTCTTCGTCGTCTCCGAAATGTCCCATGCGCGCGTAGAAAGCGGCGTCAGCCGCCATCGACTCCGGCGAGTTAATGTGGCGATAAACCTCTAGAATGCTGTGGGCAACTAGATATTCACTCGCGTTCTTGCTGCGGTCCGCCCCCGCGCGGTCGATGGCCTCAAGCTCGGCCGAACGCCCATGCGCCTTGGCCCAGTTGACGATCGAACCGTAGGGGAAATCCCACATCGTGTCGATGGCATTGAGCTTCTTCAGCCCCATCTCTTTGCCCAGGCGAAAGCCGATCTGCTGCACCTCATTGCGATTAAGTTCGCGCTTGCCGGCGAGATATTCGCCGTAGCTGCGGTCGAGGCCGGACTGGTTGCCCGCGTCCCACTCCACGGCGATCTTAGTCGGGTGGAACCGCGCCAGCACGGTCGCCAGCTCTTCAATCTCTGCCTGACGCTTGGGAGTCAGCACGTCGTCAGCTTTTTCGTCATGCAGATCGCGGCCCGGATTGTCCATGTGGTAGCTGCCGAGGACTAGCACCTCGGCCTGAGGGGATGTCGCCGCCGCATTGATGCCTTTGGGACTGTTCTGGGCTAGGATTGGCGCTGCAATCATCAGAACAGCGGCGAAATAGAAGGCTAAGCGGCGAACATTCGGCATCTTCAAAAGCGGTCTCCGTCGTGTGGTACGTCTCAAAATCTTAAGAAGTTCCCGATTTTTCGGCGGCTGGCCCAGCCTTGAGTTTGACCTCTCAACCCGGCAACCCCAGAGGGTGCCCCATCCTTGGCGTTCTTTGTCAAGAGCCTGCCTGAGCGAAGCCGAAGGGGTGGGATTCTGATTCTGTGGCAAAGTAATAAAGAATGCTCACGTCAAAAGACCCGCGTCTAGCCGGACGCGTCGCCTTCACTCATCCCAACTTCGTCAGCTACACTCTTGCGCGCTTCTTCATCGTCGTGGCGCTGGAGATGCAATCGGTGGCCGTGGGCTGGCAGGTCTATGCCACTACCAATCGCCCCCTCGACCTCGGATACGTCGGCCTCGCCCAATTCGCGCCCGGCTTTATCCTGTTTCTGTTCGCCGGACACGCCGCCGATCTCTTCGACCGCCGCAAGCTGCTCATGTGGTGCTATATCGGCTATGGACTCTGCTCGGCGCTGCTGCTCGCCATCAGTTGGCGTGCTCCGCACTCGGTTCACCTGATCTACGCCGTTCTGGTATTGGTGGGGGTTTCCCGCAGTTTCAGCTTTCCGGTAAGCCGCGCCATCCTGCCGCAACTGGTTCCCGAAGAACACTTCCCGAACGCCGTCGCCTGGAATGCCAGCACGTTTCAGATCGCTACCATTGCCGGTCCGGCGATCGGAGGCATCGCCTACGCTCTTTTCCGCGGGCCGGAGACGGTCTACGCCATTGCCGTCGCCGTCTCGATTCTTTCCATCTTCCTGACTTTTCGCATCCATACGCTGCCGATATCGCCGGAAAAGCAGCGGGTCGTAAGAGATCCCATCAGCCTGCACACTGTGCTGGCGGGGTTCCGCTTTATCCGCGAGAAGAAGCTGATCCTCGGGGCCATTTCGCTCGACATGTTCGCCGTGTTACTAGGAGGAGCCGTCGCCCTGCTCCCCGTCTACGCGAAAACCATCTTGCATACAGGTCCCTGGGGTCTCGGCCTTTTACGCAGCGCTCCCGGAGTCGGCGCCGCCCTCATGGCGATTGCGGTGGCGCACCGCCCCATCCGCCGTCACGCCGGCCCGACCATGCTCTTCGCCGTAGCCGCCTTTGGCGTCATGACCATCGTTTTCGGAATCTCGCACAACCTCATCGTCTCTCTCGTCGCGCTGCTGCTGCTCGGCGCCAGTGACATGGTCAGCGTGATCATCCGCGCCACCCTGGTCCAAGTCTCAACTCCCGACGAAATGCGCGGCCGCGTCAACGCCGTGGACATGCTGTTCATCGGAGTCTCGAACGAGCTAGGCGAATTCGAGTCCGGACTGACTGCGCAATGGTTCGGCACCGTCCCGGCTGTGATTCTGGGAGGAGTCGGAACGTTGCTGGTGATTGCGACCTGGGCGTGGCTCTTCCCCGAACTCCGCAAGGCCGATCAACTCACCGTTGCGGAGTTGATGCCGAAGTGAAAGCTTGCGCAGGGTAAAACGGCGGATCCATTGAAAAAGAAAAGCGGCCGAAAAAGAAAGACGGCCGAAAAAGAAAAACGGCTGGCAGATGTTCTTGCCAGCCGTTCGTCAATTTCCACAGCAATCAGTTAGCGTCGGCCGCCGAAGCCGCCACGGCCCCCACCGCTGAACCCACGGGAGCCTCCGCGTGCCACGTAGCCGTGTCCACCCACCGAACCACGCTCGATACCGCGCCCGACTGGACCACGACCTACAAAGCCGCGACCCACAACGCCGCGTCCCGCAAAGCCGCGACCGTAACCGCCGCCGTAGTAAGGACGTCCCCAGCCGCCGTGATACCACGGCCCGGCGCCGATGAACACTCCGCCAGAGAACCA
>PLUW01000017.1:42461-78128 GCA_003162935.1 Acidobacteriaceae bacterium
GGCATAGCCAGTAAAGCCAGCAACGCTGCATATCTCAGGTATTTCATGGTGAACCTCCCTTTCGTTCTGCCCGGCGATTCGCTGATCTGATTCGTCCGAGCCTGAGGTCCTTCAGCTTTCTATTTCTGAAGCGCCTACTGACTCAAACGCGGATGGCCCGAAAAAGTTGCGGAAACCGAGTGGCTGATTTCAGCCATCCTGCGTGAAATCAGCCAGTTGGAGGGAGGTCGGTGAGGAGGCTAGCCTTCGGATGGCGCAGCCGTTCACGCTGCGATCGCTGCATCGTCATGGAGTGAGGTCACAGCTCAGACGGAGCGCGAATCCGCCCGGCGTCCGGCCAGCAGCAGGCCGATCCAGCAGCTCACCGGCCAGGTCAGCAGCCACGACAACCAGTACCAGTGCGGCCAGCCTTTGCTCCAGTTGGGAATGATCGCGGCGATGCCCATTGCTTCTCCGACGATAAAAAACCAGAGCACATGTCGCGCGGCGCGGCCCGGAGCAAAGCGGGCGCAGAGCCATGCGCAAAAGATTGAGACGATGACGAAGAGCGCCGTGCTCGCCATGAGAGCGGTGTCGGAAGGGACTCGGCCTTTGACGAAATCGCCCGGGAACAGGCGCGAGAGCAACGGGTCCGTTGCCACGACAAGGACCACCGAGAGCAGGTAGCTGCCAATGACGACAGCGAAGGACTTGAGCATAGGTTACGCCTCAATATAGGGTATGGATTCTCCAATTACTTGACTCTCTGCCCCGTCTCTTTGTCAAACACAGAGTTGCGCAGGAATTGCTCCGAGGTCCACGGTGGCGCGCCGCCGCCGAGATACTGATGGAACCACTCCAGGTGCGCGGTGTAGTACAGAGCCATTTCATACCAACTGGGCCAGTGGCCGGCGTTGGAATAGACGATCAGCTTCGAGGGGACTTTCATCTCTTGCAGCGACGTGAACATCTGCAGCGACTGCGTGTAGGGGACGCGATAATCGCGCTCGCCGGAGATTACCAGGCAGGGCGTTTTGAAGTTCTTCACAAAATAGGAGGGGGAAAACTTCTCGTACTGATCGGAGTTCCACGGCTGACCCTTATAGTCCCACTTGGGGAACCATAGCTCTTCCGTCGCGCCGTACATCGAGCGGAGATCGAAGATTCCCATCATCGAGGCGATGGCCTTGAACCGAGTCGTGTGGCCTTCGAACCAGTCCATCATGTAACCGCCGTAGGACCAGCCCATGGCGCCCATGCGGTCGGGATCAACATAAGGCAGCTTGGCGAGTTCGTCGGTGACCTTCATCAAGTCTTCGAAAACCTTGCCGCCATGATCTCCAGAAATCTCTGCCGTGAAATCCTGGCCGTAGCCGGTGGATCCATGCGGATTGGGGAAAGCGACGACGTAACCAGCGCCGGGATAAACTTGCCCGTCGCCGCGAAACGAATCCTGCCACTGAAACTGCGGGCCGCCATGCACGTTGACGATGAGCGGATACTTCTTGGACGGGTCGAAATCGTGTGGCTTGACGACGAAGACTTCAATCTTCGTTCCGTCGACTCCTTTCACCCAAATGCGCTCCGCCGGACGGATGTCCACTTCATTGGCAACTTCGTCGTTGAAATGAGAAAGGCGCTGCGGCGTGGACGATTTGCCGTCCGCCAAATCCACCGCGTAGATTTCGATCGGATCGCTGAAGGAACGCCGCGTGTAGACGATGCGATGGTTGTCGGAAGTCAACTCGAACGAGTCGATCGCGCGGTCCAGCAACACTTGTTGAATGGAACCGGAGTCGAGAGTCACGCGGAAGATGGGATTATCGCCTTCGACCGGAGCGTCGAAGTAGAGAGACTTCGAGTCCGAGGCCCATTGGAAGGCGTCGACCCAGTTGCGGAAAGACTCTGTAAGCACGCGCGACGTGCCGGTGTAGCGGTCGAAAATGGCCAGACGAAACAGGTCGGATTCATAGCCGGGCTGTTTCTGCATCTGGTAGGCAATGTATTTTCCGTCGGGCGAATATTTCGGATGGCCGTCGAAAGCGGGATTCGAAGCGGTGATGTTGCGCGGCGACTGGTTGCCAGAGAGTTGACTCGGCGTGAGCGGCACGATCCACACGTCGCTGTTGGTGGATGAAGCCTGGTCGCGGTCATGATTGGAACCGAACGCGAGCTCCGCGCTATCAGGCGAGAAATCGTATTGCAAAGCTCCGCCGAGCTGAAAGGGAGGGGAATCGAAGTCGCCCGGCGTCAGGTCGCGCACCGCGCCGCTGGAAACGTCGGCGAGAAGAATATGCGTGCGCTTGCCGTCTTTCCATTGCGTCCAATGGCGGTAGAGCAGCGCATCGGCCATGTGGGCGTGGAGCGGGCCTTTGCTCCAGCGCTGTTCGATCTTCTTGTTGCAAGCATCGTCGGCGCTGCATTCCGGATAGACGTCGCTCGAAAAGGCGATCCATTTGCCATCCGGCGACCAGAGCGGATCGCCAACTCCCGTGGAAATATTGGTGAGTTGTCGGGCTTCGCCACCGCTGGCGGAGATGACGTAAAGATTGTCGTTGTCACTGCCATCGCGCGAACTGATGAAGGCGATCGATTTGCCGTCCGGCGAAAAGCTGGGCGACGATTCGCCTTTTTCGCCAAATGTGAACTGGCGCGTGTTCTTGCCGTCGGCATCCATCAGCCAGATGTGGCCGGTGCGCTTGGCCTTGGCCAGGTCGTTCGTGTACAGGGTGTAAAGAATGGTCTTGCCGGCGGGAGATACGTGCAAGGCGTCAATTCCGCGAATGCGATAAAGATCTTCGATGGTGAAGGCGCGTTTTGCAGCGGCGCTGGAGATCGCCAGCAGCACAAAACAAAATAAGAACGAAAACACAGTTTTACGCATAAGGCCCTCATTTTAGGCGAGCGATGGGGACGACTGGAAAGTTAAACACAATCCGATCGCATCGCGCCAGCACGCGAGAGCGAATGCAGTGGGCTGCGGAAACAATGGCACTTCGACGGCTAACGGGAAGCCAGTCCTGTCTTGTATGCGGCGTCCGGCAAGCCCGTGATCCGTATTCCACCGTGACCCTTGTGCCGGATGTTCAACCCGATGAGCAGCGCGGTGATTTGCTCGACGAGGCGCGCGTTTTCAAGCTTTCCGCCATCAATCGCGCGCACGCCGGCGATTTTCGCCGCAAGTTCCATCGCAACCTGCGTGGCGTTCGGATCGTCGCTGCACACGATCACGTCGCAATCGACATGGTCATCGATGTTGCCATTCAGCACTTCCGCCGAAACGTTCTGGAATGCTGCGACGACGGAGATACCTTTGGGAACCAGTTCCGCCGCCTGTTGTGCCGCCGAACCCTGCCACACTCCGAGAGTCCGACTGGCGCGTCCGCCGACGCTCGCCGCCAGCGGAACGGTGGCATCGATCAAAATGCTGCCCGGACGGATCGCGGGCTTCAACTGCTTCAGCAGTTCGGCCTGGCCTTCGAACGGCACTGTGAGCATCAGCAGATCGCTGGCGGCGCAGGCCGCCGAATTTTCCATCCCGGAGACTTGAGCGCTTCCGCCGACACGCTTACGGATTGCATCGGCAGTTTCCTCTGCCCGCGCGGTATGGCGAGAGCCGATGATGACGGTCTCGCCCGCCCGCGCCCAGCGCAGCGCCAGGCCGGTACCGGCCGGGCCTGTGCCGCCAATGACGGCAATGGCGCGATTCACGCGGTCGTTCATGCGAACTCCGCTGCCAGTGTTTCCGAAGAAACGTCGGCAGAAACCGATTCGGCGGGCAGCTTGATCTTCATTCGCGAATACTTCGTGTTGCGCTCCGCCGGAATGCGCCCAATCGCCAGTATCAATGCCTGGAAATCCTCCGGACTGGTGTACTGGCCCGCGCTGGCTCCGGCTTCACGCGAGATATTTTCCTCCATCAACGTTCCGCCGTAATCGTTGGCTCCAGCGTGCAAGCAGAGCTGCGAAAGCTTGCGGTTCAGCTTCACCCACGAGACTTGAATGTTATGAATCGAACCAGCGAGCAGGACTCTGGCGAGGGCATGAATCTTGAGATGCTCGGCGAGCGTTGGCCCGGTGCGCGCCAATCCCTGCTGAAATAGGAGCGTTTCCTGATGGACGAAACCGAGAGGCACGAACTCCGTGAAGCCGCCGGTCTCGGACTGAATCTGCCGGAACAGATTCAGCTGACGGACCCAGTGGTCGGGAGTTTCCCGATGTCCGTACATCATTGTCGAGGTGCTGGGGATGCCGCACGCGTGCGCGGTGCGGATCACTTCTTGCCATTGCGCCGTCGAAAGTTTGTTGCGCGAAAGCACGTGGCGTATTTCGTCGTCGAGAATCTCGGCGGCTGTTCCCGGCAGCGTGTCGAGTCCGTTGTCGCGCAGCATCGCCAGGTAGTCGGCGAGCTTCATGCCGGTCAGCTCCACGCCATAAACAATTTCCATCGGAGAAAATGCGTGGATGTGCATCTCCGGCACGGCCGTTTTCACGGAGCGCAGAATGTCACGGTAATAAAACGGCGGCAGGCCGTGCGGCAGGCCGCCTTGAATGCAGACTTCGGTCGAACCCAGTTCCCACGCTTCTTTCGCTCGGCGGCCCATTTCTTCGAGCGAGTGAAAATAGGAATCGGCTTCGCGTGGCCCGCGGCTGAAAGCGCAAAACTTGCAGCCCACAAAGCAGATGTTCGTGAAGTTGATATTGCGATTCACCACATAGCTGACGATGTTGCCGACCAGATCGCGCCGCAGCGTATCGGCGGCTACAAGCAGCGCCAGCAGGTCCGTGCCGTCGCAGTTTGCCAGAGCGTAGCGCTCGTCGTCACGCAGAGATCCGCCGTCCTGCGTGATGAGCACTTGCTCCAGGGCGCTGCGGATCGGCGCGGAAGCTTGCGGTGCGATGTCATTCCAGGTGAGTGTGGGGAACTGATCGAGTTCGGGCGCCTGCCATGCCATACCATTCTCCTGTCGAAACTATCGAAAAAGGTCGTTCTTTGCGGGCCGGATCAGATCCTGCGCCGCACCGTCTCCGCGGCGATACGAATACCCTCGAATGACGCACGCGGGAGTGCCTGCCAGTTTTCCGCAAACCAGTCCCGCCGCGCAAGCCAGTTCGTCCGCCACCGCCTCCACCGTCGAATGCAGCGAATAGCCGTGGGGATCGCGGCGTCCGCGGTAGTCGACCAGCGGCCGCATTCCCGCGACGCCAATCGCCACTTCCGTCAAGCCCTCGCGCCAGGGACGCCCGAAACTGTCGCTGACGATGACTGCGATCTCGATGCCAAGCTCTTTCTTCAACTCCCGCCGCAAACGCGCCGCCGAGCGATCCGGATTCACCGGCAGCAGCACCGCGTGTTGCCCGCCATCGACGTTCGATACATCCACGCCACTATTGGCGCAAACAAATCCGTGTTTCGTTTCGGTGATCAGCACGTTTCTTTTGCGGCGCACGATTCGCCGACTCTCCCGCAAAGCCAGTTCATGCACACGAGCGTCAAGCCCGAAGCGCCGGGCCCAGACGCGCGACGCAGTCGACGGGCGGACCTCGTCGAGCGCGACCAGCGCGCCCTCCGCCTTCGAAACAATTTTGTGCTTCACCACCAGGATGTCGCCATCCCGAAAGCGCAAGCCCAGACTTAGTGCTGCCGCCAACAGCCTTGCGCTGAGCGAATCTCCGGCACGAATCTCCCCGCTGACGGCGATGGGGACGATGCGAACCTCGCCATCGGTCTGTTTGCCGATTCCAGATCGCGCGGTGGACCGCGTCTTGTTCGACCTCGCCATGCTAAGCCCGATTCCGGCTGCCAAGGTTCCAGCTGCGTACCAGTTTCTGCGATCTTCGCTCTCCGCTGGCGCTCGCCAGTTCGCGGAGATCCTCGGGACGATCGACATCCCGCGCGATTCCCGGCAGTTTGAGGACGACACAAGGCAGACCCGTCGCTTTCGCCGCGGCCAGATGCGGCAAAAAGCTATCGTTGCCGAAACGCAACGGGAAGAGATCGCTTGGAGATCGCCAGGCTGCGTTCGTTCCCCGCCCGGCCGCGTCGGGAACCAGCACGGCACCGCGGGGAGGCGCGCTGTCAACGACCTTTTGCAGCTCGGAACCATCGATCAAGGGAATATCCGCTGGAACCACCAGGGTGCTCTTCTCGCCACGCTCTCGGCAAACCGCCGTCGCCATTTCGATGGCGTTGGTCTCTCCGGAGTTGTCGTCGGCCACGACCTCGAAATTGAAACCCGCCGCCAACTCGCGCGCAAACCGATCGCTCGTCACCACCGCAACGGCCGGACGGTCTCGCCAGTTCGCGAGCGCTTGCAGTACGTCCTCGCACATTGCTTGTGCCAGCGCGAAGCGTTCTTCTGAGCTCAAGATGGAAGACAGCCGCTGCTTGGCGTCCGCAAGATTCTTTATCGGCACCAGAATCATGCGCGCTCCTCGGCCGCGGGAGCGGTCGGCGGTTGCCTCGCCGCATCGAGTACGCTCTTGGCCAGCGCGATTCTGTCCTCCGCCTTGCGCATGATGGTCGGAGTGCAATGTACGCGCATGCCGGTCTTACGCAAGGCTTGGTTACGCAAAGCTTCGTTGCGCAACGCGTGGGCAGCCGGTGCGTCCTGCGAATCGACCACCAGCAAGTCGAGGAAGTCGCCATAGAAGTCGGCGACGCCGGCAATCGAAACCGCGAAGCCTTGCGCCGCCATGAGTGTTCCCGCAGGGCCGGTGACCGCGGTTCCTCCCACAATCGGGCTTACCGCTGCGATTCGTGCGCTGGTTTCGCGCAGCGCTTTACGAATTCCCGGTACCGCGAGAATTGGCCCGATGCTGGTCACCGGATTACTGGGCGCGAGCAGCACGAGATCGGCCGAACGAATCGCCTCAATCACTCCCGGTGCGGGCTGAGCCTCCGCCGCGCCGGCGAACCGCACCAATTCCACCGGATCCTGATACCAGCGCTGGACGAAATACTCCTCAAAGCTCAGATCGCCCGCCGGGGTCAGAACCCGCGTTTCCACGCGCGAATCGCTCATCGGCAGGATGCGTGTTTTGATTCCAAGCGTGGCCGCGATTTCCGCTGTCGCCGCGCTGAGCGTCTTGCCGTCGGCGAGCAGTTTCGTGCGGAAGACGTGTGTGGCCAGATCGCGATCGCCGGTTTGAAACCACGTCGGTTGTCCCATCTGTGCCATGGCATTCAGACAAAAGAAAGTGTCGCCCTTCACGCCCCAGCCGCGCTCTTGGCTCAGTTTGCCGGCCAGCATGTACGCAATCGAATCGATATCCGGAGAAACGTACAATCCCCACCAGCGCAAATCGTCGCCGGTATTCACGACGATCGTGAGTTCTTCCGCAGGAACAATGTGCCGGAGTCCATCCACAAACTTAGCGCCACCGGTGCCGCCGGTCAGAACCGTGATCATGCCGCCCTCTTTTGAGCGTAGCCATCAGCATCCGCGGACGCGTCGAGTCGCTCTGCCAGCAGGTCGCTGTGGGCTGCCGCTCTTTCCACGAATTCAGGATAAACCGGCAGCCGCTGGCGCAGTTCGAATCCTTTTGCCTCGGTGCGCTGTCGCAATTTATCCAGGTGCGGCCACGGTTTTTCCGGATTGATAAAATCCGGCGTCAGCGGCGAAATTCCGCCCCAGTCGTTGATTCCGCCGTCGAGCAGATCGGCGTAGTGCAGATCCGAAAGATTCGGCGGCGCTTGAAGGTTCATCGCAGGCATTAGCAGACGCGCCACGGCCAGCGTGCGCAGCATTTCGCCGCGACCGGGCTCGGGCCAATGGGCCATCGGAGTTCCGCTCTTGGCGCGGAAATTCTGCACGATCACTTCCTGGATGTGTCCGTACTTTTCATGCAAGTCGCGAATCGCGATCAGCGAATCGACGCGCTCTTCCAAAGTCTCGCCAATGCCAATCAGAATGCCAGTGGTGAATGGAATCTTCTGCCGTCCGGCATCTTCGATGACACGAAGACGCTTCGCCGGTTCTTTATCGGGAGCGTTATCGTGGGCGGCATTTTTCCGGAGCAGCCGCGCGCTTGTCGTTTCCAGCATGAGCCCCAGGCTGGGAGCCACGCGGGACAGGCGTTCCAGCCACTCCGCGCTCATCACGCCGGGATTGGGGTGTGGTAGCAAACTCGATTCACGCAGCACCTTCTCGCACATCGCTTCCAGATAATGCAGCGTGGATTTGTATCCTAGGCGCCGCAGCGTATCGCGCATCTCGGGGAAAAGCGCCTCGGGCATGTCTCCCAGGCTGAACAGCGCTTCGGTGCATCCCATGCTCTCGCCCCCGCGCACTACCTCCATTACTTCGTCGGGAGTCATGGTGTGCGCGCCGACATCTGCAGGGTCGCGGCGGAAGGTGCAGTAGCCGCAGTAGTCGCGGCAAAGATTCGTCAAGGGAAGAAACACCTTGCGGGAATAAGTAATGACACCGGGCTTGAATTTCGCGCGGGCACGTTGCGCCGCGGCCAGCAGAGAAGGCAGCTCTTCATCGTTCGCCCGCAGCAGCCGGCAAGCCGCTTCCCGGGAGATCGGCTCCGTGCCCGCGTCAGCCAAGTCGGCAGCCCTGGCGGCAAGTTCATCTGAGGGGACGGCAAATGCCATATTGCAAGATCATAATAGACACAGCAGGATTCCCGCGCCTCGTTCCCCATCGCATAGGTTTAGCGCAAAACGATTCAGAGCGTTACTATTCAAAACGGGATAATTTCAGAACGCAGTTGTCAACGGCCGTTCTTCGCATGAGCCTTAACGCAAACGATTTCCGCAAGGCGATGGGGTGTTTCGCAACCGGGGTCACGATCATCACGGTCGACCAGGATGGCGACGACGAGGTCCATGGCATGACGGCGAATGCTTTCACGGCGGTTTCGCTCGATCCGGTGCTGGTGCTGGTATGCGTAGACCATCGCGCGCGAACCCACGCTCATCTGCATGCGCGAAAGCGCTTTGGAGTGAACGTGCTGCGCAGCGATCAACAGTCCGTCTCCGAGTATTACGCGCGCTCGGCGGAAACGCATCAGCATCCCCAAGAGGTGGGGGCGCGCTTCGATCGCACCGCGCACGGAACACCTGTGCTGCAAGGAGCTTTGGCTTATCTCGAGTGCCGGTTGCACTCGACGCAACCCGCGGGCGATCACACCATTTTCATTGCGGAAGTGGAGGAAGTGGTGGTGCGCGATGGCGAACCACTGCTCTATTTTCGCAGCGAGTATAGAGAGGTCAGAGGTGAGAGGTNNAGGTAAAAACCACGAATCGCTCCGACTTTCACCTCTGCAATCTGACCTCGAACCTCCGACCTTGTTACTTTGACATCACCAGCTTCGCGATTGTGGCCAGCTGCATGTTCGACGTGCCTTCGTAGATTTTGCCGATCTTGGCGTCGCGCCAATATTTCTCTACCGGATAATCTTTGGTGAAACCATATCCGCCGTAGACTTCGATGGCCAGCGACGTCACGCGCTCGGCCACCTGTGATGTGAACAGCTTGGTCATGGCGGCTTCTTTCACAAAATTCACGCCTGCGTCTTTCATGCGGGCTGCGTTGTAGACCATCAGTCTTGCCGCCTCGATTTCAGTGGCCATCTGCGCGATCTGAAACTGAATGCCCTGGAATTCCGAAATCGGCTTGCCGAACTGCGTGCGCTCCTGCGCATATTTTGTCGCGTATTCCCATGCACCTCGGGCCACGCCGAGCATCTGCGCGCCGATTCCGATGCGGCCTTCGTTCAGCGTCTCGATCGCGATCTTGTAGCCTTTGCCGACTTCGCCCAGCACGTTTTCCTTGGGCACTCGGCAATCTTCGAGAATCAGTTCGCAGGTGGACGACGCGCGAATGCCGAGTTTGTCTTCTTTCCTGCCCACGGTGAATCCCGGAAAATTCTTTTCGATCAGGAACGCCGTGATTCCCTTGTATCCTTTCGACGCATCGACGGTCGCGAACACGATGAACAATCCGGCCTCTTTGCCGTTCGTGATCCAGAGCTTGCGGCCGTTGAGAACGAAGTCGCTGCCTTTGAGTTCGGCTTTGGTTTGCAGCGCGAAGGCATCCGATCCCGATGCGGCTTCGCTCAGCGCGTACGCGCCAACCGTGTCGGCCGTCATCTTGGGCAGGTACCGCTTTTTCTGGTCTTCGCTGGCCCAGCGCAGAAGCGCATTCGCCACCAGCGTGTTCTGCACGTCGACGATCACTCCGGCGGAAGCGTCGGCGCGCGAAAATTCTTCCACGGCCAGAATCGCTTCAAAGAACTTGCCGCCCGCTCCGCCGTATTGCTCGGGAATTTCGATTCCCATCAGTCCCAGTTGAAAGAACTGGTCGAGCAGACCGTGATCGAAGACGGCCTTTTCGTCCATCTCTTTTGCCAGCGGACGAATTTTATCTTCGGCAAACTTGCGGACGCTGTCGCGGAACAGGATCTCGTCCTCGGTGAGCGTGGTCAGCGGCGTGGGATTGGCGAGTTGCAGAGTTTCCGGCATGAAGACACCTCGTGATTACGACGCGGCGTGCCGCGTCTGGGAAGGATGGCGAACCGGAAATTGTAGCAGCCGAAGGCGCGGAAGTGACGACCGCTCGGTTGGTTCAACGCGCTATTTGTCGGTCTTCATTTTTCCACCGGCTGCGCGTTCAGTTCCTGTGCGGGTTCGCCTCCGGCCATGCCTTGGGCGATGATCAGGCGGCGGGCTTCGATGCGCAGTTCGGGAAGCGCGCGGCCGAACCAGATTGCTCCCAGGATGCAGGCCACTCCTCCTACCGCGACGGTGAAAGGTGCGCCGAGGCGGTGAGCTAGCGCTCCGCCGAAGAAGGCTCCGATGGGAGCCATGCCCATGAACATCATCGAATAGACGGACATGACGCGGCCGCGGAGTTGGTCGGGAACCATGGTCTGGACCAAGGTGTTCGAGCAGGCCATTTGCAGCATCATCGAATAACCGGCGGGCATCAGGAGTACGACCGACAGCCAGAAAAAATGCGAGAACGAAAAAAGACACAGGCTGATGCCGAAGCCGCCGCAGGCGAATGCCACCCAGCGGCCCAGGCCTTTCACTCCAGTCTTTGCCGCTAGCGTCAGGGCCCCGAAGAGCGCGCCGACTCCGGTTGCGCCCATCAGGATGCCCAGTCCGCGGGCGCCGCCGTGGAGGATTTTGTCGGCAAAGATGGGCATCAGCACGGTGTAGGGCATGCCGACCAAGCTCACCAGTCCCAGCAGCAACAGCAACGCGCGAATGACTTTTGTCTGGTTGACCCACCGGAACCCTTCGATGATGTCTTCGATGGGGGAATGCTTGCTGGCGCGCGGTGCGCAGTGTACGCGCATCAGGAACAGGTTGATGATCACGGCGACGTAGCTGATGGCATTGGCGGCAAAGCACCAGCCTTCGCCGATCAAGGGCACTAGAATACCCGCGACCATCGGTCCGATGACGCGTGCGCCGTTGAACATCGAAGAATTCAGCGCGATGGCGTTCATCAGGTCTTCTTTGCCGACCATGTCGATAATGAAGGATTGGCGGCCGGGAATGTCGAACGCGTTCACTACTCCCAGCAGCGCCGCCAGCACAAAGATGTGCCAGGGTTGGACCACGCCGGTCAAGGTGAGCCAGGCCAGAATGCCGGCGAGAATCATGGAGGCAATTTGAGTGGCGATCACCAGGCGCTGGCGATTGACGCGGTCGGCGGTGATTCCTCCCAAGGGAGCGACCAGAAAGACGGGAATCTGGCTGGCGAAGCCAACCTCTCCCAGCTTCAAAGCGGACCCCGTCAATTTATACATCAGCCATGACTGGGCTACGGTCTGCATCCAGGTGCCGATAAGAGAGATGAGTTGTCCGCTGAAGAAAAGTTGAAAGTTGCGATGGCGCAAGGCGCGCAGAGTGGTGGCCAATCTTGCTGGAGGAACGGTTTTCGCGTCCAGTTCTTCGACCACTGCGGAATTTTGTTCGTCCGTCACTCGGCTCTTCTCTTACTAGAACTTTTTCACATCTTGCGGACGACGGCAACTTGGGGAAGATGCGAAGACTTGCGACTTCCCAGCTGTTGGTTGCGGTATCGTCAGCGGTTCTCGGGAAAAAAAGCAAACTCGAAAGACTGGCCCTGTTGGGCGCGCGGACTAGTGAGTCGGAACTAAGCGGCGTTTCCAGACAGGTTCGTCTGTTCAAGCGCTTGGCCTTGCCTTACAATTAGATCAATCAGCAAATTGGCGGGATTCTTAACCCCCGAATGAATGTCCGCTGTTGGCTTGCCTCTTCGTCGTCGCTCCACTTCGTTACGAAGGTCATTTGGCCTTGACGCTGGAAGTTCGTAGCATGGCATTGAACACTGAGAATCGAATCATGCCCGGGATCGCCGTCGCGCTTCTCACCGAAGACCGCGAACAATCCGTTGTACTGCACAGCCGGGTCGAGAGCACGAACCTGGCGCGCACTGCTTTGAGCCACGTCGGGTTCCCCGTTGGGCCGAGCGATGCGGTTCTGCGGCAGTTGCAGGATCAGCGCGCGGAAATCGCGTTGGTATGCATCGATTCCAAGAATCCGCAGCGCGCCATCCGCGCCATCGAGCTGATCCACGGCAGCATTCCGGAAATCACGATTTTTGCCGTGGGCGAACTGAGCCAGCCTACCAATATTGTCTCCGCCATGCGCGCCGGGGCACGGGAGTTTTTGGACCATAACGCCAGCCGCGAGGCCTTGATCGAGGCGTTCGCGCGCTTCTCGGCCACATTGAGCCGCGCGCAGCGCAGTTCCACCAAGGCTCGGGTCTTCACGTTCCTGAATGCAAAAGGCGGAGCCGGCGCCACCACCGCTGCCGTCAACACCGCCGTCGCCTTGCAGGAGACACACAGCCGTGTGGTGCTGGTGGATTTCGCTCCCATTGGCCACACAGCTCTGCAATTGAACCTGCGGCCGCAATTCACTTTGATCGATGCGTTGCAGAACCTCCATCGCATGGACCAGTCGCTGCTCGAAGGCCTGATGACGCCCTATCGCAACGGTCTTCATCTTCTGGCTGGCGCTCAGCAGCCGCACAACGCGGTCCCGACGGCGTCGGAACTGGCGCGCCTGTTCGACCTGCTGGTCGGCCAGTATAACTTCGTGGTGCTCGATTGCTCGGGCCGGATGGATGGCACGGTGCAAACCATCTGCAATCTTTCCAATGCTGTGCTGCTGGTGGCGCAGACCGATGTGGTTTCGTTGTGGAGCGCGGGCCGGGTGCAAGCCTTCCTACAGGAAGGAGCGGGACACGATCGCCTGCGAATGGTGCTCAACCGCTACAAGAAGATTCCCGGTTTCACCGACGAAGACGTCGAAAAGGCGACCAACTGCAAGGTGCTGTGGAAGGTGCCCAACAACTTCCCGCTCATCGGACCGGCCATCGACAAGGGCAGCCCCGTGGCCGAGCAGGGGAATAACGAACTCGGCCGCTCCTATCAAGGTCTTGCGGCGGAATTAGCCGGTGCGACCACGTCCGCCGAAGGCAACCTCTCGCTGCTCTACCAGCACGACAAAGGCGACGGCAAGAAACGAACCCCGGGCCACCTGGTGGTCTCGCCCATGCGCGCTGGACAGTAGATCCCGTTCGACGCGTCAAATTTGGGGGAACACTTTCAGCCCATGGCCCCTGTTTTGCGGGGCTTCTCGCCTCGGCAATTTCCCCGTCTTTGTTAGAATCATAAGATTCGCCAATGACTTCAACTCCTGCCACCAAGAAACGCGTGCTGAGTGGAATGCGCCCAACCGGCAAACTTCACCTGGGAAACTACGTGGGCGCTCTGCAAAACTGGGTCCGCATGCAGGAGCAGTACGACTGCTTTTTCGTGATCGTCGACTGGCACGCGCTGACCACCGACTATGGCGACACATCGCGCCTGAAAGAAAATCTGGTGGACGTGCTGCTGGATTGGCTGGCCGCCGGACTCGATCCCGAGAAGTGCGTGATGTTCATTCAATCCCATGTGCCGGCGCATGCGGAATTGCACCTGCTGCTGTCGATGATTACGCCCCTGGGCTGGCTGGAGCGCGTGCCGACTTATAAAGAGCAGAAAGAAAACCTCAAGGAAAAAGACCTGAACACGTATGGGTTCCTTGGTTACCCCGTTTTGCAATCGGCGGATATTCTGCTCTACAAGGCGGACGTCGTTCCGGTGGGCGAAGATCAGGTGGCGCATGTGGAACTGACGCGCGAAATTGCGCGGCGATTCAATGCGTTCTACGCGTACGCGCACCCGCTGGTAGTCGAGACGAATCACTTAACGCCGGATCAAAAGAAAGTTCTGAATTCCAACGGAACGAAAATCACGCCGGATACCGATTACATTTTCCCACGAGTCGTTTTCCCGGAACCGCAGGCGCTGCTGACGCCGGCTCCCCGGTTGCCAGGCACCGACGGCCGCAAGATGTCGAAGTCCTATGACAATGCCGTCATGCTTACCGATCCCGAGCTCGTGGTACGGCAAAAACTGAAGACGATGGTCACTGATCCGGCGCGGGTGCGGCGCACCGATCGCGGCAACCCCGACGTGTGTCCGGTGGGCGATCTGCACAAAATCTTCAGCAGTCCGGAGACGAAGGCGAAAGTGAACGAAGGCTGCCGTTCGGCCGGAATCGGCTGCATCGAGTGCAAGAGTTGGGTCGCCGATGCGATCGTGAAAATCCTCAATCCGATGCAGGAGCGCCGGAAGAAATACGAGGATAAGCCTCGCCTCGCCTGGGATATTCTGGAGGCCGGATCTGCCCGCGCTCGTGAAATTGCGGATGCCACCATGGACGAGGTTCGCAAAGCGATGGGACTTTATTATGAGTCGCCGAAGGATGACGCGAAGTGACGGATTTGTCCCCATCCGTGTCAGGACAACTGACGGCCGATGTTTCCAAGCGCGCCGTGGCGCCGGTTGTGTCGATTGAAACGAAATCTGCGCACGCCAAGTCTGCGAGGGACGATGCCAGCGATTTCCCGTTCGCCATCGAGCTCGGAGAAATTTACGAAGGCCCGCTTGACCTGCTGCTCGACCTGATCCGCAAGCAGGACATCAACATCTACGACATTCCCATCGCGAAAATCACCGCGCAGTATTTGACCTATGTCGAGCGCATTCGCGAACTCGATGTGAATGTTGCCTCCGAGTTTATCTACATGGCGGCGGTGCTGATTCACATCAAGTCGAAGATGCTGCTGCCGCGCGATCCGCTGGCGCCCGCCGATGCCCAGGAAGACCCGCGCAACGAACTCGTCAACCGGCTGCTCGAACATGAGAAGTTCAAGTCGGCGGCGCAAATGTTGCTGCAGAAACAGCAAATTGAAGACGCGGTGCTGAGCAACCCCGCGATTCGCGAGTTTATGGACGACGAAGGCGCCGAGCCCGAACTCGCCGCCGATGTCATCGACCTCGTTAAGACTTTTCAGCAAATTCTGGACCGCGCCCGGACCCGGCCAATTTTGGAAGTGGACGAAGAGACCGTCACCGTCGGTCAGATGATCCAATACCTGCACCGCCGGCTCGCGCTAGAAGATCGTCCGATTCGGCTGAAGCAGATGCTGCGCAATGTGCCGTCGCGGCCGGCGCTGGTGTGCATGTTTCTGGCGTTGCTCGAACTGATCCGGTTGCAGGCGATCCAGGTGCGGCAGGATCACGTCTTCGGCGAAGTGCTGGTGCGCAAGCATTCGCATTTCGAAGAGGTGATGACGGAGCAGGCCGCGGTGCGCGACGATTGGAAGTGAAAAAATCAGTTCTCAGTCGTCAGTTGTCAGTTCTCAGTAAGAGCCGGCGACCGTTGGACTTTTCTGAAAACTGACAACTGAGAACTGACAACTGCCTTTATGAGCCTTAGACCCCAACTCGAAGCCATTATCTACGCAGCGGAGACTCCGATTTCGCTCGACCAGATTTATTCGCTGGTCAAGGATTCGCTGGCCGCGGAGGCCCCGGGAATCGAACCGGCGGAAATCAAATCGCGCATTCGCGCCACGCTGGAAGAACTGGTCGCGGAGTACTCCGGATCGGCCCACGGCATCGAAATACGCCAAGTCGCCGGCGGATACCGCATGTCCACCAAGCCCGATCAGCACGACGTGGTGCGCGCTTTCGCCAAGAGCCTGAAGCCGCCGTTTCGCCTGTCGCTTCCCGCGCTCGAAACGCTTGCCGTCGTTGCCTACAAGCAACCGGTCACGGTGCCCGAGATCAGCGAAATTCGCGGCGTGGATTCCGGCGGCGTCATCGCCACCCTGCTCGACCGAAAGCTCATTACGACGGCGGGCAGAAAAGCCGTGATCGGCCGTCCGATTCTTTACAAGACCAGCAAGGAATTTCTGCTGCGCTTCGGGCTCAAGGACGTCCATGAACTGCCGAGCATGGAAGAATTCGAGAAGCTGCTGGCGGAGTCGTTCCAGAGCGACCTGCTGCCGAGCGCGGGCACGCCCGTGGAGGAGGCTCCATCTTTGCCACGAACCGACGAGTCTTCCGGCGCAGAAACTGCCGCCGAAATTGCCGAATCGCCCGAGTTCGAATTCGCAGAAGAAACTGAAACGTCCGTCGCCGCCAAACCGGAGTAGCCATGCCATCCGAACGATTGCAAAAAATTATCGCTGCCGCCGGAATTGCCTCCCGCCGCAAGTCGGAAGAACTGATCACCTCCGGCCGCGTGCAGGTCAACGGACAGGTGGTCACCGAACTTGGCAGCAAAGCCGATCCCGAACAAGACCACATCCGCGTGGATGGCAAACTGCTGCAAGGCCCCGAGCGTTTCACTTACGTCGCGCTTAACAAGCCGAAAGGGTACGTGACCACGGTGAGCGACGAGAAGAAGCGCCCTACGGTGATGGATCTGGTGCAGAAGGTGAAGGGCCGCGTCTATCCCGTGGGACGTCTCGATTGGGCTAGCGAAGGCTTGATTCTGATGACCAACGATGGCGCGCTGGCCAATGCACTGATGAAGGCGTCGTCCAACGTGCCAAAGACCTATGTGGTGAAGGTCGCCGGACAGCCCGACGAGGGTAAGCTGGATAAGCTTCGCTGCGGAGTCTCCATCGCGGAAAAGGGCGGCCGCCGTGTGCGCACCGCGCCGGCAAGAATTCGCCTGATCCGCGAAGGCGATAACCCTTGGCTGGAAGTGACGATCATCGAAGGCCGCAATCGCCAGGTGCGAAAAATGTTTGAAGAAGTGGGACACCACGTGGAGAAAATCCGGCGTGTGCAGTACGGTCCGCTCGCGCTCGACGTTCCGCCCGGGGATTGGCGCAACCTGACTCTGTTGGAAATCGCCAAGCTGAAATCAGCGGCGACGGCGCCGAAACTTACGCTCGCGCCCGACGTGCCCGCCCCGGCACGCGTATTGAAGGCTCCAATCAGCAAGCTGGCGCGCGTGCCGAAACCGTTGGGCCGCTCGCGCTCGCCCATGCCATCGCGTTCCGAGAAACCGAGGTTTGCGCCACGCTCGTCGGGACCGGCACGCACGGAGAAACCTTCGTTTGGGAAACGCCCATCCAGACCGGCGCAATCGTCGTCATCACGATCGCCCTCGGCGCGATCCGCGTCGGCGCAATCATCCAAGTTTTCGCATGGCAAGTCTTCACCCAGCAAGTTTTCGCGCGCGCCGCGAGCTGCCGCTGCCAAGCCCTCGCGCGTACCGAAGCGCAAACGCGACTAGCGTTTTGCTTCCGCAAGCATGGGCAGCCGGGCGGCGCCGTACAGTCCGGCATCGCTCCCCAACAACGCCCGTGTGACGATGGTTTTGTGACCCGGGCCAGGCTGTACGTGCGCGGAAGCGCCCTGTCTGTTTCCTGGAGGATCATGCGGCGCGGTGGCGGCGTACACCAGGGAACGCAGCCGCAACTCTTCGAAGATGGCGGGTGAAAAGGCTTCCCATGCGCTCGAAACTCCTCCACCAATCACGTAAATCGGCAGGTTCAAGGAATTCACCAGCGACGAAAGCACAATGCCCAGGCAGCGACCGACGTAGCGGAAAATGCGGCGCGCATCTTCGTCGCCTTGAATGGCGAGATTGTAGATCGATTTTGCGCTGAACTCGGGGTCGGAACCCGCGGCTTGAGCCAGCGGCGACGCGCCATTGTTCGCGATTGCTTCCCGCGCCATGCGCACCACGGCTGTGGCCGAAGCATATTGTTCCAAACAGCCTCGGTTCCCGCATCCGCAAGGATGCCCATTTGGCTCAACGGTGGTGTGTCCCAACTCACCCGCCATGCCGTTTGCGCCTTGCCAGATCTTGCCACCAAGCACGAGTCCGCCGCCGACGCCGGTGCCGAGAGTCAGCATCGCCACGTCGGAGTAATCCTTGGCCGCGCCCAGCCATTTCTCGCCGAGCGCCGCAACATTGGCGTCGTTCTCGAGGATCACGACGGTCTTCAGGCGTTGTTCAATGGCGGCGCGAGCGGGATAGTCGACCCAGTCCGGCAGGTTGGGCGATTCGCGCACCAAGCCGGTTTGCATGTCGATGATGCCGGGCACGCCGATGCCGATGCCCAGCAATGGCGCGGAATTCTTATATTTGTCCGCAATGTGCTGGATGGCGTCGCACATGTCGCCGATGACGGCATCGCGTCCCCGGGCAACCTTGGTGCCGAGCGTGACCTTTTCGACCAGCGCGCCTTGCTCGTCGACGCCGGCGATGCGCAGATTTGTGCCGCCGAGGTCCACTCCGATGGAGAATTGATTCATGATGAATACTGCGACAGGCTGTTCGATGGAAAAAAGCAGCCCTGCCCTTTTTACAGGGTGGGTCCGAATTCGTCAATATTAAATCGTTCTATTAGGGCTATTTTTGACATTTCGAGCAGTAATGACTGCTCCGTCCGGCCAGCACAACCCGCCGGATGGCCGTTCCGCACACCAGGCACGGCTCGCCTTCGCGGCCATAGACTCGATGTTGAAGTTGAAAAAATCCTTCCTCGCCGTTGGCATCGACATAATCGGAAATCGAAGATCCGCCGAGCGCGATGGCCTCGCGCAGCACTTCCCGCACCGCTCGATGCAGTTCGGCCAACTGCTGCCGCGTGATGGCGGCCGCGCGGCGGCGAGGACGGATGCCGGTCCGAAACAGCGATTCGTCGGCATAAATGTTGCCCACGCCGCGCAGCAACTTCTGATTCAGCAGCGCACTCTTGATGGGAGTCTTGCGGCCGCGAAAGAGCGCGATGAACTGCTCTTCGCTCACTTCCAACGGTTCGACTCCTCCGGGATCGAAGCCGCCGGATTCGGGTTGAATATGCACGCTGAGTTTGCCGAACATCCGCGGATCGATAAACCGCAGTTCGCGCCCTGATGTCATCTTCGCGATCAGGTGCGTGTGCTTGGCGATCTCCGCTGCTGACTCGCAAACGACCATGCGCCCGGTCATGCCGAGATGGACGATCCATTGCGCCGTTTTGGCATCGGTACCGCGGCCTTTCTTCGGCTGCGCTGCTTTCTCCAGATCGAACACAATGTGCTTGCCCGCGCGATGCACCCGGACGATCCGCTTGCCCTCGAGCGTCGAGGCGATGACGCCGGCGGGCGACTTGAGCGGCTGTTTCCGCGAACCGATCCAGACCGATTCGATGGTGTCTCCGGTGGCGCGCTTATCGAGACCGCGGACGATGGTTTCAACTTCGGGGAGTTCGGGCACGCAGTCAGGATACAGGATGTGTGGTGATGGGCCTCTGGCGGTCCAGACGGAGCGCAACCCTATCACCCTCGCTCCCTTTCCACCGATTTCACGTTTGCTCCTCCACAGCTCGATTCGGTATGCTAAAGGGTACACACCCAGCACCGCCGATCTTCCCATTTTTCCAGTCGATTCAGCGTCAGCGGCGCGGCCAGTGTGTGCGACCCTTGGGTGGCCTGACGGCCGCGTAACAATTTTAGGTGGAGTTTCCCTTGAGCAAAGGCAGCACGAGCAGAGGCAGAACCGCAGTCATTGTCGGAGCCCAATGGGGCGACGAGGGCAAGGGCAAGATTGTCGACGTTCTTACCCACACTTTTTCGGTAGTGGCGCGCTACGCCGGCGGCCACAACGCCGGACACACGGTCATCATCAACGGCAAGAAGTTTATCTTGCAACTGGTGCCCGGCGGCATTCTGCGGCCCGAGTGCACCAGCGTCATCGGCAATGGAGTGGTGATCGATCCGCTGGCTTTTTTGAAGGAAGTCGCTTCCTTGCGCGCCGCGGGCGTGAAAGTCGATGGCAATCTCTTTGTTTCCAATCGCGCCCAGGTCATTCTCCCCTACCATCGCATGATGGAGTTGGGGTCGGAAAACGCACCTGGCCGGGTGAAAATCGGAACTACGTCACGCGGCATCGGCCCATCATACGAAGACAAGATGGGACGCCGCGGATTGCGCGTCGCCGACCTGCTCGACACGCAATTGTTGCGCACGCACATCGAGAATGCGTGCCGCGAGAAAAACACGATTGCGCATGCGCTGTTCAATTCCGAACCGCTCGATGCCGACAAAATGTTTCGCGAATACGCGGACGCCGCCGAACAGATGCGGCCCTTTGTCCGCGATACGGCGCTCCTGCTGAATCGCGCTTTGGCGGAGGGCAAGTCGATCGTCTTTGAAGGCGCGCAAGGCACGATGCTTGACATCGATCACGGCACGTATCCTTTCGTGACGTCTTCGAGTTCGACCTCTGGGGGCGCCGCGACTGGAACCGGAGTGCCTCCGACCTCGATTGACACGGTCATCGGCATCACCAAAGCTTATTGCACGCGTGTCGGCGGCGGCCCGTTCCCGAGCGAACTTCTCGACGCGCAAGGAGCAGACCTGCGCAAACGCGGGAACGAATTCGGCGCCGTCACGGGACGTCCGCGACGCACAGGCTGGCTCGATTTGCCACTGTTGCGCTACGCTGGCATGATCAACGGGATCTCGTGGCTGGTGGTGACCAAATTGGATGTGCTCGACCACTTAACCGAGATTCCCGTTTGCGTGGGGCACAAGGTGAACGGCAAGGAAACGGACGAAGTTCCGGCGCAGGCAAGCGGTTATGACAAAATCGAATGCATCTACCGCAAGATGGCCGGATGGGCTACGCCAACGCAGGCGATTCGGACGGTCGAAGCGTTGCCGAAGGCTGCCCGCGAATATCTGGCATTCATCGAAAAAGAAACCGGAGCGCGGGTGGGAATGATTTCGACGGGTCCGGATCGCGAGCAGACGATTTTGGCGCCAGAATTTATCACTGCGTTAGGATTGAAGAGCAGCTAAAAAATCTGGGCATCGCCCAGCGATGCCACGATCTTGCGGGAACAGAACGGAGCGACGGATGGTAGTGCTGGCTGTAACCTGGATGGCAAAGATCGGACGCGAGTCCGAAGTGGCCGCAATTTTCGAGAATCTCACAGCCGAATCGCGTAAAGAGCCGGGTTGCCTCATGTATCAGGTACACAAACACAAGACCGATCCGCGCCGGTTCTTCATCTATGAACAGTACAAGGACGATGCGGCTCTGGAGGCGCATCGCACCTCCGCCCACTTCCTCCAATTCGCCAAGAAAGATCTGCCTAAGCTCGGCGATCGCACCGAGGGACATTTGTTCGAGCCGCTGGGATAACCTTCACCAATGTCGCTGACGCTCAGCCCATTGTCATCCTGAGCGAAGCGAAGGACCTCCTGCCAGCGTACCGCCGCAGGCTGCCTGACCATCACGTCGGCTGCTTGTCCGCCATCAGCACTCCGCCCGAAGCATAACTTTCCTTCGACACTTCCAGAAAAGTCACGACGATGGCTTCGCGGCGAGCGCCGGCTTCTTCCACCATCGTGTCGGTAATGCGCTGCGCGATCTTGCGCTTCTGATCGGCCGTGCGGCCTTGCAACATGGTGACTTGTACTAATGGCATGGAGTTCTCAGTTTCCGGTTCTCAGTTCACGGGAAGAACCACGTCCTCAGATTGACTTCACTGGGAACTGGCAACCGAGAACTGAGAACTGTTTTACTGCGCCAATTCGTATCCCGCGAAGAAAAAGCTCAACTCGAAGCGCGCCGTTTCATCCGCGTCCGAGCCGTGAATCGCGTTGTGTTCGATGTCGCTGGCCCATTTCTTGCGGATGGTGCCCTCTTCGGCGCTGGCCGGGTTGGTGGCGCCCATCAGTTTGCGCAGATCGGCAATGGCGTTTTCCTTCTCCAGCGCCAGAGCCACGATGGGTCCGCTGGACATGAACTTGGTTAGCGAAACGTAAAACGACCGGCTGGCATGGACCGCATAGAATTGCTCCGCCTGATGCTGGGAGATCTCCAGCATCTTCATGGCCAGAATGCGGAAGCCATTCTTCTCGAACTGCTCGATGATGTCTCCGACCGCGTTTTTCTTCACCGCGTCGGGTTTTACGATGGTCAGCGTGCGTTGCAGTGTTTTCATAAATTCAGCTTTTGGCTATTAGCTCTTGGCTCTTAGCTCTTAGCCACCGTACATTCACGGATTAACCAAAGAGCTAAAGGCTAAGAGCTAAAAGCCGATTGCTCTAAACTTTCACTCCCAGCACGGACGCGAGCGTTTCGCCAATATCTGCCGGCGATTTCGCTACTTTCAGACCGGCCTTTTCCATGGCGACAATTTTCTCGGCCGCAGTGCCCTTGCCACCAGAGATGATCGCTCCGGCGTGGCCCATGCGGCGTCCGGGAGGCGCGGTCTGTCCGGCGATAAATCCGACGACCGGTTTCTTCATGTGCGTGCGAACAAACTCCGCGGCAGCCTCTTCTGCGTTGCCGCCGATTTCTCCGATCATGATCACGGCCTCAGTCTGCGGGTCGCGGTTGAACAGATCGAGCGCGTCGATAAAGTTCGTGCCAATTATCGGATCTCCGCCAATGCCGATCGCCGTCGATTGCCCGATTCCGCGCTGCGTCAACTGATGCACCGCCTCATACGTCAGCGTTCCGGAGCGCGAGACGATTCCGACGTTGCCCTCTTTGTGAATCGACGCCGGCATGATGCCAATTTTGCATTTACCCGGCGAGATGATGCCGGGGCAGTTCGGCCCGATCAGGCGCGAGCGCCGGTTCTGCAGAAACTCCCAGGCGCGGACCATGTCGAGGGTCGGAATGCCCTCGGTGATGCAGACGATGAGTTCAATTTCAGCGTCGGCCGCTTCCATAATCGCGTCGGCCGCGTACGGCGGCGGGACAAAAATTACGGTGGCGTTCGCGCCGGTCTTGTCGGCCGCTTCTTGCACGGTATTGAAGATCGGCCAACCTTCGTGCGTCGTGCCGCCCTTGCCGGGAGTTACGCCGCCCACAATCTGCGTGCCGTAAGCCGCGCAAGCCTTCGCGTGGAAGGTGCCTTCGCGGCCTGTCAGGCCCTGCACAATTAGTCGAGTTTTCTTATCCGCCAGAATTGCCATGATTGCTCTCTTTCAAAAAATCGTCGTTCGCTGTTCGCGCCAGGCTACGCCCTTGCCGCTGCTACGACCTTATCGGCTGCATCTTTCATGGTGTCGGCGACAACGAAGTTCAGCCCCGACTCCATGAGGATTTTCTTGCCTTCCAGAACGTTGGTGCCTTCCAGTCGCAGAACCACCGGCAGTTGGATATTCGTTTTCTTTGCCGCCTCGACCACTCCCGTGGCCAGCATATCCACGCGCAGGATGCCGCCAAAGATATTGATCAGGACGGCGCGCACGCTCTTATCGCTCAACAGAATCTCAAATGCGTGCGCCACCTGATCCGCGCTTGCGCTGCCGCCCACATCCAGAAAGTTCGCTGGCATGCCGCCCGCGTATTTGATGATGTCCATGGTGGCCATCGCCAGACCGGCGCCGTTCACCATGCAGCCCACGCTGCCATCGAGCTTGATGTAGTTGAGGTTGTACTTCGACGCTTCCACTTCCAGGGGATCTTCCTCGGTGACGTCTCGCAGTTCGCGCAGGTCCGGATGACGGAAGAGCGCGTTATCGTCGAAAGTCAACTTGGCGTCGAGCGCGAACAAACGGCCGTCGGTGCAGCTGATGAAGGGATTAATCTCCAGCAGCGATGCGTCGGTGTCGAGGAACGCGCGGTAAAGCCCGGTCAGGAACTTCACGGCGGGATTGATCTGCTCCGCCTTCAACCCCAAGCTGAATGCAATCTTCCGCGCCTGGAACGGCTCCAGCCCCATGCCCGGGTCGATGTACTGCTTCAGGATCGCTTCCGGCCGTTCGGCGGCCACCTGCTCAATATCCATGCCGCCCGCGGCCGATGCCATGAACACCGGCTTGCCCTCGCCGCGATCGACCAGAATCCCGAGATAAAGTTCCTTCTCGATCGGCAGCGTTTCTTCGATCAGCAAGCGATGCACAATGCGGCCTTCCGGCCCCGTCTGGTGCGTCACCAGCTTCATGCCTAAAATCTTGCCGGCAAGTTCGCCCGCTTCTTCCACGGACTTGGCGATCTTCACGCCGCCTCCCTTGCCGCGTCCACCGGCGTGGATCTGCGCCTTCACCACGACTCCGGTTGCGCCGGAGGCCATCAGTTCCTTCGCGATCGCCTCGGCTTCTTCGCGTGTCGTCGCCATCGATCCGCGCGGCACGGCGACGCCATACTTCTTCAGAACTGCTTTTCCTTGATACTCATGAATTTTCATAATGATTCCAAACTTTGTCGTTGGTCGTTCGCGAGGCGCGGCAATCGGCTTTATAAGAACAGCAGGAAGACTCTACCTGCTGCGTCAAACCGCGTACAGCAAACCGATAATTCTATAGAAGTCGGAACGATTGATGCAAACGCAGCGCGTCGCCGAAAGAAGAAATCGAATCAGAGTTCGAACTCGCCACGCGATCCAATGATTCAATCCCTGAATGTTTCAATGACCCGATGGGCTACTTCGCGCCTACCGACTGCAGGCAGCGTCCGTAGAGTTCAAGCAAGTGAGCGGCGTACTCCTCGGGCTTGGCGGCGGCGCCTGTGCCCTGAAAGCCGACTCCAGTGCCGGTGGTTTTGCCGTAACTGGTGGTCATGGCGATAAATTTCATGAGGTCAAGCGCGATGTCTTCGTTGCGGCGGGAGCCCAGGGGAAGAGCGGCTGCATCCATGATAAAACTCCTCGTAAAAAGTAAATTGTGCCGGTTTCCCCGGCCCTGCCGCGATGATAGCAGAACCATTGCGGATGGAGTCGGGCCACGCGCGTGCGTTCTCAGCGCAATTTCCCGGCGAAACTCTGCGTTTGCTTTTCGCAGTGGAGGTCGCCGCTAAGCGTCCTCACACAAACGCTCGCACGCTGTTCCGCAGCCGGACCAACACCGCTCCCAGCGCTGCAAGCGCGGCGAACCATACGGCGAAGGCGATATCCACTACCCAGCGGGGCGCTTCCCCGACGCGCCGCAGCACAAACGGCAGAAAATTCCACGTTGTGATGTGGACATAATCCCACGGGTCTTGCGGCATGGCCTCGGTGTTCAAGCCCCAGGCGTCCATCTTGCCCAAGGCGAAGGCGGCGATGTTTTTGAAACGCAGCGCGATTACAAACGTCGGATGGCCCAGCGTTTCCATTTGGTAAATTTCGAGCGGCAGCCAGAAGGCGAGCGACGCCAACTGAATCAGCAGGCTGACGGCGATCAGCAGGCATCCTGCAAACCAGATTGTTTTTCCCAGTCGTTCCCCGGTTAAGGCCGCTCGATAGCGCATAAGCAGCGGCACCGCAATCAGTGCCGCCAATTCCACCGAGGTTGAAACATAGCGATCGCCCCAGGCGAAGTCGCCGCTCCAGAAGGTGTATCTCGCGTAGAAACAAATATAGGTGGCCAGAAGGATAAGCGAGGTCACGCCATAAGCCCTCAGCTCAGGAGTCATGCGCTTCCAAAGCCATATCAGCAGGAAGAGAGTTAGGACGAGCAGAGGATCGAACAGAAAAATAGACTTCTCCGGCTTGAAGAGCGCGCCGAAAACGCCTTCGTGAAACGGCGTGCTCCAGGGAAAGTTCGCGGGCAGCGTGGGATCGATCTGCCGCTCTTCGCGAGCGAATATCGAAACGTAGGTGTTGGTGAAAGAACCGAAGCGATAGAACTGGTAGATGCGATCGACGGCCAGAAAAAAAAGGTAGACCGGCGCGGCGACTTTGCAGTAGGCGAGCAGACGCCGCCACAACAGGCGACCGCGTGCCGCTTCAAAGAGCGGGTTTGACGGTGGAGAGCCGGGCGTCCCCGCCCGACCGCCAAACCAGAGCACCAGCAAGACGAAGATTCCCGTCGCGACAAGGTCCAATCCGGTGGTGAGGCGCGTCAGCAGGTTCAGTCCCAGCGCCGAGGAGCCGATGAAAAGAGCGCGGCGGTTGTCGGTGCGCAGCCATTCGTATTGAAATGAGAATCCGGTGAGCGTCAGCAGCAGGATGGAGTTGTTCTCCATCATGTTCTGCGTGTAGTGGAGATGGGTGGTGCAGAACAGCAGCGCCAGCACTCCGGCGACCGATTCTCTTACGCTGAAGCGCAACTGGACGAGCAGGCGGAACGCAATGAGCGCGGTGAGGACGGTCACCAGAATGTTGGTGCTGGAGCTGACCACAATACCGCGTACGGACGGGTCGTCTTCGTACTCCGCGAAGATGGGCCAGTGGGAGATCCAAGTGCCGACGATGTCGGCGGGCAGCATGAGTAGTGACTGGCCGATGCCGTACCAGCTATAGAGACGGCCTCCGCGCCCATGCAGTCCGAACTCGGGATACTCGTAGGGAAAAACCTGCGGCTCTGAAGTCCAGAGCCAATGCGTGGTTTGCAGGCGATGGGTGGTGTCGGAGGTGCCCAACTCGCCGGATTGGACTACGAAGGCTAGCAGGCCTGCGGTTAGACATAGGAGGAAGAGCGGGTCGCGCAGGTAGTGGGTGGGGCGAGGAGGCATCGGTTGGATGGTAATTCGAAAGCGATCACTTTCTCAGTGAAATTTCTGGGATTATGCTTTTGACAGGCCGACCCTTCCAGGCATAGATTGACTGGTTCCAGAATTAGGCTGGAGAGAGAGGCTTATGAATAAGTCGACGATACTTCGCACAACGTTCTTCATTCTGCTGATAGCTACGTTTGCAGCCAGTAAAGACAAGACGCCACCAACCTATCAGAAGGGCACGATCTCTGGTTATGAAACGCGCATGGACACCAAGGTCCACAGCTATGGTAACGGTAATTTCGGCAGCGCTACCCGCCACACCAAGGTCTACGAATTGAAGGGTGCCGACCTGGTGTACCAGATTGACGATTGTGGCTCCTTCCAGTCAGGCAAATTCGATGCAGGGCAATCCGTGGACTACCGCGTGGACGGCGAGAGGCTCTACATACTCCACGATAACGACAAGGAATATAAGTGCAAGATCGAGGGTACTAGAGCAGTAGAGGGTGCTAAACCCGACGCTCCTGCCGCCAAGCAATAGCGCCTTTGGGGCACAAGACAAACTGTCATCCTGAGCGGAGCGAAGGACGTATGTATTTCCGCCGCGGAATGCCTGGGTCCTTCGCTTCGCTCAGGATGACGATCAAAGCCCATAGCACGACTCATTACCCCACCTCGACCAGCCCATAGCTAAGCGCCCAGCGCGACCGCATTTCCCGGAGCGCGCGATCGATCTCATCTTTTGACACTTCCGCATTCGGCCCCGAGATCACAAACGCAGCCTCGCGTTTCGCTGCCTCCAGCAGTTGACGGTCGCGAATAATGTTGGCCACGCGGAAGCTTGGAATCCCCGCCTGTTTCGTTCCAAAGAATTCGCCCGGCCCGCGCAATTCGAGATCGAGTTCGGCGATCTGGAAGCCGTCGTTGGAGCGGACCATGGCGTCGAGCCGGCGTTCTCCTTCTTCGGAAACCTTGCTGCCACGCATGAGGACGCAATACGATTTCGCCGCGCCGCGGCCGATGCGTCCGCGCAACTGGTGGAGCTGCGCCAGGCCGAAGCGGTCGGCGTGCTCGATCACCATGACGGTCGCATTGGGGACGTCGACGCCAACTTCGATCACGGTGGTCGCGACCAGGATTTCAATCTTGCCCCGTTGAAATTCGCGCATGACGTGTTCCTTTTCTTCGGCATCGAGACGGCCATGCAGCAATCCGACGTGCAGGCTGGGGAAGATCTTTTCGCGCAACTCGCGGTGCATCTGCCGCGCGGCTTTCAATTCGTTCTCTTCGTCCTCTTCGATCACCGGATAAACGACATAGGCCTGATGTCCGGCGGCAATCTGCTTGCCGACGAAGTCCCAGACTTCGGGCGCGCGCTCGTCTTGCACGCAACGGGTGACGACTGGCGTGCGGCCCGGCGGAAGTTCGTCGAGGACTGAGAGGTCCAGGTCGCCATAGAGGGTTAGAGCTAGCGTGCGCGGAATGGGCGTAGCCGTCATCACCAGCACATCCGGCTCGGCTGTTTTGGCGTCGTCGTCGGTTTTCTTCATCAGCTTCAGCCGTTGCATCACCCCAAAGCGGTGCTGCTCGTCGACGACAACGAGTCCGAGGTTTTTGAATTCGACGCGATCCTGAATCAGGGCGTGGGTTCCGATGATCAGCTGCGCGTTGCCTTCCGCGATGTGGCGGCGGATGTCGCGTTTGCGGTCCTGTTCCAGCGAGCCGGTCAGCAGCACGATGCGGTAACCGGCGCGTTCCAGAATCTGCCGTGCGGAAAAATAATGCTGCTGCGCCAGAATTTCCGTTGGAGCCATCAGCGCGACCTGATAGCCGTTCTCAATGGCGATAATCGCGGCCTGGAACGCCACAATCGTCTTGCCCGATCCCACATCGCCTTGCAGTAAACGCCGCATGGGACAAGACATCTGCATATCGGTGGCAATTTCCTTCAGCACCCGTTTCTGCGCCGCGGTTGGATGAAACGGCAGTATCTTCTTAATCGCCTCGCGCACGCCAGGGGTCAGCTGAAAGGAGATTCCGGTTTGCGCCTTCTGCTCGCGCCGCTTGAGTTCGAGTCCGAGCTCGATAAAAAACAGCTCATCGAAAATTAGCCGGATGTGCGCGGGCGTGCGCGAGGATTGGAGGTCGGTGAAGCTTTCTCCGGCATCGGGCCAGTGAACCTGGAACAGCGCTTCGCGCGGGGAAACGAGGCTCAGATGTGCGCGCACTGCGGCCGGGATTGGATCGGGAAGGTCGGGGCTCAAATTCTCCAGCGCAAATCGAATCGTCCGCCGGAACCAGCGCGGCGTCAGCTTGCCCTGGCCAGTCGATTCGTAGATGGGAACGATGCGACCGATTTCGAGCGAAGCCGCCGCCTTCTTTTCGGCTTCGTCGGCGCCGCCCTCCTCGTTGATGTCGCCGAGAACCTCGAACTGCGGCTGTATGATCTGCAGGTTGCCGTCGCGGTCCTCTTCGACCTTGCCGTAGAGCGCCAACATTTGTCCGGGCTGGAAGCGGTCTTGCAGATACGGCGCGTTGAACCAGAGGCACTTCAACTTGGTGGGGCCCTGTCCGACGGTGAGCTGAAAGATGGGCATGCGGCGGGTGCGGAACAGTCCCGAGTTGCGGACTTCGGCAATCACCGTCGCCATTTCTCCGGCGCGCAGTTCGGCGACTGACCGCGGATTCAGCCGGTCTTCATAGCGGAAGGGCAGGTAGTGCAGCAGGTCATCGACGGTGGCAATGCCCTTGGCGGCAAGCACCTCGGCCAAGCGTGGGCCGATACCTTTCACGAACTGTACTGGAGTGGAGGGTTCCAGCATGTTCACCGATGGTAGCAGGAGTCTGGCTGCGGAAACTTTGTGAGGCGAGGTTCTGGCGATGGCAGTTAAATTCGCGGAATTTAGCGGGGGTTGTGAACGACCAGGATCATCCCCGGACGCAGGGAGGCGACATTCCGGTTGTCGTGTTTGAGAGCGGAGACCGTGGTGTTGTAAGAACTGGCAATCGAGTAGAAGGTTTCGCCGGCCCTGACTCGATGATGGAGAACCGCGTTCGTCGGAACGGGTTGCGTTCGAAGGTGTTTGGAGTTGCCGGAATGACGGCTTGCCACCTGCGGTTCGCCTTTGCCCGAGGAGACGGGCAGAGTGACGGGAAGGTGAATGGACAGCACTTTTCTTCCTGTCAGGCCATTGCCTTTCAAGTGGTTCCAAGTGCGAACCATCTTTTCCGGGACGCCGAAATTTTCCGCCACCGACGCGACCGTGTCGCCTTTGCGCACCTGGTAGCGAGTCGCGGCATGCGCGTACGTGCTTGTATCGGTTTGTTTCCCAGGCGCGATTGGGATGATCAGACGCGTTTCAGGAGCGAGTCCGTCGTGACTTGAAGCGAGGTCGAGATCGTTGGCTTCGGCGATGGCCGTCGGCGTCGTGCGATACGTGCGGGCGACGGCGGCCAGGGTTTCTCCGGGCTGCACCTTGTGATAGCGCCACCAGACGCGCTTGTCGGCGGGGATGGAAGCGACCGCCGCTCGGAATTTGTCGGCGGTTCCACCGGGCAGGTGGAGATCGAATGGTTGATCCTTTGGCGTGGTCAGGCGCAGTAGGCTGGGGTTGAGATCGGCCAAGTCTTCGGCCTTGGCGTCGACGCACTCGGCGGCTAAGCGGAGGTCGATGGGGTAATCGATCTTGACCGTGTCGTAGGCGACCGGCTTTTCCTTAACCACGGAGTCGAGTCCGTACTGCGCCGGATTCTTGGCCATGATGGTGACAGCCAGAATGATGGGAACGTAGTTCCGCGTCTCCTTGGGCAGCACGTCGCGGTTGTAGAGCTCCCAAAAGTCGGCGTAGCCGGTGCGCTTAACGGCGGACTGAACCGTTCCCGGGCCGGAATTGTAGGCGGCCATGGCCAGGTACCAGTCTCCGAATTCTTTGTAGAGGTCTTTCAGGTGGTGAGCAGCGGCGCGGGTGGCTTTTTCGGGATCCTGACGGTCGTCCACCCACCAGTTGCGTTCGAGTCCGTAACCGGCAGCGCGGCTGCCCATAAACTGCCACATGCCGCGGGCGCCGGCGCGGGAGACGGCTACGGGATGGAATCCGGATTCGGCCTGTGCCAGATAGATCAGGTCTTGCGGAACTCCCTCTTCTCTCAGCACGCGACGAATCATATCTTCGTAGCGGCCGGAGCGTGCCAAGGCGTGTTCCAGTGTGCCTCGTCCGCGATTGGAGAAATAGCTGATGAAGCCTGCAACCTGGTCGGTCATCATCAGTGGCAGGTCGGAACGAGTCGATTTGATTTCGGCTTCGGCTTTGGCCTTGATGTTGGGGTCCACGATCGGAGTGAATTCGTTGGCTTCGTCGATGGGCGCGGGTTCGGATTTTTGCTCGGCGAATCCATCGCCTTGCTGTAGGGCGGCTAGCTCCAAGGCGTTGATGCCGTCGAGGATACGGTCGAGTTCGCGCTCCAGACGATCATCGGTACTGGAGCGGAGATCGAATCCGCTGCCCAGGAGCTGGTTGAAAGCGGAGTCGAAATTCTGCTTCGCGGCTTCAAGGTGGCCGGCGCGATAGTTGTCTTGTCCAGACTGGTATTCTCTTTCCACGCGGGCGATCAGGTCGGCGATGGGATCGACCTGGAGGGCCTGCGGGACCTGCGGCTTGGATTGCGTTTGGGCGGTTGCGGCGGGCTGCTGCCGCTGTGGATCGGGCGGCTTGCTGGCGGAGACCAAAGCCGGAGCCTGCGCCTGCGCGGGCGGCATGAACGCGGTCTTCTGGGCGGATTGGCATGCGACGGTCGCCGCGAGCGCGGCGCCGAGCAGGATCGCCAGATTTATTTGAGAAGAAAGCCTCATGTTTTCAAAAACTTAGTGCAACCGTTTCCACCCAGAAACCGGCATTTCGCTAGGCCAGCGTTCCTCAGTATGAGATGGTACTATCGCAAAAATCGTTGGGTCAACGCTACGGAAGACCAACTCCACGATTACTTTGGGAACCGGCGGGCATGTTACCCCAGCGTGGCGGGAGATAGCAAACGAGCAGCGGACGGCTTCCGAATCGGACAGGGGCGGGGATTCATCCAAACGAATTTATCAAGAGGGAACGATGAAAGCCATACAGATCAAGCAAACAGGCGGGCCAGAAGTGATGGAACTGGTGGATCTACCGGTTCCGCAGGCAAAAGCGAACGAAGCCGTGGTGAAGATCGCGGCAGCGGGCGTCAACTTTATTGACGTTTATAACCGCGAGGGACGCTACAAAGCTCCTCTGCCGCTGGTTTTGGGACAGGAAGCGGCGGGCGTGGTGTCGGCGGTGGGGTCGGATGTGCGTGACGTGAAGGTCGGCGACCGCGTGGCCTACACCATGTCGCTGGGTAGCTATGCTGAGTATGCTGCCGTGCCGGCCGAGAGGCTGGTGAAGATTCCAGCTGGAGTAAGCGATCGCGATGCTGCGGCGGCGATGCTCCAGGGAATGACGGCGCATTATCTTTCTCATGACACGTATCCGCTGAAGAAGGGGGAGACGGCGCTGGTGCATGCCGCAGCCGGCGGGGTCGGGCTGCTGCTGGTGCAGATGGCGCACAATTTTGGGGCACGAGTGATCGCTACGGTTTCGACGGAGGAAAAGGCTGCGCTGGCGCGTGCGGCGGGAGCGGAAGACGTGATCCTTTATACGCAGGTGGATTTTGAGGCGGAGACGAAGCGGATCACCGGATGTAAAGGCGTCGACGTGGTGTATGACTCGGTGGGCAAGACGACGTTCGATAAGGGGCTGAACCTGCTGCGTCCGCGCGGAATGATGGTGCTTTATGGCGGGTCGAGCGGGGCCGTCGCGCCGCTTGATCCGCTGGTGCTTACGCAGAAGGGGTCGATTTTTTTGACGCGGCCTTCGCTGGGCAATTACATTGCGACCGCCGCGGAGTTGCAGCAACGGGCGGGGGCAGTCTTTGGCATGATTCGCGACGGCAAGCTCAAGCTGCGGATCGAACATGTGTATCCGCTGGCCGAAGCGCAGAGCGCACACCGGGACTTGGAGGGGCGGAAGACTACGGGGAAGTTGCTGCTGTTGCCGTGAGAGGACTAGGTGTCAGCTCTCAGGTCTCAGGGAAAACGGGCGCAGCGACGGCCGATTTGCCGGGTTTTTCCTGAGACCTGACACCTAAGACCTGGCACCCTATTTCTATGCCATTCGTGGAACTGAAAAACTCGCCGCATGCGCCCGGGGTTTCGCCCGTCCGGATTCACTATCGGGATGTGGGCAGCGGCCGGCCCGTGGTGTTCCTGCATGGCGGGTGGGGATATGGCGTGTATCCCATCGACCGGCAGATCGAGGCATTGCAAGATCAAGTCCGCTTCATAATTCCGGATCGGTCCGGCCACGGACGCTCCACGCGATTTGCGGGGCCGCTGCCGCTTGATTTTCATCGTCGGGCGGCGGGGGAAACGCTGCTTCTGCTGGATGCGCTTGGGATCGAGCGCGCGGTGCTTTGGGGACACAGCGATGGAGCAGTCATTGCCGCCATGATCGGCCTCTTGGCGCCGGAGCGGTGCGTGCGCCTGATTCTGGAAGCGGTTCACTTTCGCCGCGATAAACCGAGTTCGCACAACTTTTTTCGGCGCTTTGCCAACCATCCGGAAGAAGTCAACGAGAAAGCGCAGAGCCTGCTGGCGGCGGATCATGCTGCGACAAATCATGGCACGGCGCAATGGAAGAACGTGATCCAGAGAAATTGCCGCGTCTGGCTGAAACTCGCGGCCGAATGCGCGCGTCCGGGCGGGGATTTATATGAAGGTCAGCTGGGTGCGCTGAAAGTACCGGTGACGTTGATGCATGGGAGAGGCGATCCGCGAACCGAACCGGGAGAGATGGAACTGGTGCGGGAATCATTGCCCGGCGCGGGGATGCGCTTCATTGAGAATGGGCGGCACAGCCCGCACAGCGAAACGGCGTCGTGGCGGGAGTGCAATGGGATTCTGCGCGAAGTGATCGCGAGAGAATAGTTCGTCGCGCCGCGAGCCGGACTTCGTCCGGTGGGGCAAACGAATGCGTCCGCCCCCTACGTGAGGATTGCCGGATTACGACCTTTTCTTGCGGGAATAATTCTTCAGGTACGCGGGCAACTCTCGCTGGCAGCGCTCGTCGCGGATTGGAGCGCCTACCGTCGTATCCAGCGGGATCACGCCGGCCCAGGTGGGAAACGAATAATCCTCTTCGTCGTCAACGGTGGGGCCGACGCGGACTTTCGCGGAAAATTCAGTGATCGGAATTCGCAGAACGGAGGTCGCCTTCAACTCTTTTTCGTTGGGCAGGCGCGAGTCGTCCCAGCGATGGGGAATGATGTGCTCGCTCAGCGCGCGCAGGGCCGCGAGTTTTTCCGCGGGGTCGTCGACCAGCGTTGCCGTACCCAGAATGACTACCGAGCGGTAGTTCATGGAGTGATTGAAGATGGAGCGGGCGAGCACTAATCCATCAAGCAGCGTGACCGTGATGCAGACCGGAACTCCCTGATCGAGATTGCGCAACATGCGGCTGGCGGCGGAGCCGTGGATGTAGAGCATGCCTCCGTCGCGCCCGTAGGACGTGGGGATGACGTAGGGTTGACCATCGACTGCGAAGCCGACGTGGCAGAGGAAAGCTTCGTCGAGAATCTGGTTGACGGCGTCGCGGTCGTACACCGCACGTTGCGATTCGCGCACTACGCGCGTGCGGGGAGTGGGGTTGCTGGAATTTAAGTTAGTGGACATGGAGCTGAATTCCTAGGCAGGCGCCAAGAGTGGTGATGAGGAATTTTAGCAGGCACTACAGCAAACCACCCGTTTTTATGGCTAGCGTGCTGAGCGCCATCTCGAGTTTGGTGATGGCCTCGCCGAGTTCGGGATGGTTCCCGACCTTCTTCTGCAACTCCTTGAGAATCTTGTGAGCGCTGGCTACGTGCTCGACGGCTGGGACTAGGTCCTGCTCGGGCTTCGGTTCGCTTGGCGTTGGCATGATGTCTGCTCCGCTACACATCCTATTCTATACAGGCCGGTGTAGAGCAGGCACTCTTGTCCGCCGCCTTGGATGTGGTTTTTGCGGACGCGGGGAAGGTCAAGGTCAAGATCGACATCAAGATCAACGTCAACGGCGGCGGACAAGAGTGTCCGCCCTACACGTTCATTTGCGCTTCCTTGGGATCGCACGTTTTGGCTGCTCTTCAAACACCGCGAACTGAATCTTCTTCTCCACCGGATCAATGCGGTCGACCAGCACGCGAACGCGCTGGCCCAGGCTGTAGGTTTTGCGCGAGCGCTGTCCGATGATTTCGCGGGTGGCTTCGTGGTAGGTGAAGCGGTCGTTCTTATCGCCGCTGTCGAGCGTGTTCAGCGGTACCAGGCCCTCAACGAAAAGGTCGGTCAGTTCCACGAAGAATCCGAATTTCGTAACGCTGATGATCAAGCCGTCGAAGTCTTCTCCGATGCGGCGCTCCATGAATTTTACTTTTTTCCATTCCATCAGTCCGCGTTCGGCTTCGTCGGCACGGCGTTCGGATTGGCTGGATTCGTCGGCAATATTGTGCAGTTCTTCGAGCTTGATGGGGCCCCCTCGCGGTTCGAGCGCTTGTTGATGGGCTTCGCGATCACGGCGCTTGGACCAGGGGGAGGGGGGCGAACCATTTCGCTCCACTTTGAGCCGAGGAGAATGAGATCCTTCCCCTTCGACAAACTCAGGGTCAGGATGACAATTTAACGGGGAATGAGAATTTTGGGGAGATTGCGACATGCCCACCGGCACTTCTCCATCTAGCTTTTCTGCTGAGTCGCGCAGCACTTCTTTCAGGATGCGGTGCACGATCAGGTCGGGATAGCGGCGAATGGGCGAGGTGAAATGAGTGTAGGTGGTAGCGGCGAGTGCGAAGTGCCCGCGATTTTCTTCGGAGTA
>PLUW01000017.1:78134-110118 GCA_003162935.1 Acidobacteriaceae bacterium
TGCACGCGATGAATCGGCAAGGAACCTACGCCGAGCGAGTATCCAAAGGTGGCGGCGATGACTTCGAAGTCGTAGACGCGCTTGGCGTCGGGCTTTTCGTGGATGCGGTAGAGCGAGGCGATGCGCTTGCTTTCGAGATAGTGCGCCACGCATTCGTTGGCCGAGAGCATGAATTCCTCGATCAGGCGGTGAGCGACGTTGCGCTCGGAGCGGGTGATGCTCTTCATCATGCCGAATTCGTCGAACTCGATCACTGCTTCGGGAAGATCGAAGTCGATCGAGCCGCGGCGCTTGCGCTTGCGGTTCAGGATCATGGCCAGATCGCGCATGCGTTCGAAGTGAGCGACTTGGGCAGCATATTCGCTGCGCGCGGCTGCGTCGCCTTCGATCACGGCATTCACGGCGGTATATGTCATGCGGTTGGCGCTGCGGATGACGCCTTCGTTGATTTCATAGGCGGCGATTTCGCCCTGGTGGTCGATCTCCATGGTGCAGGAGAGGACGAGGCGGTCGACTTGCGGACGCAGGCTGCAAATGTCGGTCGAGAGCTCGAGCGGCAGCATGGGGACGGCGCGGTCGGGGAAATACACGCTGGTGCCCCGCAAACGGGCTTCCTGATCGAGCGGCGAATCGCGGGTTACGTATTGGGCTACGTCGGCGATATGGACTTGCAGTTCGTAGTTGCCGTTTTCCAGTTGGCGGACGTGAACGGCGTCGTCGAAGTCGCGGGCGGTTTCTCCGTCGATGGTGACAATGGGCAGGCTACGGTAATCGCGGCGGCGTCGCAGGGCTTCGGGGGGAAGTGCCGATGCGATGGCTTGCGCTTCTTCGATCACCTCGGGCGGGAAGCGGTGAGGGATGTGATGCTTGCGGATCATGATTTCGACGTCGACGCCGAAGTCGTTTTCTGCGCCGAGAATTTCGATGACGCGTCCGCGTGGCTGTTGCGTGGCGCTGGGCCAGTCGGTGATTTCTACGTCGACGACTACGCCTTCCAGATCCTGCCAGTCGGTGTGGACCTTTGCTTCGTCACCGATGACTCGGTCTGGGGATTTCTTTTTCTGCGGAGTCGGGGATTCTGTCGGCGAGATCTTTACCACGGGGGGCATTGGGGACCCGGGGAACTGCGGCATCTCCATCCCTGGCGGGATGACGATTTCCTGCGTTACTTTTTGGTCGATGGGTTTGACGTAATTGCGGCGGTGTCCGTAATGGAAGATGCCGACCACGGTCGGATGCGCGCGCGAAAGCGACCGGACGATGCGCCCTTCGGCGCGACCGTCGGTGCGGATGGCGGTGACATCGACCAGCACGCGGTCCCCATGCATGGAAGAGCCGATGGCATGCGGCGGGATGAAGACGTCGCCGGCGAGGCGAGCCTTGAGATTGGCATCAAGCGACGCAGCTTCGGGGACCACGAAGCCAAAGCCGTCGCGGTGCATGGTGAGGCGGCCGATGAGGCTGGGAAGGTGGCGTGACATCAGGTGTCAGGTCTCAGATGCGAGGTCTCAGGTTTAGGGCGCGAGGGCTGGCGGTTTTGTGCGAGTTCCGAAGCACTTCCCGAGACCTGACACCTGACACCTATTTCAAATACTTCTCTTCGATTATCCGCCGATGATGCAGTTCGTGTCCGGCGATGATGTAGGCCAAGGCACGCACCGTCACGTCGTTTTTGTTGGCCACGCCGCGGCGGGCGAAGGCGGCTTCATCCAGATTGCGGAACAGCGTAATGGTGGCGCGTCTCACCGCAATGTAGTCCTCGATCAGGTCGGCAAGCGACCTGTCTGAGAACGGGCCATTGCGGACGTAGTCGTCCTGCTCGAAGCCTGCGAGTGGCGTGGCGTCGCCGCGCGCAATCCGCAGAGCGCGATAGGCCATGATGCGTTCGGTGTCGTTGATGTGGCCGAGCACTTCTTTCAGGCTCCACTTATCGGGCGCGTAGCGCAGATCGCCATCGGCTTCGGTGCGTCCGGAGAGCAGGAGGAGCATCTGGCGGCGCTGGTCGTCGAGCGTGCTGAGGATGTCATTGCTCTCGATCTGGCTGAGATATTTCTCATAATAAGGAGCGTATTCTCCGGGCTGTGGCCGGAGGCTGGCGGTCGCGGCTAAAGTCATAATTCCTCTTCTACAACTGCTTGTACGGTTCGGTCGTAGACCCTTCGATCTTGCTCCACGGCTCCATCTTATCGCGATAGAGGAATTACCGCAGGATGGGCAGAGCTTACATGATCGGAGCCAGGTCCGGAGGGCGCGCGCGGCGCGGTCATCCAGAGGGAAACGCCGAAAATCCATCAGAAAAGGTTGATTTTCCACAGGGCGCGGCGTTTACTGAGGAGTACAATTCGCTTTGGCACGCAAAATGCGGCGCGATTTCATAACCCCCCTGGTAAGAGGAAAGGATTTCGACGAACATGTGGAAGCCCACGAATCAACCTGCGACACCTGGCCGACCGGCGGAGCCGGAGCGTCCGACCATATCCACCGCAACGACGGCGCCGCTGATGGGTGCAAGCGAGTCCGCGGCTGCTCCGCGTCCGGCTGTGACCACCACTTCGGACCAAGCCACGATTGGCAAATCATTAGTCATTAAAGGCGAAGTAACGGGTTCCGAGTCTTTGTATATTGACGGCCGAGTGGAGGGTTCGATCAACCTTTCCGGCAATCGCGTAACCATCGGCCGCAATGGAGTCGTGGCGGCGAACATCAGCGCGCGGGAAATTGTAGTGCTCGGGAAGGTGCGGGGCAACCTCACCGCCAGTGACCGGGTAGATATCCGCAGCGATGGTTCGCTGACCGGCGACGTGGTGGCGGCGCGCATTTCGATTGAAGACGGCGCGTTCTTCAAGGGTGGCATCGACATCCGCAAGGCAGGCGCTGCGGGCGGGAAACCCGACGCGAAGCCGGAAGAAGCGAAGAGTGTTTCGACGACGGCGCCAGAAGGCGCGATTGCGGCGAGGGCGTAGAATCGCTGTTCGTCGTTTGCTATACGCTGATCGCTTTTCGCCGATTGGCACGACTGTTGAGAAACGGACCTCGTTTGAGGTCCGTTTTGTTTTGTTCGCTGCTAAGTGCAGCGGAGTTTCGTCGCGAACAGCGAACGACCATTAGCGAACAGCGCACTCACGGCTCCTTGCCGGTCTCCATTGTTTCCGCAGCCTGACTCTCGGCCGCGCTGGACAAAGTGGCGAACTTTTTTCTGCGCAGGTCTGCGGGTAGCTCCGAATGTAGCAACCAAAGTCCGGCGGCGACGGCTGCGGCCCACGTCAAGGAGCCTAGCGCCAAGGCGAGAAGATCAGCGCGGCGGCTGCCATCGAGAGTGATGCCGCGCATGACTTCGTAACTCAATCCGCCGGAAACTGCGCCCACCAGCGCGCACTTGCCCAGTTCTTTCCAGTTCAATCCGCCCAACGGAACCATGCCGCGGAGGTGCAGCAGTCCCGCGATCGCCAGCGCATTCGCGGCGATGCCGATGTCGGAGGCGACGGCCAGTCCGGTGACCGACAGCGTCCGGAAAAGCAGCGCGTACATGGGCAGCGACGCCAAAACGATGACGGTGCTGGCAATCATGGGTGTGAGCGTGTTGCCCGAAGCGTAGAACGCGCGGGCATAGAGCGCCTGGCTGCACCACAAAGCCAGGGAAAGCGAAAACCAGAAGAAATAAATGGCGGTGGATTCGGAATCCGCAAAGGTAAAGCGTCCGCGGCGATAGACCAGATCAATCAGCGGAAGGGCAATGGCCATCATCCAGCCGGTCATGAGCAGCGAAGCGGCGGTGATGCGATAGACCGAAGCATTCACGGTGGCGGCGAACTCGTCGAACTTTTTCTCTCCAAACAGGCGGGAGTAAAAAGGAAGCGACGCCTGGCCGGCGGCTTGTCCGAGGATAGCGATCGGGATAGCGAACAGACGTTTGGCGTAGTTGAGACGCGCGATGTCGCCGATTCCGTTCGAGGCGAAGTAGCGGAGGATCCAGTCGTCGACAGTGACCAAGGAAACGCCGAGCATCAGCGGAATGGAGAGGCGTACCCATTCGCGAAAGGCCGGATTCTTGAGATCGAATGAAGGCCGGTATCCGGTGCCGATTTTGGCGGCGCCGATGGCGTTGATGAGAAAGGGACCGGCGATGCTGCCGGCGAGAGCTCCGAAGGCGAGCGACGCGATGCCCATCTGCCGGCCGCCGATTACGCCTCCGGCAATGATGAAGACGTTGTAGATGAGTGGGCCGAACGCGGGCAGCAAGAACAGACGGTGCGAGAGCAAGACCGCCGAAACGACTCCGCCGACATAAAAGAAGATCTGTGCCGGCAGCAAAATGCGCGTGAGATGTACGCAGAGTTGCATCTGCTCGGGCGTGAAGCCGTGGAACATCCAGCCGGCGAACTGCGGGGTGAAAATTTCCGCGACGATGGTGCCGGCGATGAGCACGGTGGTCATCACGGTGATAACGATGGAGAAAGTCTTCTGCGCATCCTCGCCGCGCTTTTCCGCCATGAACCGCGTATAGATGGAGATGAATGTGATCGAGGCCGTGCCGCCGGCGACGATGTAGTTGAGCCAGTCGGGCAGGGTGAAAGCGGCGACGTAGGCGTCGGTCTGTTGTCCGGCGCCGAAGGCGTACGCGATATAGGCTTCGCGGATGTATCCGATCACCCGCGAGAGCATGATGGCCGTCATCATCAACAGCGTGGCGGAAAACGCCGTGTGCTGGTGCGAAGGACGGAAGAAGCGGAGAAGACGCATCTTTGGCAGATTAACGCATCTGGCAGCTGGCCGGAGGGTTATCGTCGGGCGGAATCGGGAATAGCAATTGCCGGGTCAGGAACGATCGCAAGCTCGCAATGGCGACGATCATCACAACAGCTGATTTTCCCTGCGGGGCCGCTGCTGCAATGCTTCCAGTGCGGCGCTCAGCCGCTCCAGTCCGCCGCGCACCGTCTCGGTTGCTCCGCAAAACCCAACTCGGAAATGTTGCGGGTGCTCGAAGAATTCTCCTGGCACTACACTGGTGTCGAACTGCTCGCGGAGGATCTTAACAAATTCGGGTGTACGGCCCATCCGGAGCCGCGGAAATACCGTTGTGCCGAAGCGGCTCGGCGCACACTCGAGATCGGGATGTCTAGCCAGGAATTCGTTCACCAGAACACGATTCGTTTCCAGCAAAGCACGGGCTCGATCACGCACCCGATTGAGATTGTCGAGGACGACCACGGCCAGGAGTTCGGCTGGATGCACCGGGCTGCCGTAGGTGAAATCAATGATCTGCCACATGCGCTGTATTAGTTCCGGCTGCGCCAATATCCATCCGCAGCGAATACCGCTCAACCCGTACGCCTTGGTCAGGCTGCTCGTCACAACAAAATTCGATCCCAGATGAAACGCGGAACGCCAGGGCTGGTCGAACAGCGTCTCCAGATACACCTCATCCACCAGTACGCGGGCTCCAACCTTGGCGGCCATCTCGCCTGCCTGCCGCAGGGCACTCTCGTCGGTAAGGGCGGCGCTTGGGTTGTGGAGGTTGCAAAGAATCACAAGACGAGTCTGGGGCGTGAGCTTGCGCTCGAGTTCTCCCAGCCCGAGCTGGAATCCCTTTTCGGCGAGACGATCAAAGCGACACACGTTCGCCCCAATGTGATCCAGAATCGTCAGCAGCGGGTCGTAGGTGGGCCGTTCAATCAGTACTTCGTCACCCCGGTGGACGAGAGCGGTTAACGCCACGAAGTTTGCCATCGATGTACCCAGGGTGTAGACGACGCATTCCTCGGGCACGCCCGCCTTTGCGGCCAACCGCTCCATCAGCGGGGGATAACCGTAAGGCCCGGTCCCACCGATCTCGAGATCGCCAACGTGCACCGGCAATTCAGCCAGCGGGTAGTCCAAAACTCCGCTGGCCGCCAGGTTGAAGCGCGCGTTCGAGTGGAGCTTGGCCCAGGCCAGATAGTGCGAAACTGCGTCCGGCTGCGAACGTTTCATGTCTTAAGCCCCCACGGCTGCAACGACTAATGCAGAAACAACAACTTACGAGTTAGCAGATCGCGACGGTGCCCGCCGACTCCAAAACCAATACGCGGGGATACCCGCCAGCAGCAGAACGAAACCCATGAGGCTGTTCCGAGGATAGCGGTAGATCGTATTGGCAACGACCCACCAACATATCGCGACGAACATCGCCGTGCTTACCGGGTGTCCCGGCATGCGATAGCCTCGACTGGCGCTCATCTCGCCGCGCGCGGCCCGCCGGCGGAACACAAAGATGGTGGTTGCCGTCAGTCCGAAGAATAGAAAATCCATCGCAATGACGTAATTCAAAATCTGCTCATAACGGCCTGAGAGCGCGATCACGATTGTCCACAAGCTTTGCAGGACGATGGCGACTACGGGTACGCGCGTGCGTGGATCGAGCCACGCGATTGCGCGGAAGAATAGTCCGTCTTCGGCCATGGCAAAGTACACGCGAGGTGCGGTCAAGATCGACTGGCTTAGAAAGCCCAAAGTGGAGATTGCGATGGCCGCCGCAATGAACATCGCACCCCGCTGGCCCAATGCCAGCCGCATTACGGCGGTGGCGGGGGTGGTGGTTGCAGCCAGCGCCTCCGGCCCGAGCGAGCGCAGGCACACCCAGTTCACACCGATGTACAACACCACCACGCCGAGCACTCCGAGCAGTAGCCCTCGGGGCAGGTTTTTCTCTGGCTCCTTCACTTCCGCCGCGAGGAAATTTGCCGTCTGCCATCCTCCGTAGGCGAACAGCACTGGCACCATGGCTGCCCCAAACGATGTCAGCGACCAGTCCCGCTCAGCTGCGGTCGGCATGGTCCCATGCCTGCCGCTTAAGGCGAATCCAGCGACCACCAGTGCTGCGATGGCGACAATTTTCATCACCATGAGCACGCTTTGCGTATGTCCTCCGGTTCTTACGCCGAGGCAGTTGATGAGCGTCAGGATAGCGAGTGCGGCTGTCGCGACGATCCAGTCCGGCGCGTGCACGCCGGTTAGGTCAAGAAAGTACCGGGCGAAGGTGATCGATACAGCTGCCATGCCTCCGGTCTGGATGACGAACAACAGCACCCATCCATACAGAAATGCGACGGCCGGGTGGTAGGCCTCACGCAGATACGCGTACTGGCCACCCACTTCGGGCAGTGTGGCCGCCAATTCCGCCCATATCAAGGCTCCGCCCACTCCAACAACCCCGCCCAAAATCCACGCTCCCAGGATTAACGCTGAGGTATGCACCTGTTGTGCCACCACGTAGGGATTTATGAATATGCCGGAACCGACGATGCCGCCCATGACGAGCATGGTGACGTCGAAGAGCCCAAGTTGACGTGCGAGGCTTGGCTTAGGAGCGGATGTGCGATCCGCGCTCGAAAAGTCAAAATTCACGGACTGGTTCTTTCGGATTCTGACGAATGACCGGGACATTCTGGGTTGGGGCGATGTTGTAGCGCGGACTCCAGTCTGGCTGATCGGAACAACAGTCGAAGTATTCCTCGACTACCTGCTTTCGCCGTGACAGTCTGTAGCGTCCGCACATTGGGAAATTATCGCCCAGCGAAACAAAAAACCGCTACTTGGCAGCAGCGGCTCTCCTTGGGGCAACTTGGTCCGAGTCTTTTCGGCTCTTTTTTCGCGCACGCTTTTGAGCCAAAGCTTGCTTTACCCGGCGTCTTTCGCCCGGCTTCAAGTAGAAGGAGTGACGCTTCACATCCTTAATAATGTCCTCCGTCATCACCTTGCGCTTAAACCGTCGGAGAGCGTTCTCCAACGACTCGCCTTCTTGCAGCCGAACTTCTGCCATTCTCAGCACCCCAAAGCCAACAATCAACATTATATCGAACCTATTAGAGCTTACTCCCTTTATGACGTTGCTCAGCCGAATTGAGCGCCCGACAACGCGCTCGTCAGGGAAGAAGAGTTCGCTCACTCCGAGTAACCATAGACGGTCCTATCGTCATCCTCTTCATCCTCGTCTTCTTTCTTGCTGACCGTGTGCAAAGGCGATACTCAGGGCTGCTCGCCAGTCTGAGAGGCGACGGGTAGGCAACAATCACGACTGCGTTCGATGGAACACGAAAAAAAACACCATCACGGTTAGGCAACCGAACGCATAGATGAACGACGCGAAGAGCACTATCGGAGCCTCCACGCCACGGAGAACATGAAGGACGTTGGAGACGAAATTCCACACCAAGAGAACCGTCATCAATATCGTCCCGACCAAAGCCAGCAACGCAGCATTTTTGAGTGTCATGGTCGCTCCTATGCAACTGCCATCTCTTCGTTACGCTGCAATAATCCCACCAATTCTTCTAAACTCCAAGGGTGGTCCGAAATTCAAAACAGCCCACTACCGAAAAATAGAAGTGACGCCAAAGGAGATTCCCCTATGAAAGACAAACCTCTTGCGAACGTGCGCGTTGCCATCTTGGCGACAAACGATTTCGAGCAATCCGAAATGACCGAGCCACGTCAAGCACTGAACGAGGCAGGCGCCCAAACGACTTTGATCGCCCCGAAAGCAGGAAAACTTCAGGCGATGAAGCACGACATAAAAGCGGATTACTTCGACGTTGATCTAGTGCTGGAAAGAGCAAACCCTGCTGATTTTGACGCAGTGGTGCTTCCCGGTGGCGCATTGAATGCCGATGCTTTGCGGGTGGACAAAAAGGCACAAGAGTTCATTCGCCGAATCGATGAAGCAGGGAAACCCATCGCGGTCATCTGTCACGGGGCGTGGCTTCTGGTCTCGGCGGGACTGACGAAGGGGCGAACGTTAACCAGCTATCACACCATACAGGATGACATTCGCAATTCCGGCGGCCAATGGGTAGACCGTGAAGTGGTCTGCGACCGCAACTGGGTCAGCAGTCGGCAGCCTTCTGATCTGCCCGCCTTCAACCGGGAGATGATTGCCCTTTTCAGCGGGGGGAAAGCATCCGCGCACTAAAAAGCAAGTGCTACATTACGGTAACCGTTGCGGGATGTCCATGAGAAGGGGCAAGACAGGACTAAGACAACACGATCAGAGCTCAGTCTGACCCTTCCAAAGAATGGCAATCCCCACTATAAAAGCATCAACCTTGAAGACCGCTGTCAAGCGAAATGGAAAGCGAAAATCTGTAGCTTCATTTAGCTTAATTGGGGGAAGCGCAGGGGTACTAGGGAGACAATAGGGTAACGGGGGGCATATTGCGGGAAGACTGTAAGCCATTTTAATATCAATGATTTGCCAGTATTATTGGGAAAATAGATGGGACACAAAGATCAAATGTCCTCCTCGACACCGGATGCCCTGGTGTCGCCCCGGACGCCTGCGGCCGTATTGACAGTCAGCGATTCGTGTTCGCGCGGCGAAAGAGTGGATGTCTCCGGCCCAGCCGTGGCGGAAGCACTCGAACGCTGCAATTTTCATGTCGTGTCACGCAGCGTGGTGACCGATGAGCGCACCGCGATTCAGGAAAAACTGATTGAGCTGTGCGGGTTGGCCCGCCTGGTCGTGACCACGGGCGGAACCGGAGTCGCTCCGCGCGACGTAACGCCGGAAGCAACGGCGGCAGTGTGCGATCGGCTTGTGGAGGGCATCGCGGAACAGATGCGATCCGCGGGAATGCAGAAGACGCGCTTCGCGGCGCTCAGTCGCGCCGTGTGCGGCGTGCGGGGAACGAGCCTCATTTTGAATCTTCCGGGCAGTCCGGCAGGCGCGATCGAGTCGCTGGAGGCGGTGATGGATTTGCTGCCGCATGCGCTGGAGTTGATGGCCGGACGGACAGAGCATGGGTAGCGCGGATCGCTGTTCGTCGTTCGCCCTTCGCTAAACCGCTTTGTGCGAAACTGCACGCGAGAAACTGCGCCGCGAACTGTTGCACTTACGAACTCCGAACGACGAACAGCGAACGACGGTCTCCGCTCTCGCGTAAACTAGTCTCACCTACTTGAACAAGATCAAACATTTTATCCACGCCTACGGCGAGTGGATCAAGCATGTGCTTGTACCCCTGGGTCCATGGGGAATGCTGGCTTTGGCGGCGGTGGATGGCTCGTTCCTGGGCATGCCGCTCGATGCGATTTTCGTGAGCTACGTTTATACCGATCGCTCCCGCTTCCTGATGTATGTGCTGCTGGGGTCGGCCGGATCGGCGCTCGGCAGCATCGTGATTTACGTCATCGGATATACCGGCGGCGAGGTGCTCTTGCGCAAGCGTCTTTCGCCGCAGAAGTTCGAGAAAATTCACGAGTCCTTCGATCGGCATGAATTCTGGGCGCTGATGTTTCCGGCGATGCTGCCTCCGCCCGCTCCGTTCAAGATTTTTGTGCTGGCGGCGGCGGCGTTTGAGATGAACTTCGCGCATTTTCTGCTGGCGGTTTTTGCGGGACGGTTCGTGCGGTTCTTAATCGAGGCGCTGCTAACGCTCTGGGTTGGTCCGCAGATTGTGACGCTGGCGGGGAATCTTTTTGCGCATCGCTTCGTGTGGGTGGTTGTGGCAGCGGCAGTCGCGGTTGCGGGGTGGATGCTCTGGCGGCGGGCGAAGCAGGGCCGAGCCACGCTTGGCTTGGACGAGGCAAAGCCCCGTCCCCACACGAGCGAATCTTCTTAGGCGGCGGCCACTCCGCTCGGTTTGTGCGTGCGCGCCAGCGCGGCGGCTAAGATCGGCAATCCGAACAGGGCGACAGTAAACAACATGTCGCCAGCGATTCCGCGGCGGAAGAACGGCACGCCGGCGGCGTAGCAAGTCATCAGGCCAGACAGAGTCTTCGGATACATGTTCCAGCAGGCCCAGACGGCGAAATTACTCACCACAAAAAACGACACGGAACTGGCCAGCGAAGCTCCGCCAACTCGCAGCCAGCCGGAATTTTCGCGCAGTTGGCTGCCGAGGAACAGGATCGCCGCATACCATGCCCAAGTCACGAAATGGTCCCAGGAAAATGCGTACGAATAGACGAACTTGGTGAGGATGACGTCGGAGACGGCGAGGAGCGCAAAAGGCACCCAGAGCTGGCGTTTTGGACCGCGCGCGCCAAAATAGAGCAGCGCCGCCGCTACCGGAGTGAAATTCCAGGGATGCGGCATGAACGGCATCCGCGCCACCACCGCAAAAATGACAAATAGATAGGCCAGCATGATCACCTCGTCGAACGTCAATTAGGATTGTTGCGCGAGCGGGCGCTGCCGGTCAAGCGACGCCGCTGACTTCTTTTCGTCTGTGACCCGGTCGTGCCAGTTTGCCGGTCACAACTGGTTTCTCGTCTCGCGTCCCTCCGCGCTTATGCTCACGACGGGATTCGACAAACTGAGCGAGCAGTTGCATTGCCCCGCGCACGCGAACCCGATCCCCGGTGGCGCAGAGGTCGAGAAGCAAGCCACGAGTAGCCGCCAGGAGCAGGGTTGCCTCGGCCTCATCGGCTTTCGATTGCCGGGATGCCTTCTTGGTGAGTCGTTTCCAGTAGACGAGCGGATCTTCGAGAACGCCGGGATAGTCTTTCGGGTGGCGGAGGGCGAGCGCGTACAACTCGAAAAGCAGGCGCAGTTGAGGCTGCTTGGATCGCGCGCTCATCCCCTGCCAGAGCCAGCGTAGGAACTCGGATAACGTTCGTGGTTTCTTCCCGGCCTGGAACCATGCCTGGATGCGCGCATCTTCACGTTCGCGCAGGCCGAAAAGGATCTCGCGCATCAATCCTTCCCGCGATCCAAAGTGATAGACAAGCATGCGTGCGTTCGTCTGCAGTGCTTCTGCAAGGGGCCTCAGGGCCAGGTCGCGGAATCCGTGCGCGAGCACATAATCGACGGCCTCGTCGCGAAGGCGGGCGCGGATGTGGGGTTCGGGCGGTCTAGCCATGGGAATTCTTCCTTCTTTTTAATTACTGTAACATATGTTACAGTAATTGCCGGGAGATTTTTCCCCGCGGAATGCAAATATATGCGAACAGGTTTGATTTTGATCTTGTTCCTCGCCCTCACTCTCCCCGTCTTTGCACGAGCAGCCAGCGAGCAGGAAAGAAACAAAAATGCAGCCCGGAACTTCTTCGAAGACGTGCTGGGCCACGGAAGACTCGATAAGTATGCGGAGTCGCACGCCAAGGATTTTGTGGCGCATGGAGCCAGCCACGACTTCACTCTCGATGAAGACATGGCCTTTGCGCGCGACGAGCGCCAGGCCCTCCCGGATATGAGCATCACGGTCAACCAAATGGTCGCGGAGGGTGACCGAGTCGCCGTGTATTGGACGGCGTCGGGAACGAACACGCAGGCCGGAATGGGGCTTCCGGCTACCGGAAAGAAGATCAAGGTTTCAGGTATGACCCTATTCCGCTTTCAGGATGGCAAGATCCGGGAAGAGTGGGGCGTTTGGGACGAACTGTCGGCGATTAGGCAGGCCGGTTTGCTGCCTCCCCAGAAATAACGTTTGACTCATTCCCTATTTCCGTCCTGATGGCTGCCCCCCGAGCCGAAGCGTTCCTCTACCACTTGGAGATTGCGGGTCAGGAAAACCGTCGCCCCGAGCATGCCGCGGGCGCTTTGTCCAGAGTTGTCGTAGCGAGGCTCGTCGTAGCGAAGGTCGCGGAAGTGGACGGCGTAGGCGGCGTGCGAGTTGTTCGCCGGGTCATTCCCCAAAGGTTCGGCTTCAGTGATCGGATACTGCGCCCAGCTCAGGTAGACGCGTCCCAAGTAGGTATTCTTGGCGGCGAGCGTGACGGGCGTTTCTTCGGGCTTGTAGCGAATCTGCATCCGGCCCTCGGGATCGACTTCGGGAGACATCGAATTGAAGTTCAGCGAGTCGACGTCCATGGTGGCGAAGAATGCGGGCGTTTCCACGACTCCATACCAGCGAAATGGGTTGACGGGATTCGGGTATGCCGACACGCGAAGCGCCTCGACTCCTTTGTATTCGCGCGCTTGGAGCGCGGCCACGGCGCGGCGATGTTCGTAGTCGCGAAGTCCCCAATAGGCGAAGACGGTGACGAGAGCGACAATCGCGGCCAGCCTTCCTCTGGGCATCGCGCTCTTGTTGCGCGCGCCGATTTCTTCGTTGATGAGCGAAAACAATGCGGGGACGATCAGTCCGAGCGTGAGCACGATCAGGAGAACGGGATCGACGATGAAGACGATGTCCCACGAAATCCAGCGCTCGGAAAACGGCCAGAAAGGCCGGATTCCATAGTTATTGGTGAAGTCGAGCAGAATGTGGCTGAGGCCGGCCAGGCACGCGTAAGCGTAGAGCAATCCCCAGCGCGGAGGAAGGTTGGGAATTTTAGTTTTACGTCCACGGAACCGCCACAGAAGATACACGAAGCCGACGACAACTGCCGCTACCAGCGGCACTCCCAGGAACGAATGGGTGAAGCCGCGGTGATGGTTCAGGCCGAATGCGCTGCCGCCGAAGCGGCTGAACACATCGAGATCGGCGGCTTCTGCCGCGAGAGTCAGCGTCGCGGTAGCGAGCGCGGTCTTGCGGTTGAGTCCGGCGCGGCCCATGTTGGCGCCAAACAGAAAATGGGTTATAGGTTCCATGAACCGTCGGAAGTGTAGGCGGGATGGCAGATGGCAGAGGTGAAGATCTTACTTCTGCAATCTGACCTCTCACCTCTGACCTCGTTGACCTCTCACCTCTGACCTCCCATCTCGCTTCCGAATGTCGAACTCACGCTCATCGCGGGACTAAACCACTCGCTCACCGCATGCACGGCGCCGCATTCCAGGCACCTCGTCTGCGTAAACTGCGTGGAACAGTAGGGACAGACGCCTTGCGTCTGAAAGAAATCGAACGGCTGGGCGCACTTCCCGCACTTCCACAGATCGCCAATCGGCGGAGACGCTTTGCAGGCGGGGCAGGCAACTCCATGCCGGCGCGGCAACTTGGCGAAACGCAAGAGCTGCTGCGCGTGTTTGAATCCGCTCCAGCAGTTCATCAGCATGAAGGCGGCGATGGCAGCGTACCAAATCGACCGCGTCCAGATGGCAAGGCCGATGAAACCGGCGACGCCAATCAGGCCGAGGATCGTGGCCACCTGCAAGCTGCGTGCCCGGCCCAGCACGAACCACAGGAGCGCCCGAAAAATCTGGCCACCATCCAGGGGATAGATGGGCAGGATGTTGAAAACCAGCAGGACCACGTCAATGGAAAGCACAGCGTCCACTAACCGATAGAGATCGGGCATCGTCTGTGCCCATCCGAGGGATCCGCTCAACCAGACCAGTCCCAGCAAAATCGGCAGGAGCACAACATTCACCAACGGCCCGGCGGCGATGCTCCAAAGGGTTGCGCCGGGGCGCGGCGGCGGATCCACATACGCCACGCCACCGAGAGGCCAGAGGACGATCTGGTTCGCCTGTCCTCCAACCTGCCTGCAAGCCAGCGCATGGCCGAACTCATGCAACGTCACGATCAGAAACAGCGCCAGGTACTCGGCGACGTTCCAGGCAACAGAGGAGTACCGTCCGTTTCGGCTCTGGATTTCATATGCCGCCACCAGGAACCAGGACCAGTGCAGGAACACATGGATCCCTCGGAACTGAAACAGGCGAATCGAACCTTGGCGGCCGGTGGGCATGTGCGAGATTTATAACACGGTTTACAAAGCGACGTTCGGCGGCAAATCGTTACCCGACCGATGGCACGACCAGCGACAGCGCATCGGGTTGCACGGTCATGCGGGCGGGCAGGCGACCCAGCAGTTCTCCGTCGGCTTCGACGTAGACGCGGCGCTCGCTGGCATCGGCTTCGGTTTTCTCCGGCAAGCGGCAGACAACCTCCGAGCAGCTGACCAGATCGATGCCGTCGATCTCCCAACTACGGCCGAGCAATCTTCCGGCTACGTATTGCAGATAGGCATTGCGGCTGGCGGTGCGGCACATGACGGCGCGCAGATCGGTGCGGTCGAGCGACGCTCCGGGGACGAGTTCGCGCAAGATATTTCCGAAGAAGCGGATCCTTACCGCCAGCAGTTCGGTGAGTGAGGCTTGCTGGCGATGTCCGCTGCCGTTAGCGTATTCGACTTCGAAGCGGCGCATGTCATAGGTCGCCCACAACTGCCAGGATTTCAGATAGTACGCGGCCATGCCGGAGCGATTCTTGAGTTCCGCCGTCAGCTTATAGAAAAGATGCGCGTCGACGCCGACTCCGGCGGCAACGGTGAAGTAGCGCGCGGCGGGCTTGCCATGGAAATTCTCGAACTCGATGCGGCCGAGCGGAATGCGGCGAACGTTAATTTTGTTCTGGCGGTTGCCCGCGACCGCGGCTTGCGCGGCGGCGCTGGGGCGAAGCGGAATTTTCAGGTCGTGGGCAAGCGCGTTGGCGGTGCCAAAAGGCAGAATCGCGAGCGCGACCGGCGTTCCGGCCAAGCCTTGAATCACGTCATGGATGGTGCCATCGCCGCCGCAGGCAAAGACCGTGTCGCTGCCGTCAGCGACGGCGCAGCGGGCGTTGTCAGTCGCCTCCTGAGAGGAGCAGCAAACCGTAAGCTCGGTGCGGACCCCAGCCGATTGGATGATGCCGATGGCATGGTTCAGCTCCGCGTCGCGCTTCTTCCCGCGAGGGCCGGAATTGGGATTGAACAGAATTGTTGCCTTGTGCATGCTCGGCTAGGTCTGCTTTGAGTTTAGCGTACACACGCTAGGAGATTGACGACGTTGCGAAAAGCAGGTCCTTCGCTCTCCCCAGAGCAGGCGGGGTTTGGAAAATCGCTATTGCGGACGCCACGTCATTTCCACGCGCACCGGAATATCGTTCTTGACTGGCATGGTCAGCAGCGATGGCGGGTCGATTTTGAAATCGGAAAGCGTGGCCGGAATCGTGCCGGTGATGTGCGTTTCGCCGGCGAGCGTCTCCAGCTTGAAAGGAACCTGCTTGTACTGGGCAGTCTGGCCGGCAAACTGAATCTCCAGATCGACGTTGAGGGTCGCGGACGCGGAGGAGGATTCGGGCAGGCGCGTGCGCACGAGGACCATGGGGAACTCGGCTCCGCGCGTGACCTGGAGCATGTGAAGGTCGCGGTTGCTGTCTCCGGAGTCGAACGACTTGACGGGCACGCCGATCAGGAAATCGCATTGGCCGGCGTGGCAAACGCCCTTGCCTTTCGCCGCGTGGCTGACGCCCTCGCTCTGATGGAGCGGGTGCGACACATGGTAGGTGAGCGTGGCCTGTTGCAGCGCCCATTGGCTGTCGGCCGCGAACGCGGGGAGCGCGGCGAGCACGAATGCAAGCAATATTTTCTTTGTCATAAGATTTCGCTTAGAACTTCACCGACACCGACAGAAGAGCGGCCCCAAAGGCGCCAGCGGTCACGACGGCTACCGGCCCGTGCGCGGAGGCGATGCCGTGGACCTTTTCCCCCTTGTTCTTTTGATCGAACGCCATAATGCCGAGGATCGGCGTCGCGATCATTCCGGGGCCGTGAATCCAGGCCATGACCTTATGGAAACGGATGGGGCCGCGCGTTTCGGTGCCCGGCACTCTGGGCGCGCGAATGGCATAGTACGCGGTAATGCCGTAGAGATCTCCAGTCAGCCCGCCGAGAGCCGCGTGCAGGTCTCGCGAAGTCGTGCTGGAGTTTCTGCCGCCAGCGCCCATGGAGGCGATCACGGTCGCGATTAAGGGAGCGGTTGTGATCAAACCCATGCGTTGATGGATCTTGAGCATGTGGGTGCGTTTGTCGAGCAACGCCTGTTGCGCGGCGTTGGCCTGCGTTTGCTCCGCCGGGAAACCCAGCTCTTGGAGCGTCGGTTCCGTTTTGCTGCTGGAAGGAGCGTCGGGCAGATTGTTCGGCGTCGCCGGAGGCTGGGGTTCGGGCTGGGTCTGCGCCTGCGCCTGCAAGGGCACAGAGATGAGCAGACTGAAGATGAGCAAACTGAAGACTAGCATTCCCACGCCCAGAATTAAGTGCGTGCCTTTCGCTTTCATCGTGTTGTTCTCCAGTTGGGTCAATGGTTTAGTTGTTGGACATTCTACTCGGATGCAGCGGCCGGCGGCAAAGATGTGTGCAGATTTACCGTGCCACACTCGAACCATTGCAGATGCCGTAGTCGCATGAGCCTCGTGTGGCACGCGGCGCCAAGACTTATTGCCACGGTGCGACAACCGCGATATGCTATCGCGCAAGAAGGTCGCTGGAGGTTCCCATGCGCTTGCCGTCCTCTCTGCTGGCTGTCCCCGCTTTGGTCCTGCTGACCATCCCTGTCGCGACTGTCGGCGCTTCGGCCCAAGACATCTTCATAACGCCCATCCCTAACGCACCGTTCAGCGCGGTAGTCGACGTGGAGCGCTCGAGCGTTGGGCGGGACGGCTCGATCGCGAACTCTAAAACAGTTCGCGAGATCGCCCGGGACGGTAGCGGCCGGATTCACAATGAGTCCAGGGATCTCGTCCCCGTTTCTTATACTAAGACGCCGCGGATCGTCCGCATCCACATCTACGACCCGCAAACCCGGGTTTCCACCTACCTCGATCCCAACGAACGCACCTTCTGGACAGAGACGGTCAGCCACCCGCCTTCAGCCGTTCCACCCACGGTCCGCTTCGGGGCGCAAACGGGCGACAATCTCCCCCAGAGCGAGTTTGCGCAAGAAGAAGACTTGGGCACTCATCAGATGGAAGGATTGTCCGTGCACGGGGTTCGCGAGACCCAGATGATCCCAGCCGAGAATGGTGGTACCCAAGGGGAGATCGCGATTACGGATGAGTACTGGTATTCCGAGGATCTCCGCATCAACCTTATGGTTCGACACAGTGACCCGCGGACCGGCGCAGTAACGATGACGGTCTCTGAAGTCGCTCGTACCGAGCCGGATCCTGCGTTCTTCGAGATTCCGCGCAATTACAAGTCGGCCAGAGGCGGACGGGCAACGAACCACTAAGTCCGTGCATCGGTAATCCTCCGTTAACGAAAAGCGCTGCCGACTACCACTAGGGAGGAAGTTATGGAGCGAAAGAACGGACTGCCGCCGGTGCATCCGGGCGAGATTATCAAGGAAGATATTCTTCCATCGGTCCGGCTGTCGGTGACGGCCGCAGCCAAAGCTCTGGGCGTGTCGCGACAAATGCTCCACGGCATTCTGGCGGGGCGCAAGCCCCTGTCTGCCGTCATGTGCCTGAAGGTAGCGCGCCTGTTTGGCGGCTCTCCCGATGTGTGGATGCGATTGCAGGCCACCTACGATCTGAAAAAGTCCGAGCAAAACAAGAAGGTCATGGCCCGAGTCGCGCGGATCGTCCCCATCAAACTCCCCGTAGAAGCTCGCGCCTAAGTTGTAATAGTTCGAACTCGACCTTGCGGACAGGCTTACAAGGCTCCGCGTATCGGACACAGATCAGTATCGAATCGCGGAATTGTGAGCGTGATGGGGATTTATCGCCAGCGATCCGCCACGACCCCATTCACGGTTTTCAAGCATCAATCAATGCCGAAGTATTGGCCAGACACGGCAGCCTGGATGCCCCAAGCGCTCATCCGCAAGCGTTTAAATCCGCATCCCATCCGGGCCGCGCGTTAACCGTACGTGAGGTCGGTGCTCTGTCCGACTTCGATGATATAGCCGTCAGGATCTCGGATGTAGCAGCGTATCTCGCCGTACTTGGGGATCGGAGGCGTGAGGAACTCGGCTCCTCGNNCCGCCCCCAACGTTCAGAATCATCCAGATATTCGCCAGCTGAAGGTACGGAGGCGCGTTGCCGTCACCCATGGTTAGAATGCGAGCGCCGAAAACCTTTTCGTAGTAGTGAGCCGATCGCTCGACGTCGGCAACGGTGAGAAAATGCGCGATGCTCATCCCCTCCTTCGGGGGCATCTCATAGCTCTTCTGTTCGATTTGCACGCTGTTCATTGTCGGCTCCAATTCCGATCAACAGTGCTCATTCGCTGATTCTGGTTCTTTCCCTATTTCGGGCGCCGCTCCCGTTCCTCATCGAAATTTGGGAAGCGGTCCGTATCAACTGATAGCCCGAGAAGAGTTGCGTATTAGTGTGTGTCGTGGACCTTTCCCAATTACCAAGAGCTTTCATGTAGTCGAAGGTCAGACAGTGATGTTTTTCGAGGCGGCCATGAGGCCATTCGCGCATAAAGCCGTCTTCATCCGGCTCGGGATTGAACAGAGCGTCCAGAGTCCCGATGAGTTCATCGTGATCTATCTCGCTACTTTCTTCCGGCTGCTTTGTGGGATGGGTCATAACGCGGCCATCTTAACAACTCCATCGGCCCCAGAGCAAAATACTCTTAAGGACGGGCACGCACCGTCGTAGAACGGGAAAGAAGAACGGGGGTCAAAGGGGGGCCCTCTTCCATCCCCTGCCGCCGCCCCTCCACTTCCACCCCATCCCGCGCAACACTCCCCAAGCTCCGGCCGCACAATACCGCACCCGGCACTCTCGTTCAATCAACTCCCCCACCCGCCGCACCGTCCATTTCCTCGACCGCATTACCTGCGGACCACGCTCCAACTGTTTCTCCACCCGCCTCAACTGTTCTTGATGCAGCTTCCGTGGTCTTCCCAGCCGCCCCGCCTTCAGCGCCCACATCCCGCCCCGCCGAATCTTCTTAGCCCACTCGCCCACCGACTGCCGCCGCACCCCCATCCGCCGCGCCACCTCCGCCTGCCAAACGCCCTCCCGGAGCAGCCGTGCCGCCTCCATCCGCCGCCGCTCCAGCCCAGAAAAGTTTCGCCGAACCGCCCGCATCCCGCTCATGAATTCACTCCCTCACAGTTTCAATGAAATGTCAGTTACTTATTGATCAAACGACCCAAGTCTTTGACGAATAAAGATTTTACGAGCAAGTCCTTATTCTTCAAAGACCTGGCAAAAAAAGACCCCTAAGTCTTTGACTTTAAAAGACCGCGACTCAGGGGTCTCGAACAACGTACCTCGTGAAGCATTCCTCCCAACACAAGGTAAACTGATCTCCACCGTGCAGTTTCAAGGCAGACACAAGCAGCGTCAAAGCTGATTCAAGGTTTTGCTTTTACTGAGAGCTGACAGCTGAGAGCTGAGAGCTAACATCATGGAAATGCCCGACCAACTCGGCTTCCAGTTTCGCGCGCCCGAGCGACATATTTGGTCGGTGCGCGCTCTGGTCGCCGCAGTGCGCGGACTCGTGGAACGCCAGTATTCCGATTGCTGGGTCGAAGGCGAAATCTCGAATCTGCGCATCCCGGATTCGGGGCATCTGTATTTCACGCTGAAGGAAGAAGCGGCGCAGATTCGGGTGGTGATGTTTCGCTCGGCGGCGAAGTTGCTGCGCTTTCGTCCGGAGAATGGATTGCACGTTACTGTGCGCGGGCGCGTCACCGTGTATGAAGAACGCGGCGAGCTGCAGATCTCCGCGGAGTTCATGGAGCCGAAAGGCGCAGGCGCGTTGCAGTTGGCTTTCGAACAGCTCAAGGCGCGATTGCAAGCGGAAGGCTTGTTCGAGGCATCGCGAAAGAAGCCGATTCCGCCATTGCCCCAGCGAATTGGCATCATCACGTCTCCGCAGGGAGCAGCTCTGCGCGACATTCTGAACATCCTGGCGAGAAGGCATCATTCGGCGAATGTGCTGATCTATCCCGCGCAAGTGCAGGGAGATTCCGCGCCGGGCGAAGTGATGGCGGGACTGCGACACTTCCATTCGGACCTGCCTCGCGCGAGTGCAGTTGAAGTCATCATCATTGCTCGCGGCGGAGGTTCGGCCGAGGACTTGGCCGCGTTCAATCACGAAGGCCTCGCGCGCGCCGTCGCGGATTCTCGGATTCCGGTGATCTCGGCGATTGGGCACGAAACGGACTTCACCATAGTCGACTTTGTAGCCGATCTGCGCGCGCCCACGCCTTCAGCGGCAGCGGAACTAGTCATCCGGTCGCGCCAGGAGATCGAAACTGCCGCGGAGGATTTGGAGCGTCGACTGGAGCGGGCAGTGCGGTATCGCCTCCTGATGGCGCGCCAGGAGTTGATGGAGCGGGCGCAGGACGCGGCGTTCGCGCGGATGATGGACGGAATCCATCGGCGGGCGCAGAAGGTCGATGAACAACGCTTCCGCATGGAGAAAGCGGAGCGCCAATTGCTGGAACGTTGCCATCGGCGAGCGGAGACAGCAGCAGCGGCAGTGCGGCACTACGACGCACGACAGCGGTTAGCGTCGGTGCGGCAGCAGTTGCAAGCGCAAGTGGCCAATCTGGGAGCGGCAGCTCAGCGCCGCTTGCTCGAGATGCGCGGGGCGTTGGAGCGGCAAACGGCGAGTCTAGAGGCGCTTTCTCCAGTGGCGATTCTGAATCGCGGATACGCGCTCGTGTTCGATGCCCGGGGCAAGTTGGTGAAAGACGCGGCGCTTCTTAAAGCTGGGGACGAGATGTCGGCGCGACTGGCGCGAGGACGGGTTCGTGCGCGGGTATCGTCGAGCGAGCGCGACGAAACGGGATCGGGCGATGCGCATTAGGCGCCCTGCATTAGAATGATGGCAAATCAACTCTTCATGTGAGGATGGCGTGACACCGTCGCTGATCTGGTCGCACATCTCGGTCCTGTCGATCGTGGATATCGTGCTGGTCGCGATCCTGATCTACCAGTTTCTATCGCTCGTGCGGGGAACGCGGGCAGTGCCGATGCTGCTCGGGGTGGCGGCGCTCGGCCTGGCCTTCTACTTCGCCCGCCTCGGCGAATTGCGGACGCTGAACTGGCTGCTGAGCACACTGCTGCCGTATGTGGTGTTCGCGCTGATTGTGGTCTTCCAGTCGGAAATCCGGCACGCGCTGGCCAATCTTGGGAGCCGCATTTCGCTGATGCGGGCTTCGAGTTCGGTGGCCGACGTATATGACGACATTGTGCTGGCGGCGAATCTGTTTTCGCAGACGCAGACCGGCGCGCTGATTGTGATTGAGCGCGAGATTGGGCTGCGAACGTATATCGAAAGCGGCGTGGCTTTGGATGCCCGGCTGTCGTATGACTTGCTGGCAACGGTGTTTCGTCCGAGCGCTCCGTTGCACGATGGCGCCGTAATCGTACAGAGGGACCGCATTGCGGCCGCCGCTTGTTTTCTGCCGCTGTCGATGAACCCCGTATTGTCGATCCAACTGGGAACGCGCCACCGCGCGGGAATTGGAATCACGGAAGAAACCGATGCCGTGGCGGTCATCGTTTCGGAAGAGACGGGCACGATCAGCGTGGCGGTGGGCGGGACGATTGAGCGCGAGTTGACGGTGGAACGTCTGCGCGAGCGACTGAGCCATCTGCTGCGGCGCTACGCACCCGCGCCGACGCTGCCGAGTTCGGTCGAGGAGAGCTTTATCGAAAATGAACCGCCCAGTTCTCAGGTCTCCCGGAGACAGGACGCGGGAAGGGACCAGTGACGATGCCGGGCTTTGGCGATCGCAGTTTTTTCCAGCGCATGTTCGTTCATAACTTCTGGCTCAAGCTCGTTTCCCTGCTGCTCGCGATCGGATTGTGGATGGCGGTGGCGCACGATCCTCCCGCCGAAGTCGAAATGAAGGTTCCGATCGAGTTTCACAATCTTCCCGACACCCTGGAGATCGATTCCGCGAGCTTTACCGAGGCGCAAATTCGAGTGCGCGGACCGGAGCGTGTGATTCATCGCCTGGAACTGGCGGATGTGCGGGCGGAGATCGATCTGGCGAATGTTGGTCCGGGGGAACGGACTTTCGATTTGACCGCCCGGCACGTGCATGTGCCGCAGGATCTGGAAGTGGTGCAGATCATCCCCGGGCAGTTTCATCTCTCGTTCGATCATCGCGCGACGCGCGAGGTTGAGGTTCGACCGCGAGTGATCGGCAATTTCGCGAGCGGCATGCGAGTTTCGCAGGTGATCGCCGATCCAGCCCATGTCATGCTCACTGGACCGCAACGCCGCATCGATGCGGTCGACGCTGCCACCACAGACCCAGTGGATGTCAGCGGAGCCATGACGCGGGCGTCCTTCGTAACGCAGGCCTATGTTCCCGATCCTCTGATCCAAGTTGTACACCCCACCCCGATTCGCGTGACGGTTATCATGGAAGGTTCGGGAAACGAGAAAAAATAGGGCAGGCGCTGGTCGATAGTCGTTCGCGAATTCTAAATGGCTGATGCAGCGCGAACGACCAAACGACTGACGACCAAAGACCAACGACCGATTCATGACGCAAACCAGACAACTGTTTGGCACAGACGGGATCCGTGGCGTGGCGGGGGAATTTCCGCTGACGCGCGACAATGTTTATTGGATCGGGCGGGCGCTGGGTCACGATCTGGTGCGCGCCAAGGTTAAGCCGCGCGTGGTGATTGGGCAGGACACACGGGTCTCCAGTTGCTGGATTGCCGATCGATTCCTGCAAGGGCTGGCGTCGGTGGGAGTGGATACGCGCAGCGCGGGCGTGATCACTACGCCGGGAGTTGCGTTTCTGGCGCGGACGCAGGGGTTCGATGCAGGGGTAGTGATTTCGGCTTCTCACAATCCGTGGACGGATAACGGGATCAAGATTTTTTCCGGCGACGGCTACAAGCTGCCGGATGCGCACGAACTGGCGATTGAAAAGGAAATTTTCGCGCTGCTGCAAGGGGATGAGGCACCGGCGCCGGATTCCGACACGAATGTTGCGAGCGTTCCGGGCGACGAGGAACTGCGGCGGGCTTACGTTCGGTGGCTGGCTGACGGAGCGTCGTCCGATTTGACAAGGCTGCGGGTTGCGGTCGATTGCGCCAATGGCGCAGCGGCGGCGGAAGCTCCGGCGTTGTTTGCGGCGCTCAAGATCCACACCACCTTCCTGCATTCCGCTCCGGATGGGCAGAACATCAACGAGAATTGCGGGGCGCTGCATCCGGAAGTGGTGGCGCGTTTTGTCGCGGACGAAGCCAACCGGGGACGTTTTGATCTGGGGATTACTTTTGATGGCGACGCCGACCGCGCACTTTTTTGCGATGCCAATGGGCGCGTAGTCAATGGGGATGGAGTTCTGCTGCTGGCGGCACGCGATATGCAGTCGCGCGGTGCGCTAGCGAATGGGACGGTGGTGGCGACGACGATGTCGAATATGGGATTGGAGTTGGCGCTCAAACGATCGGGCATCCGGATGCTGCGCGCCAATGTCGGCGACAAGTATGTGCTGGAAGAAATGCAACGCGTGGGAGCAACGCTGGGCGGCGAACAGTCGGGACACATTTTGTTCCGCGACGGCGACGCGACCACGGGCGACGGACTGCTGACGGCGTTGCGGGTGATGGAAGTGATGATACGTACGGGCGACGCGCGGACGGTCAAGCCGCTGGCCGAACTGGTGAGCGATTTGAAGGTGTTTCCGCAGACGATTCGGAATGTGCGGGTGAGGGTAAGGACTCCGTTCAGAGAGATTCCTGCGGTGCAAGCGGCGATTGCGGCAGCGGAGGGGGAACTCGACGGCATTGGACGCGTGGTGGTGCGCTACTCCGGGACCGAGGCGCTGGCGCGGGTGATGATTGAGGCGGAGTCGAAAGAACAGATGGACCGGCTGGCGGAGGGGATTGTGGGGGCGATTCGGACGGAGTTGGGGGTTTAGATGACCGGCCTGTCTTGAGCGTAATCGCTGTTTACATCAACTGAAAATGGCAGCGGACAAAATCAGCGAATTTAGAGCCGTGTCCAACGAGGCAATTCGGAGACGCGACCGTTGGATTCGTCTGACCGTGTGGAGCACGATTCCCTTGCTGTTGGTTACGACTTTCGTCGGTGTTTATGCTGCTCTATCCTCCAGTCCCCACGTATATGCCACCTTCAAGTGGTTCGCGGTCCTGATAGTGGTGGGCGCAATCGTGGGTGCTTATTTCTTAGGCAATCGTCTAAGCATAGAAAGATTGGAGCGCGATATGGTCTTTGTTCTGACTGAGAAAGACGTGATTCGTAGGAGAACTGGATATCCAGACATACGAATCGGTTTCTCGGAAATTGGCGCTCTCCTTGAGCGGAACAACTGGCTCGTCGTCGAAAGTATCCCACCGATCAAGAAAATAGCAATTCCGAGAGGGGTCGAGGGATTTGCGGCACTTCGTGCGGAACTCGCAAAGCATTGCGCCGTTGTCAAGCGCTCGCATATGTAGTTGTTGAAAAATCGCCATAGCACCCATCACTGCAATTCTCTTCCTCCGTTCCTTTCCTCAAAGTACGTCCTTTTGTACGGCCCGGTTATCTTGTGCGCTCGTGCTCACTCGTCGAGAATAAGAATCGGTTTAAAGTTCACCGACTTAGACGAGGCTCATGAGAATTCTTATTGTGGAAGACGATGCTGCGCTGTCCAGCTTTATTAAGAAGGGACTGGAAGCCGAATACCATACGGTGGATGTTGCCAACGAAGGGAACCAGGGTCGTTCGATGGCGATGGAGTTGGACTACGACCTGGTGGTGTTGGATCTGAACTTGCCGGGAGTCGACGGGTTGTCGGTGCTGAAAAGTCTGCGGCAGCGGAAGGCAAATTTGCCGGTGATGATCCTCACGGCGCGGAGCCGGGTCGAGGACCGCGTGCAGTGCCTGGATTCGGGGGCGGACGACTATCTGGTCAAGCCATTTTCTTTTCTCGAACTGTCGGCGCGGGCGCGGGCGTTATTGCGGCGCAGTCATCTGCCGTCGGAATCGGTGCTCACGGTGCGCGACCTTTGCCTGGATCGTGTGCAACGCAAAGTCGAGCGGAGTGGGCGTTCCATCGAGCTGACGACGAAGGAATTCGCGCTGCTGGAATACCTGATGCGGAATGCGGGGCGGCGGCTCACAAGGGCGATGATCATCGAACACGTGTGGAACCTGACGTTCGATTCGACCACGAATGTGGTGGACGTTTACATCAACTATCTGCGGCGGAAGGTGGACGATGGCTTCTCGCCGGCCTTGATTCATACGGTTCGCGGAGTGGGGTATGAGATGAGTCCGGAAGGGGCGTCGGCATAGGTTATGCTCGCTGGCTCGCATTCTTTTTCGAAGCCGTCGCATGGTCCCGATGTGCTGGGCGAGTTGCTGCACTCGCTGAGCCAGCCGCTGACGGGCCTGCGCTGCTCGCTGGAACTTTCACTGGATGAAACAGCGGAACAGCGGCATGAGAGCGTTGCGGTTGCGCTGCATCAGACCGAGCAGGTGATCGGCATGGTGCAGTTGATGCGGGAGTATCTGGACGCCGAGCAGGCTGAGCCGGGCGCTTTCTCGACTGCGCTGGAGCCGGTGATTCGCGGCTTAGTGGAGGACCTATCGTCGATTGCGGCGGTGCGCGATGTGGAGGTGCGACTGGAGGGCACTTGCGCGGCTACGCTGCCCGTACGGGCGGGGCGGTTGCGGCTGGCCTTGCAGTATTTGATTACGACCGTGATCGAAGCGCAACCGGCGGGCGGGCGAGTGAAGGTTGTACTGACGAAGGAGCCTGCGGGAACCCTGGTGCGGGTGCAGAGCGGGCGGAATTCTTTTCTACCGGAGCGGGGCGCAATTGATATTCCGGCAACATCAGCGTCGACGCTCGACAGGGTGAGGCAAGCGATCGCCAGCCGCGTGTTCGAAAACGCCGGAGCATCGCTCGAGTTCGTGGAGGAAGACGACACAGCGATCGGGTTCATTCTCCGCATTCCGCGGCAGACGGCGGTGGGTCGTCCCTACTAGGGCAGTGCCGGCGGCAACCTTCTTGCTTACTGGTGCGCGTGTGGACTTTGGGCCGGATTTTTTACGGCTGCTGGCGGAGCTTTGGCGATCTTGACTTCGAAGCTGACCGGTAACTGTTTCGGGGGATAGCAGGAGGCGTTATCGCAGGCCTGGTATTTTAAGGTTCCGCGGACGATATATTTGCCGGGTTGCACGGTGTGCAACGGACGCACTTGCACGTCGATTTTGAAATCTCCGGTATAGACATTCAGCTTTTCGTCGGGATCGAAGGGGAAGCTCATGTCCTGGCCGTCGGGGTANNGGGATGAGGAACTCCGACTTCGGCTGGTTGGAATTGATGTGATAGCCGCTGGAGACGCGGAACGTGAGCGGAACGGTGGAGGGTTTCCCCTGCACGGCGGTCACAACGGGAGCGGGCGCCATCTTTACGACGGGACCTTGCGGGCCAAGGTCATCCTGCGCCCATGCTGAAATAGAAAGTAAAAGAACCGCGCTCGCGAAAAATATCTTCATTTTTACTTCCTCATTGACGGCGCACGAAGTCAGTTCGTTCCTTTGCTCGCGAAGCCTGGGCCCAAGGCTTTTAAGATCTGGTCCACCATAACGCTGCGGTCCTGCACGCCGAATTCCAAGGCTATGATCTTGCCGTCGCGATCGAGAAAAACAGAAGTCGGCAATACTGGGATGCCCCCATATTTCTTGGCAACCAATTCGTTGCCGATCACGATAGGGTAGTTGACCTTCATTTCCTTTGTTAACGCAACGATGTCTTCGGTGGTGGCTGCGTCCTCCAAGTCCACGCCCACAACTTGGAGTTCCTGCGAGCCATATTCATTCTGCAATTCAACAAGGGTGGATATCTGAATCTTGCACGCTTCGCCAAAGGTGGACCAGAAATTGAGAATAACCACCCTGCCGCGAAGGTCAGAGCGCTTGAGCGTGCCCCCGTCGAGTGTCGGTAGTGCGAAGTTAGGTGTCTGGCCTACGAAAGGGCGGTTCGCACTACTTTTCTTTCCGCCGGAGCTTTGCGTGCCGGGGTCACTTTGCGCCGTACACCAACCTGAGGCCAAGAGAAGCGCGATAATCAGAAAAATCTTCATTGCTGGGTAATCAACTAAGGGTACTCTAAGCGCGGATGCGATTCGTAGTTACTTCTGAGCCTGTACCGCTTGGCCCTGGCTGAGGGCTTTTTTGATGTGGTCGACGAAGACGCTGCGGCTTTGCAGGCCGAATTCGCGGGCGATGACCTTGCCGTCGCGATCCAAGAAAAAAGTAGTGGGCAGAACGCCGACGCCGCCGTAGCTCTCGCCGACGGATTCCTTGCCGAGCAGGATCGGGTAGTTGACGCCCAGTTCTTTGGTGAATTTGGCGATCTCTTCGGTGCTGGCGTCGTCCATGGCAACACCTACGATCTGAAAACCTTGCGGGCCGTATTCTTTTTGGAGTTCGACAAACCAGGGCATCTCGAGCTTGCAGGGGCCGCAATATGTGGCCCAGAAATTGAGCAGAACGGCTTTGCCGCGCAGGCCGGAGAGTTTGAGGTTCTTGCCGTCGAGGGTTTGAAGCTCGAAGTCTGGGGCGACGCTGCCCATGAGTTGTCCCTTGGCAGGGCCGTTGGCGCGATTCTTGCGGGCCATGTGCATACCGGCGAACAACATGGCCGCGACCAGGGCGGCGATAAAGAACAGGACTAACGGATTCTTTTTCACGGTGACCTCGAATTTCGGGTAGAACTGCAGATCCCTCCCCTTCGGCCTTGCTCAGGGTCGGGATGAGAATTCACAAATGGTGTTGTTCATGCAGCTTGTTACAGCGCAAACCGATTCAAGAACGAAAAATACCCGGAGATGAGGGTGAAGCGGCCCATCACCAGCAGGATGCCCAATGCGATCAGCAAGACTCCGCTCGCCACTTCCACGGCGTGCATGTGGAATTTGAAGCGGTTGTAGAACTTCAGAAAGCGCTCGATGCCGAGCGACGTCAAAAGGAAGGGCACGGCCAGTCCGGCGGAATAGATGGCGAGAAGGAAGATCCCCTTCCAGACTGTGTCTTGCGCGGCGGCGAATCCGAGCACAACCGCGAGGATGGGACCGACGCAGGGCGTCCATCCGAAGGCGAAGGCGAAACCGATTACGAACGCTCCCCAGGCCGAGGAGCTGCCTTTTAGATTGTGCAAGCGCGTATCGGCCAGCAGAGCCTTGATCTGGAGGAGTCCGGTGAGGTGCAGGCCGAACAGGATGATGACGGCTCCGGCGATGCGGGCTAGCAGAGTTTTATACTGCGCGAGAACCTGGCCGACCTCGGTCGAGATCGCGCCCAGCGTGATGAATACGATGCTGAAGCCGACGATGAAAGCGGCGGAGTTGAGCATCACCTTGCGGAACAGATCGCCTTCCTTCATCTTCAGTTGCTCGACGCCTACGCCGGAGATTAAGGAGACGTATCCGGGCACGAGCGGAAGCACGCAGGGAGACAGGAAAGAAATCAGGCCGGCCACGAAGGCAGCCAGCGGTAAGGGCAAACTCTGCATAGGCTTTCTATTGTATCGACTGCATGGGTCCTGCGCTTCGCGAACGATGACATTTCATAAGTACAAGATGCGGTGGGGCGGGAATTGATACAGCATTTCCGCTTGCACTCATTAGGACGGACTTCAGACGAACTTCGACGACTGTCGTTATCGCTGGTTAGGCTTTTGTGACAGCTTCGGAGCGGGCGGAGTCTCGGGCTGAGTTTCGGTCAAAACCTTGCGGATGAATCCGTCCGGCACAGTTGCGGTCAGAATTGCACGATCTCCGGACTGTTCGACTTTGAGACTCGCGAAAAATGCCTTTACATCCGCATCCGTGCCTTGCGCTCCAACGCTGCCTTCGGCGGCGTGAAACAGACTAAGGAAGGCGGACGTCTTTTCAGTGAGGGCGTGCGCGTCTTCTTCGCTGGTGGTGAATGCTTCCGCGCGAAGGTGGATGGCGCGGGTCTGGAACGCTGGAAGATAACGGGCCGAAATCACGGCGACCGTTTGCTTCGGAAACAGGAGGCTCCAACTGCCGAGCCCGCCCATGGTGGTCATTTCCGGACGCGTGCGCAGAATGGCGAAACACAGGCTCGCCAGAGGCACTCGGCGATAGTAGTTGCGCAGCAACCACGGTCCGGCGAAGGGAGACGCTAGCTTGCGGGAGCGGTCGAGCATGCCGCGAATCACATCGGGGTCGGGGTGGTTTGAAACCGCGACGCTGTCATAGGAAAGAAGCACGACGCGCACCGTCCGGCCCTCCATTGGGATGTTGTAAATGGCAAAACCGCGATAGTCGTCGATGGAGGAGGAGAGCTTTTTGAGGTATTCGGTCAGGCGTCCGGTGTCGATCTTGCCGACAAAGACCTCGGAGAAACGCGGCTCGGAAGCCGACCCGGCAGTCCCTCCGCCCCAACTCTGCGGGTAGTGGATGGCGAAGGCGGCCTGATCGAGATCACGCTCGAACTGAAAGCCCGTCTCCTCGACAAATTTCTGGTATTCGGGCTCGCGGGAGACCGGCGGCAGTTGGCCGGCAGCGTTGAAGGTCCGAATCCACTGGAGATTGACGTAGAAGAAGCCGTCGGCGCCGGGCAGCAGGCGGGCCGCTTCCGGCGGAGCGTTCTTGCGCAGGGTCACAATCAGCGCGACGGCCGCCACAAGCAGCAGAACGATCAGAGGAATCAGGAGGCGGCGGCGAATGCGCATCGATTTCGGCAGGTACGGGACTTCCCCGCTAGCGGGGGGCCTGCTGGTAATGATAGCACCGGGTGGAAAAGGCGTCTTCGGTGTCGAATGCGCAATCCGGCCGAGGGGGCTTGCGGTTGCGTGTGAAATGCCCTTGTGATAACTTAAATAATTGTCCCGGACTTCAGGAAGGGATCAGGGAGTATTGTGCTTGGTTGGACTTGCTTCCACCTGCTGGCGTAGCTCAGTCGGTAGAGCATCTGATTTGTAATCAGAGGGTCGGGGGTTCAATTCCCTTCGCCAGCTCCAGACATAATTTGCCGGAAACACGAAGAGGTTGGCGCGGCGACGCGCACTTGGCAGCACAGCTTTCAGGCAGTCTTTAGAGTAGGGCGGTCTTGATAAGGCAGTATCGAAGGCAATCCATCGAAGTATTTCCGGCGAGTGTAGTTCAGGCGGGAGTTCTCGCATAGGTTTCCTGGGCGGAGAGTTGCTGAAAGATGCTGGTGTTGCGGTAGGGTGCTTTCGATCTAGCCCAAGGTTTTCGGATTTGCACAGGTGGGTGAGCGGTTAAAGCCAACAGACTGTAAATCTGTCCCTCTCAGGAGGTACGGAGGTTCGAATCCTCCCCTGTGCACCAGAGATGTAAGGAAAGTTTCAAGGTTTCGAAGTTTCAAGGTTTCAAAGAATCCAAATGCCGAGATCTTACTTTGAAACCCCTGAAACTTTGAAACTTGGCTTTGTGTGACGATCAAGAAGAAGTTCGTGCGGGCGCTGGTCGCGTATGCGGTGCTGGGCGTTTTAGCTTGGACCACGCTGTCGAATGAGCCGATTCGAGTCTTTAATGGAAATGTGAGGCTGCGAACCGGGACGTTGCTGATTCTGGGTGTGTTCGCCTTTCGAACCGCGCTGCATTTCTGGCGACTTCGGATCGAGGAAGAGCGGGAAAGCGCAAAGCCGGCGGATTGAAGGGTTGGAAGTCTGGGGCGGTGCGAAAGAAAAGCAGGTTCTTCGCTTGGCTCAGGATGACGAGCGGATTTGGTTACAGGTGGATATTTAGTCGGGCCGATGTAGCTCAGTTGGTAGAGCACTCCCTTGGTAAGGGAGAGGTCATCAGTTCAATCCTGATCATCGGCTCCAGAAGATTGCTTTGCGGTTTTGCTGAGAGCTGACAGCTGAGAGCTGACAGCTGTTTCGAGGGCGGGAGTAACTCAGTGGTAGAGTCACAGCCTTCCAAGCTGTTGGTCGCGGGTTCGATCCCCGTCTCCCGCTCCAGAGTTTGAGCGTAGCGTTGGGAATTGCGGTTGATGGGATGGGAACGGTGAGCGGTGATTTTCGAGCCAGGCGTTATTAAGGTCGAAAAAGAGCGGGAGTTCGGCGAACTGAAGGCTGCGATTGAAAAAGCCTTTTCGGCGGACGGGGTCACGAAATATTTGAAAGCGCTCGACCGCGGTGGTATTCGGGTGCGCGACCTGGATGCAGCGTTCGCTTCGGATGCGATTGACCGGGCAAACGGCGAGAAGACTGGAACTGCGCGGAGTTTGCATGAGGCGCTGCCGGTTTCGGATCGGTCGCAGGTGCGGGAGTTTTATCTCTCGAAAGTGGAAGAGGTGGACCCGGCGCTGCGAGCGAAGTTTCACAAGCTGTACCAGTATTACTGAGTGAATTTTTGAGTCACATGGACTGACTAGCGAGGCAAAGCAATTATGGCGAAGCAAAAATTTGAAC
>PLUW01000050.1:0-820 GCA_003162935.1 Acidobacteriaceae bacterium
TGGCGGCGCGGGTGTTCATGGTCAAGACCGAGGCTTCGAAGCCGGCTTTTCTGCGAGCATAGAGACTCTGTAAGTACGCAAAGGTGGTGACGTGGCCCGGCACGACTTCGTGGCTTACGAGTTGCTCGAACTCCGGCACGGAGATTTGCAAACTGGCGTTGATTTCGTAGGCGGCTTCGTACTGCGGACTGCCGTCCGCGTTGCGGGCGCGACCCAGGTAGTTCATCGAACCCGAAAACCAGGCGTCCTTGATGGGCAGGAATTCAATGTTGGCCCGCGGTATGGGCGCGAGCTCCTTGGGCAGATAAGGCAACAGGTTGGCGGCGCTGAGGCGGTCAAAGTGGGCGATCACGGCGGCCCCGAGGGCGCGGACCGAAGCCATCGGGACCACGCGATCGCGCCGCCAGGCATCGACGGCTCCGAGAAGGCCGGCGGAACTCGTGGTTGAGTAACCGGCGCGGTCCAGCAGTTCGGTTACGCGCTCGCGCTTAGCTTCCGGGCGCGACGGCTCTGGAGGGCGGCCGGTCGAGGACTCAACACAACGCTCGTAGGGAACGGGCTTGCCTTTGCCGAGCACTTCCATGGCAAGGTCCCACATCGTTTCCAGACATAGCGCCAAGCCTTGCAGATATTCGCCGCGCATGCCGCCGGACTTCNNTGGCTTCGGCGCGAATTCCGGCGATGGCTTGCGGGAGATCGACTTGACGCAGGTAGTCGTCCACGGCTTGGCGATCTACTTTCTTGTCACAGACGCCGCCGGACTCGCGGACCCGCGCGGCGGCCGGGACGGTGTAGGCAGCGGGCAGCGGCTCGTCGGAGA
>PLUW01000050.1:852-5635 GCA_003162935.1 Acidobacteriaceae bacterium
ATAAACCACAGGGTACACGGGGTGCACGGAGGGCTCGCAGGGACTTAATCAGAGCGTCCCTAGTCGTTCTATTCCGTGGAAACGTTTTTCAACGAGCCAAACCATACGTACAGACACAAGCCAACAAAAAGCAGCGCTGAAACGGATTGTGACACGGCGTCGTTGGAGTAGAAAGGCGTTTTGATCAGATCCTCGCGGTATCCGGGGATCAGGCGAAACGCCGCGCCCAGAACGCCTCCCAACGCGCCACCGGCCATCAGTCCCGAGGCAATAATCACGCCTCGTTCGCGGATGGTTTTGCCGGTTGAGCCACCGATATTTTCGGAGCGCTTGTTTAAGAAATGCGAAATAAATCCGCCAACCAGAGCGGGTGTGTTCAATTCGAGCGGAAGGTACATTCCGAGGGCGAAAATCAGCGCGGGTTGCCCCAGCATTTCCATGATCAAGGCAATCATGGCGCCTGCTCCGAACAGCAGATAGGCGATGGGCTGATGGCTCATGAAGCCTTCGACCAGCGCTTTCATGATCGACGCTTGGGGCGAAGCCAAAACGGGGCGCAGATCGCCGGGCAATGCCTCGCCGAACTGGAAGGTGCGAGCCAGCATAACGATGGTGAGTCCAGCGGCGATGGCGGCGGCGATGACGCCGAGGAATTTTACTTTTTCCTGCGCGGAGGGAGTCGAGCCCAGCCAGTAGCCGACTTTGAGGTCAGTGATGGTTTGTCCCGAGACGGATAGCGCGGTGCACACCATGCCTGCAATCGCCATCACGAAGAACATGCCGGTTGTGCCGGACAGTCCGAATCGCAACAGGACGGCGCAGGAAATAATAATGGTAAGCATGGTCATTCCGGAGACCGGATTGCGGGCGGTGGTGGCAATGGCATTGGCCGCCACGGATGTGAAGAAAAACGAGAAGACGAGCGTGAGCGCGAGGCCGATTGCGACCACGGTCCAGGAAGGCGCCAGATGCCCGAGGAGAATGGCGACGCCGATGGCTCCGATGACGACGCCCAGGAAGATAGAAATCATAGGGATGTCGCGATCGGTGCGTTCCTGGGTCGCCGCTTCGCTCTTGCGGAATACGCGAAGCGCGATACCAAAAGAACCGGCGACGATGCGCAACGACCGGACGATGCCGAATATGCCTGCGGTGGCGATCGCTCCGACGCCGATGAAGCGAACGTAGCTGCGGTAGATCTGCACTGCTGTCATGTGCGAAATCGGAATGGTTGCGGGATAGACGGCATGATCGAGATGGTTGCCGATGAACCAGATCAACGGGACCAGCACGAGATTGGAGAGAACTCCACCGGCGCAAAGAATGAGGGAACTGCGCAGGCCCATCACGTAGCCCAGTCCCAGAATGAAGCCGATGGCGTCGAAGCTTAAGACCATGCGGGCGCGCTCGTTCAAGGTTCGCAACAAAGGCACGAATTGAAAGTCGACGAACTCTTTCCACACCTGAAACGTGGTTACGAACAAGTCATAAACGCCGGCGATCAATGTCGCCTGCAGGAGCAACTTGGCTTGCGATCCGCCTTTCTCGCCTGTGACCAAGACTTCGGCGATGGCAGTGGCTTCGGGGTAGGGAAGCAGGCCGTGCATGTCGCGCACGAAGTAGCGCCGCAGGGGAATCAGGAAGAGAACGCCCAGACATCCTCCGGCCAGGCAGATGAAGATGGTCTCCACGGGATGAGGGTCGAGATTCAGAATGTATAACGCGGGAACCGTGAACACCGCGCCGGCGACCACCGATCCGGCGACACCGCCGATGCCGGTGATGATTACGTTTTCGAGAAGGGTCGAGCGGCGCGGATAGAGACGGGCCATGCCGATTGCCAGAATCGAAATCGGGATGGCCGATTCCATGACCTGGCCGACCTTCAATCCGGAATACGCGGAGGCGACAGTGAAAATAATGCAGAGCGCGATGCCCCAGGCGATGGATCGCGGCGTGAGTTCCGGCATATGCGCCGACGCGGGCACAATCGGTGGGTAGGATTCGCCCGGCTTCAGCGGTTGGTACGCGCTTTCGGGAAGAGACTTGGTCTCGACTTCGGTTTCGACTTCGGCCATGTTTGGACTAGCCTCCTGAGCGGGGCGGATCTTTCGAGTGTTCAATTCCTGCCGCCAAAAGCTTAAACCACAGGGTCCACGGAGGTACACGGGGGAAACCGCGGGACTTCATCATCATCAATAGATCGATTGGTTTGCCTGCGTGCTGGCGATTTTCCCTTTTTCAACGGAGAGAGAATACGCGGTTCCGCCGTCGCCCGTCCATGAGGTGAGATTGAAGTGCGCACCGGCCGGCGCTCGGTAGACGCTGATTTTTCGGAACGTGAGGGGCTGACCGGGTTTGCAAACCTCGGGGCTGAGCGTGGGGCGAAGAAAATATACGCCTTTGCCTGTTCCTACTACCGTTCCGTTTCCGTCCGGTTCGACGAGCACGGCCGACTTTTCGTCGATGGCCACTTCCCGCGGAGACTTCGACCATCCATCTTGCATAATGCGAGCCAGGAAACCGAGGGTGCGGCCCATGCGATCGCGCTTCGCGAAATGCGAATCGGTGAGGAGGTTTCCAAGTAAAGGATTTTTCAGAAATCCTCGAATCAGGGTTACGCGATCAAAATAGGGATTGGGAAGGACGTCGGTGGAGGCGAGGTCCTTGTCGTCGGGCTTGTCGCCGAGAGCGCCGTAGACAAACTCCCCGAGGATGGCCAAACCGGCGCTGGTGCCGCCGATCGGCTTGCCGGCGGCGATGTTCGCGTTGATCGCGTCCTCGACCGGCGTTCCCTTCCAGCCATGGATGTAGTCCGCCTGATCGCCGCCGGTGATGAAGATCGCTTCCGCGTGGCGAATAATCTCCGCCACCTTGGGATCGCGGGCAGCTTGCCGATCGGGGATGCTGAGCGTGGCAACTGAATTCAGCTTGCACAATCCGTTGATGTAGGGGTTGTAGGCGTCGTCGCCGCTCGCGGTCAGGATCAGGAAGTCGCCGCCGTTAGCCTTCTGGCAGAGCCAGCGAAACGCTTCGTCGATATCGCTGCCGCCGCCCATCATGGCAACTCCGGCAGAGGGCGTGGTTTGGACGTCGTTCTTGTTTCCGATGCGCAGGTATTGGAAAGAAGCGGCGTACGCGACGCTCGCGGCCAGCCACAAAATCAGCAGGGAAAATGAAAATCGAAAGGGGTTCATTTGATTGGATCGCTACGGCTCGATCACTATAACGCAAGAGGGGGCCGTCAGGTAATGCTGCGATGGAAAGCGAAACGCCACGGATCAAGCCGTGGCGCTTGGCATCAACGATGGAGCTTCGAATACAGAGTTAGCTAACTTGCGCGCAACTGTCTGGCAGCCGCTTCCTTGGCGCGGTCGGAGGCGCGCTCCTTTTCTCCCACTTCATCGAGTTGTAGGTCCTTGGTCTCAGGAGAGAAATACAGGCTGATGAAGGTCATGATCGCGCCGACAGTCAGAACGACGGAGGGCGACAGCCATAAGTCCTGCCCCTCGATCTTAGCGATAAACGGGATCTTGTGAGCCCACCATACGTAGGCGCTGAACCATGCGCCCAGCAGGGCTCCCGAGGAGTAGCCAAAACCGACACCGGCGGCGCGGCGGCGGGTGGGGAAACGCTCGCAGAGATAGGCGGGAACGACTCCCCAGGCCAACTTGAGCATGGCTGCCATGACAGTGCCAAGGACGGCCATCCAAAGATTGCGCGCGATGGCGGCATGATAGAGAACGTAGAAGACGGGGATTCCGAACACGACGAGAAAAGCGCAATACCACTGCGTGAGGATTTTTCTGCCGGTGCGGTCCGAGAGCCATCCGTAGAAGTTGTAACCGAGGAATGCCATGAAGAGCGCGAAACCATAAATCAAGCTATAGGTCGTAGTGTCGAAACCGCGTCCTTTCAGGGTCAGGATGTTGGGAAGGAATCCATAGACCGAGTAGTCGGTGAGGAACAGTCCCGTCATGAAGAAAAAGACCTGGAAGAAGTCCCACACTTGCGGAGGCTTGAACAGGCTCAGGAAAGGAGATTTCTCGATCTTGCCCAGAGCTTTGGTCTTTTCGAATTCGGGTGACTCGTGCAGATTGTTCCGGATATAAAGCGCGACAAAGACGGGAATGACGCCGGTCATGAAAACGATTCGCCAGCCATACGCGAGCATGGTTTCCTTGGTGGTCAGATAGGAAACGAGAGCGAACACCAGCGAGCCCAGCACGTAGCCGAGGGGGAATCCCGATTGAATGAAACCGCCAATCGCGCCGCGCCGTTTTTGCGGAGCATATTCGATGGCGAAGGTGTGCCCGACGGCATATTCGCCGCCGAAGAAAATGCCCATCATCAAACGCAGCGAACAGAATAAGACGTAGGACCAGACGCCGACCTTGGCGTAGGTGGGTAAGAAGCCTCCGAGGATGGACATCACGCCCACGCCTCCGATGGTGAAGACGAGGAGGAACCGGCGGCCAATTTTGTCGGCGTAGCGCCCGAAGATTGCCGAACCGATGGGCCGGGCCGCCATGGTGATGGAGTACGTAAACACGATCACGATGTATTGCCAGGCGGCGCTGCCTTTGGGTGAAATGAAAACCTTTACCAAAATTGGAGCCATGATCAGGACCAGCGCCATGTCATAGGCATCCAGCATGAATCCCAGGAACTGGGAAATCATGGCCATCTTTGCGTCTTTGGAAAGTTGTTGCTCGGGCATAGAAACTCCTCGATATTCCTGTGACCTGCGTGCCGCTGCGCCGTATCGCCAGCGATCATACGC
>PLUW01000043.1 GCA_003162935.1 Acidobacteriaceae bacterium
CCCGCTGCGCGGTCGTGGTCGAAGTCCTGGCAGGCGTAGAGCACGTCGAAGCCGCCCGCCCACAGCGTCACCGCCGCGGTCAGCACCAGGATCCGCGCGTCCAGCGAGCCGCGCACCGCAATCCACGCCGCCGCCGGAGCAATCCCCAGCGCGAATCCAAGAAACAGATGCGACCAGCGCGTGAATCGTTTGGTGTACGAATAGAAAAGAATCACCGTCAGTGCCACCGGCGAAAGCATCAGAGTCAAGCGGTTCAACTGTGAAGCGGCGAAAATAAAAATTCCGCAAGAGACCAGAACGAATGCAGTTACAAACGCTGGCGTCAGTTGTCCAACCGGCAAAGCGCGAGTCGCAGTGCGCGGATTAGCCGCGTCAATCGAGGCATCGGCCAGCCGATTGAACGCCATTGCCGCCGAGCGCGCCGAAACCATGGCCACAACGATCCAAGCCAGTTGCCGCCAAGCGGGCAAGCCTCCAGCGGCGAGCATGGCTCCGCAGAGCGCAAACGGAAGCGCAAAGATCGAGTGCTCCCACTTGATCATCTCCAGCGTGATCTTGAGATTTCGGAAAAGGCCCACGAGTTAATTGTAAAGCAGCAAGCGAACCCTAACCCGACGCTAGTACGGCCCGATGATCCCGCCAATAGCGCGTGCAGCACGCGGCGCTGGCCGCACTTTTTTCTCCTGCGCCTCGATCATGTCGAGATACTTGTACGCCGAACCGGTATTAAATAGCACGACTTTGTCTTCCGCGCCGAAGAAGCCGCTGGCGCGCAACTTCCGATAAGCGACCAGCGATGCCGCTCCTTCAGGAGCAGCGAACACGCCCTCCACGCTGGCCCAGTGCCGAGTGGCCGCAAGAATTTCTTCGTCCGTCGCCGCGACCGCAGTTCCGCCACTCTTCTTCAGAATGTCGAGAATCAGATAATCGCCATACGCCTTCGGCACCCGCAGTCCAGCGGCAAAAGTCGCGGCGTCTGGCCACATCTCAGAAGAACTCTTCCCAGCTTCCCATGCCTTCACAATCGGCGCGCAGCCAGCCGCCTGCACCGTAATCATCTTCGGGCGCTCCCGCCCGATCCAGCCGAGTTCCTCCATCTCATCGAAGGCCTTCCACATCCCGATCATGCCCACGCCTCCGCCGGTCGGATAGACGATGCCTTGCGGAAGGCTCCAGCCGAGTTGTTCGGCAACCTCGTAACCCATCGTCTTCTTGCCCTCGACGCGGAACGGCTCCTTGAGCGTCGAGACATCGAACCATCCGTCGTTATTTCCAGAGGATCTGTCTTTGTGAATGCGTTCGGCCACCATGCGGCCACAATCGCTGATCAATCCCTCAACCAGCGTAAGGTGCGCGCCGTAGTAATCACATTCCATGCGATTCGCCAGAGGCACATCTTTCGGCATGAAGATGTGCGCTTCGATTCCCGCCGCCGCCGCGTAAGCCGCCAGCGCACCACCGGCATTTCCGGCGGAAGGAGCAGCCAGCTTCTTCAGTCCATAATGTCTTGCCATGGTCACAGCAGCCGACATGCCGCGAGCTTTGAACGATCCGGTTGGATTCAAGCCTTCGTCTTTGATATAGACGCTCGGATATTCGCGGCTGGCGAGCATGGGCGTAAATCCCTCACCAAGCGTGACAGGCGAAGTGTCTGGGAGAACTTCGGCATAGCGCCACATGCTGGCCACGCGACCGGATAAATCCTCACGCCGCAGCTTCCCCTTTAGGCTGGCGAGATCGTAGCGGACGTACAGCACTCCGCCATCCTTTGGGCAGATATTCTGCGGCCGGTCGGCGGAGAGATGTTCTCCGCAGCGCGTGCATTCGAGGTAGGAGATTTGCATCGAGGAAAGGATAGCACCTGGGCTGTTAGCGACGACGTGGGTCCAGCCTTAGCGTGTGAGTTGAGCTCATCGCCCGCGTCAACTAAGCTAGAAATGCACCAACTTCATTGGACAGATGAATACCGTAGCCGACAATGCGGAAATCGCCGGTTGCTTCGCCGTAGTCGCGAACCGATTTTGTTCGGTGGTAGATTCTGCATCGAGCATAGAGAACTGACCTTCTCCTGCAGATTTACCGGATACTCCCGAAACTGATCGACGAAGCTATCAGCCTGCCCGATGTGAGACTAAGCGACGGCGACGATCCGGCCGAAGGTTTCACGCCAGCTGCGCGTGCTGAACTCGCGGAGGCCCAAGATTGGTACGAGGGCCGGCATCGCGGTCTTGGGAGTCAATTACTTGCATCGCTACGGGCGTCGTCGCTCTAACTCAGCGCGCAACTGTTCCCAGGTGACGGATTGGGTTCGATCCTGATCGAGACTGGACAGCCGCCGCGCCAGTTCGACTTGTTGTGCTTCCGGTAGCGGAACTTCAGCATCGTGCAAACTGTCCCAAAGCTGGCCGATCAGGGCAAGACGCTCCTCGGGGCTAAGCCGCGCGAGTTCGTCAGAATTGAGACTTCCCATACCTTTAAACTACCTCTTTCCGATGCGCCAAACAACCCCGAGGCGAACACGCGATCTCGCCGTCGCTGTACCCGGCCCGATCCCTTTCCACCCCATTTCTCAGTACTTTCGTAACTCTCCTTTGGGTAGTTAGAGGCGGTATCCTAGCTGTGATTCTCCCCCTGTTTTTAGCCGAATTCATACTCAGGGCGTTCTGCGGCTTGCCACCGCGAGGCGATGGTTAATGACGACGTTGTTTGGCCGTTTCGAAATTCAGAGTGAGCTTTCCAAGTCCGAAACCGCCTTGATTTACAAGGCGATGGACCTGAAGGCGAACCAGGTCGTGGCGCTCAAGACGCAAAGTCTGGAGCCGCTCGGCGAGCGCGCTGACGCGTTCGTGGACACGCTGCTGGCCGAAGGCGAGAGCACGCGCGATCTGGTCAGCCAGAACATCGTGGCTCTTTATGGAGCGGGCGAGGTCGACGGGCAGTTCTGCGCGGCGATGGAGTATATCCAAGGCAACAGCATCGCCACCATGTTGGAGCGCAACGAAGGTTTCTCCATCTGGGATCTGCTCGACATCACGCGCCAGGTTTGCGCCGGACTGGAACACGCCGCCGCGAAAGGTGTGACGCATTGTTCGCTGGAGCCGGCCAAGATCATGGTGCAGTGGGATGGCCTGGTCAAGATCCTCGGCTATGGCATCTCCAACATGAGTCTGATTGCAGCGGAGTCGGGCAAGGGCCTGGGCCCTCTGTTGAGCTACTGCTCGCCGGAGCAGATTCGCGGGGAAGCGGTCGACCCGCGGTCGAATCTGTTCACCCTGGGCGCGATCCTCTATGAGATGGCGGTGGGCCGCAAGGCTTTCGAGGGCGCGGATCCCGTGGCGCTGGTCAACCAGATTGAACTTGAGATGCCGGCAAAGCCGTTGTCGGTGAACGCGAAGATTCATCCGTTGTTGAGCGAGCTGATCATGAAAGCGCTCGCGAAAGATCCAGCGGAGCGGTACCAGAGCTCGCGCGAACTGCTGGAGGATCTTGAGCAATGCAAGGAAAGCGGCAAGAAAGCTGCCGCTGCCGACACTAAGAAGCCAGCTTTGGCGACGAGTGCCGCCGTGAGTTCCGCGCGCGCGGCTGCATCCAGCAAGTTCGTCTCTTCAGGCGCAAGCGCAGCCGCTCCTGTGCCGTCCGATCGGCCTGCCGTCGGGAACAAAGCTTCTGCGGCGGTTGCGGGCGCCGCGAATGGAGCCGGCGTTTCCGCGGCCCCAAATGTCAGTGGTTCGGATGCGCGCTCGAACCACAACTCGAACACGGGTGCGCGACTCATCAGCGATTTTGAGGTGAATGCTAGCGAAACCCAAGCTCCACGCGGCCCGGTTTTATCGGCGTCGCCGGCCGAACTGGGAACAGTCCGGCCAACGCCCCGCGTCGCCGCCGATCCGGTCATGTCGGGGGCAGCGGCGGCCTCATCTGGAACCAGATTTTCCGACCTGGCCGAGATGCCTCCGCTCAAGGAACCGGTGTTTGCGCCGTCCGTCCCCGAGTCCGTTGATCCGCCTACGGTGGTGCAGGTCTTTCCCCGGAGATCGGCGGAGAACGAAGACAAGGCAAGAATCCAGCCGCGCGAAATCGCGGAGAGAGCATTCCAGCAAATCGCCACCGTCCCGCCACGGCTGATTCTTTTTTCGGTTCTTGGAGCGATGGGGCTGATCCTGCTTATCGCGATCGCTGTGCTGCTTCACGTTCGTTCAGAAGACGATGGCGCGACCGCGGCTCCGAAGAAGATTACGGCCGCAGGGCCCGATTCGACTCCAGGTCCAAAACCGCCCATTGCTCATACTCTGGCGCCGCCAAGAAAGCCAGCTCCGCAGGTCGCAGAAGCGCAATCCAGGCTGGCGGCACGCCCCGCCGAAAAGCGCAAGTCAAAGAACGCCCCACGGGAGCCAGTTCCCGCGCCGGCGCCAGTCGTGATTCTGGGCGCGGCGATGATCGACTCCAGCCCGCAAGGCGCATCGTTTCAGGTCGACGGGAAAAATGATCCCTCGTGGGTTACGCCGTTCAATGTGACGGGTTTAACTCCCGGCAAGCACATCATATCGGTGAGCAAGCCCGGCTATTCTTCGGACGTACATTCGGTCGATGTCGCCTCCGGCAACAAGTCGTCTCTAATGCTGCATTTGTCGCCGGTCAATGCGCTGATGGTGGTGAACAGCACACCCGTCGGCGCCGAAGTCATCCTCGACGGCAAGCCCACGGGGCGAGTAACCCCGGCGCAGTTCGCCGTGGAAAAAGGAAGTCACACCGTTCTGCTGCGCAAGCGCGGATATCTCGACGAAGCCACGCTGGCCGATCTCGCACCCGCTCAGAATTTCCAGTACGCACCCGCACTCCGAGCTCTGGGAAACACCGAGGACATGCGGCCCCTCGGCCGATTCAACAAGCTGTTCGGCCGCGGCGGAGAGAGTGCGGCCGACCTGGGTTCCATCGTAGTTCGCACCGTACCGAAAGGCGCACAAGTCGCCATCAACCAGCAGGTTCTGGAGAGGACGTCGCCCGTTGGCGTTGCTCTCGGACCGGGTAACTACATCGTGGATATCACCCTGACCGGGTTCAAGCCCGTTCACAAAGTTGTGAGCATCGACAAAGGCAACCGGGCTGCAATCGACGAGATCCTGGAGCGGCAATAGCCGCGCGGCATCGATGCCTCTCAGGCACGGCTGGCGAGAATATTCTCTTCGCCCAGCGCTCTCAATTCAACGGCAACGCCCTCCAAGCCACAGTCTGGAACTAATTGTCACTTAAAGACGTGATCTGGATCATAGGCAGACCTCGCCAATGTATGCAGACTGGTTCTAAGACAGGAAGGGGTGACATGGTGTCGTCGCAGCCTCCGCCGAGTAAGTTGAGCCCTGATCTACTCAAGGCCCTGCACGGAATCCGGCCGGTGCATCGGTTCCAGAAAGGCGTGCCGCTGTTCCATGAGGGTTCAGCGCCAACCGGCGTTTACCTGTTGGAGAGCGGCGAAGTGCGCCTGCTGCTGGCGACCGGTGCCAGCCAAAAACAGCTTCTGGAGGTCGCCACTCCGGGCACGATGCTCGGACTGAGTGAGAGCATGAGCGGTGAAAAGTACCGGGCCACCGCCGAAGCCGGCGACCAGACCACGGCAATTTTCATACCGCGCGAAGAGTTTCTGGCATTCTTGCGTGAGCACGGCGATTTCTGTGTGCAGGTCGTGCGGCTGTTAAGCGAAGACTTACACGCACTCTACGACAAGTTCCGCAGCATCACAGCCCATCCGGGACGTCCACGGCAACGGCCCCTGGACGAGCAGTTGAACTAGCGATCCGCCGCCAGCCATCGGTTTTCCGCCGTTGCACCATTCCTGAACGATTCGCAAGCGACCCGCTAGTCTCGGGAGACTTGTGGGCGCATTCCTGGAGAGTCCAAGATCCGACAGCTGAAACCTGGCGGCTGGCGGCTAGTTCGCTCTGAATTTGACGGTAATCTCGGTCTTGACTTCGACGGGCTGGCCATCGAGGTAGTAGGGCTTGTATCGCCATTGGCGGACGGCTTCCACCGCCGCTTGGGCAAGAGCGCGATCCCCGCGCAACACTTTGGGATTGCTGACGACGCCCTCTTTATTAATGGTGGCTTCGATCTGGACTGCGCCCTGGATATGAGCTGCGAACGCGCTTTGTGGGTACTTTGGCTGTACCCGCTTGATCAGAAGCCCTTCCGAGACACCTTGGGAAAGTTTCACCGTCGAAATGGATAGCGCGGGAAGACTGGAGGGCGCCGAAGACACCGCGCCGCTCAAGGTGTTTGCGTTTTCGTTTGCACCGGCCAACAGGCCGGAAAGCGGTGGCGCCGGCTCGTCGGCTTGCGCCTGCGTTTTGTTTTCTGCAGCTTCCGATTTCACGCGCAAGGGAGCCGAATCCGGCTTCTTGCTTTCCAGTTCACGATCTACGCCAGCCTCTGCAGTCGGCAAACTGCCCGAAGCGGTCGTCTTGCCGGTCAATTGTCCAGTCGCGGTTTTGGAAGGCGAGGTTTGGCCGCCGCCGGGCGTGCTTCGCGCAGGCGCCGCAACCGGGGAAGATTGTGGCCGTAGGACTGAAGCGGGGTTCGCTAAGTCTGGCGACGTGCTTGCGATGTGCGGAACTGCGGTGGCGCTTGATTTGCCGAGCATCCCGTATACAAGGTACCCGAGCGCCGCCAGCGCTAGAATAATGGCCGCTACAATCAGCGTTTTCTTGTTGACGCCCGAACCGCCGGAATTCCGCTCACTCAACCCTCCAAACGACGGTGCATGGCCAGTTGGAACCGAACTGAGCACCGGAGTTGGAGCGAGGTCAAGAAGTGAATCGGTGCGAGAGGAATCGGCATGCTCCGTTTCGAGAATGTCGTCGGTTTCCGGTATCACAACCGGCGCCTCTTTGGCCGGAGCCGGGGCTGCGGCCGATCCCGCGATCGAAGAAAAGGCGGGAGCGGCATTTTGCGCTGGTTCCGAGACGGATGCCGCAGGATTGATTCCCGCCTTGTATTGGACCGCGTTCTTGATTCCGTGACTTTCGACTGCGCGGTCAACGACGCCCGCGGAAGAGGGCGGCTGCGCTTCTACCTTCCCTTCCGGCGCGATCGTAATCAAGTCCGGCGTAGCGGCCGTCGGAGTAACCGTCGTCTGGTCTGCGATTGCCCTCTGCGCGTTCGTTGCAAAAGAGTCCCTTGCAGTCTCCGCTGGCTGTCCTTCCAGAGTTATCGCGGGTAGCGGAGTTTTAGAGTCAGGAGCCTCCGAACGACGTAAAGAAGAGGCCGTCGCGGCTGCGTTCCCTCCGGCTGGCTGGAACGAACTGCCCCCGAACATAGGAGTCGAACTCACGGGTGTTGTGGGCGCGGCCGTTCTGGTCGCGCCGGCGGCCTCCGACGTTTTTCGCAGGAGTCCTCGCGCCACCCGAATCGTTCCCTTGGCTTGCTCGACGTTGATCGGTTTGGTGAGCACAAGGTTGGCGCCAATGCGGTAGGCCTTGGCGACTCCCGCTTGCCCTTCCACTAATGCGATGGCCAGAGTGCTGTGATTGGAGGTGGAATTCCTTGCGCTCTTGAACAGCAGGGAAGCGTTCTGTTCGTTCTCGCTGTCGACCACGATCGCGTCGTAATGTTGCGCCATCAGCTTTTTGACGGCTGCGAACGGCTCGTGCACGGGCTCTACGGTAAAGTCCAGGTCCCCGAACACTTGACCTACGACTTTTAACAGCTTTTCATCGGAACAGAAAAGTAAAGCTTGGTAGCCCATGATAAGCCCATCGTAGGGAATGCGCTGGTTACCGGCAAGTTACGTGAGTCATGGAGTGGTTCGGCCGTTTGGTCGCGAGTTGCGCCCACTTTTGCCGAATTGCTGGATAGCGAAGGGTTGTTTATGGTCGCTGAAAATCTACGATCACGACCGTCTGAAAGGGCTGGGCCTTTTCGTCGCGCAAAAAAGGCTGATACCGCCACTGCTTTACGGCTTGGATGGCAGCGGTTGCCAGGGTCGTGTTTCCCTCGACCACGCGCAGATCTTTCACCTTGCCGTTCTCATCCACCACGGCCTTCAGGACGACCGTTCCTTCCGCGCCTTCCGCGCGCGCCTCGGCAGGATATCTTGGGGCAATGCTGTAAGTCAGTCGTTTTTCCGCACCCTTGGATGACAGAACAATCACGCCATTCTCCGTGGGCAGAGGTGTGTCGGAGGGAGCCGTCGCGCCAGTATCTTTCTTTGTGACGCTGGTCTTACTGACGTTGGCTTTACCGACGCTCGGCTTACTGGCGCTTGGTTTCACTACCTCGGGCTGTTTGACAACGGGTGCGGCGGCGGGCGTGTTCCCGTTCCCCGAAGCAGGCGGAGCAACAACTTTGCCTGGCGTCGCGGGCAGCGCCGCTGCAGCGGCGGAGGGCGGCGTGATCCCGGCTGCGGAACCATTACCTGCGCCAGTTGGCGAAGCGGGCACTGCATTCTTTGCGGAATCCCCGGTCGGGTTCGTCGATTGCGTCGGATTCGCGTTAGTGGTCGAGGCGGGTGCCGGTGCGGGCGCGGCGACCTGGACCGGAACCGGGCGGGCCGTTGGTTTTGCGGGCGTCGGCTTCGAAGCCGGCGGTAGCGCCATCCCCACCAGCGTCAGCACGCGATCAATCTGCGGTTGCACCGCGGCCCGAAATCCGGGCTGATACAGCCATGCGCCATAAAATCCGCCACCGGCCATAACAAGCGCTAGTAATGCGACCTGCGCGCCGCTCGCTTGCTGTGGACGTGGTTGATGCGACGGTACGAAAGCGGCGCTGGATTTTGCCGCCGGTTGCGCGAGCTTTGCCTTGGCCGGCTCTAAGATTTTCTGCTGTGTCTCCGACGGTTCCGCTTCCACTTCCGCTGTCTTCGGTTCGGCTAGCACTGGATCTTCTGACAACGTCGATGTCCCAGATGTCCCAAAGGATGCCGACGCATTTTCCGAACTCGGCGTCGCTGGCGCCGCATCGATTTCTTCGGCTTCCTCCACAGCGGAATGCATCGTCGTAGTGACGGCCGGCGCGGAGCCTTGCGAAGAAGCCGCCGCCGCTGCCATCGCGCGCACTTCCGTGTTAACCACGCTGGCTTCGACGGCGCTCACTGCACTCGCTGGCTGCACGGAAACGCTCTCGTATGCCGGGGCGTCTCTTCGCACCCGGCTGACGGCGGTGCGGATCGTACTTCGGGCCTGGTCTTTCGCAACCGGCTTGGTCAGGATCAGTTCCGCACCCAGGCGAAAGGCAGTGGGCAGCCCCACACGGCCATCGACAATGGCGATGGGCACAGGGTTGTGGCCGTTGTTTCCTTTACGGCAAACGTCAAAGATCAGCTTGGCCGCCGGCAGATTTTCGCAATCGACCAAAACCAGGTCGAAGCTTTGCGCATTGAGCATTTGGGCCGCGGAGACTCCGTCCAGCGGCCGCTCGCAGGTCACTGACATCTCTTCTAATACGCCAGTAATTGCGGCGACAGCTTGGTCGTCCGGCGATAACAGCAGAGCATGAGGCATAGCCTAAATGCTAGAAACCGGCGTCGAAAGCCGCAAGTTACCGGAGTAAGGGGACCGCTCTCAACCCAGCTGTGATTTTCCGCCGACGGCCGATTCCGGCGGAGGATAGGCAATCGAGTCGCGAAAGGTCGACTTGTCTTCAGCCGCAAAGTCCGGGAAGGGCAGTTTGTGTTGGTCGCGCCATTGCTGCACCTGTTGTTCGGCGGCTGCGGTTTTCTCCTTGTCGAGACCGGAATCGCGCGAAAAATACAAGGTCTGCGACGGGAAAGCGAAACCGGTGCCCGATTTTTCGACGATCCCCATGATCCGCAGCAAGAGGTCTTCGCGAATCGCAATGAACTCGTTGGAGTCGCGAGTCAGCACGTAGGCCGCGATCTCAAGGCGCAACGCGCTGCTATCGAAATTGGCGAAGCGTATGCCCGCGCTGTTACTTTCGACTTTCGGGTGTTCGTACAACATCCGCCGAATCTCCGCCAGCAGATAGCGCAATTGGTCCGCCGTGGTCTCATATCGGATCGCGAGCGCGGGACTAAACTGAATCTTGTCGCGCCGCGTAAAATTCTCGATGCTCATGGTGGCGAGCGTGCCATTCGGGATGGAAAGCTCGGTGCGCGCGTCGGTGCGCACTCGTGTAGACCGCAGGCTGATGTCTTCCACCGTTCCGGAGCGGTCGCCGAAGCGGCAGTAATCGCCGACGCGAATCACTTCGTCGGCTAGAACGGAAATTCCGCCGAAAAGATTCTCGAGCGTCTTCTGCGCGGCGAAAGCGATGGCAATGCCGCCGATGCCCAGGCCGGCGAGCACCGTGGTCAGGTTGAAGCCCAGAACCGCGAGGATGGCCAGGATCGCGGCGATTACCACCAGCGCCGCGAGCAGCCGTTCCGCCAATACCATCAGGGTTCCCGTTCCGACGCGGCCCACGCTGATGGCATGGAGGCGCAGGCGCTGCATGATCAGGCTGGTCACGCGCAGCAGAAACCAGAAAAAGCCAATGCTGATGAGAATGCCGATGGTCCGGTAGTAATAAAGACGCGGCAGCAGCGGCAGTCCAATGTAGTGAACTATGATGCGGTGAGCCAGCGCGCTGAAGAACACCAGCAGCGGCTTGGACATGCGGCTGTAGGAATGCAGGTTGGGACGATTTCTGAACTTAAGCCAAAGCCGCCGCGGAATCGCCAGCAGCAAAACCACCGCCCAGCCGATCGCCAGCGCCGCGGGAATCGCCGCCAGCAGCGCCAGCCACTGCCAGAGCGGCATCCCAAGAAACACATTTCGCACCAGGCTTTGCGGCAGTTTGTTTTCCACCTGGTGCGCTTCGACGTTGTCGTACAACTCCGAAACTTTGCTAAGCGTCTCCGATGAGAACAGCCAGATTTTCCCCGCGCTCGGATCGGTGACCCGCACCAGCATGACGGGAACGTCCTGGTCGCCGTTGGAAAACAATCCGATCGTTTGCTGATCGGCGACGCCGTTTTCCAGATTGCCCTCGGGACGCGTGCTGATCCGTCGCAAGCTGCCCACAAAAGCGCTGTCCATCAGCACTTTCAGCTTGCCCGCCATGTCAGGGCCCTGCGACTGGCGGCGCGCGGCGCTCATTTGCAGGTAATCGGCGGCGGCCTTTTCATTTCCGTCTTGCGCGGCTTGCAGGAATCCCAGCACGGTTCCGGATGGCGTATCGCGCCCCAGCGGATCGGCGGACGCGACAATGGGCGCGGCAGTTTGCGTCGCGCCCTTCAATAGGCTCGTCACCGACTGGGCCATGAGGCCCGGGAAGGAAAGGGAAACGACGAGAACCAACAGCGCCAATTTTTTCATTGAAGTATTAATAGTCGCATGTGTAGGACCGGGCGCGCTCGCGAGTCTGCCCTGAGCGAAGTCGAAGGGTCCAGCCGAGCGAGTTCGGCATCTGCCTTTATTTCTTCGGACGATAAATGTCGGTGGCCTGCCCGTAGAAAATTTCCGCCGCTTCCATCATGGTTTCCGACAGCGTTGGATGCGGATGGATGGTCATGCCGACATCGGCCGCCAGCGCGCACATTTCGATCGCCAGCACCCCTTCGGCAATCAGTTCGCCCGCACCCAGGCCCACGATACCGACGCCGAGCACGCGCTCCGTCTTCGGATCGATGAGCAGCTTGGTGAGACCTTCGGGCCGGTCGAGCGTGATGGCGCGCCCCGAGGCCGCCCACGGAAACTTGGCGACCGTGATCTCGCGTCCCTGCTCTTTAGCCTGCGTTTCGGTGAGCCCAGCCCACGCGATTTCCGGATCGGTGAATACGACCGCGGGAATTGCGTTTGGTTCGAAAGCGACTTTGTGTCCGGCGATGGCTTCCACGGCGCACCGGCCTTCGTGCATGGCCTTGTGCGCCAGCATCGGTTCACCCGCTACATCGCCGATGGCGTAGACCGTAGGCTCGGCGGTCTGCCGCTGCTCGTTAATTTCGATAAATCCCTTGGCGTTCACTTTAACTTTCGTTTTGTCGAGTCCGGGGATCTCGGAATTCGGGCGCCGCCCAACCGACATCAGCACGCGGTCGAATACTTGCTCTTTCTCCTTTACGTTTGGACCGTCGAGCGTCACGCGAATGCCGGTCTTTTCGTCCTTGAGCGATTTGACTGTGGTATTCAACAGGATGGCGGAGAAGAGTTTTTCCAGACGCTTGTGCAGAGGCAACACGAGATCGCGGTCGGCGCCGGGCAGCAGGCCCGACAGCATTTCGACGACGGTGACCTTTGTGCCGAGCGTGGCGTACACCGATCCCAGTTCCAATCCGATGTAGCCGCCGCCAATGACGAGCAGCGTTTTCGGGATGTCGGGCAGATCGAGCGCGCCCGTCGAATCCATGAGGCGCGGACTGTCGAGCTTGAGGCTGGGCACAACCGTCGGACGCGATCCGGTGGCGATGACGATGCGGTCGAACGTGAGCGTCTCTTCGCCACCGGCCGCAGTCTTCGTTACTTTTAACGTGGTGGCGTTCACGAACGCGGCTCTGCCCGACACGAACGTGACCGAGCGCTGCTTGGATAACTGCCCCAGTCCGCCGGTCAGCTTCTTGACGATGCTCGCCTTCCATTCGCGCAGCTTGTTGAGGTCAACCTTGGGCTCACCGAATTCGATGCCCCAGTTCTTTGCCTGCTCGGCTTCTTCGAGCAGCTTGGCCACGTGCAGCAGGGCCTTGGACGGGATGCAGCCGCGATACAGGCAGACGCCGCCGGGGTTCGCTTCCGGATCGATCAGCGTAACTTTCATGCCCAGGTCGGCCGCTAGAAATGCGGCGGCGTATCCGCCGGGACCACCACCAATTACCGCTACACGGAGATTCGAAGTGTTTGCCATTTTTCTTTATCTATCCTCGAAATTCGCAAAGCCTCTTACCGCAGAGACGCCGAGGCTGCGGAGAAAAACAAGAGCAAAAAGAAAACTCGGCGCTCTCCGCGTCTCGGCGGTGAAAAGCCCTTATCCCTGCACCGACAGCAAGAACGGCTGCTCAAACGCCTCCGCGATCCACCGCAGAAAGCGCGCGGCATCCGCGCCATCGATCAACCGGTGATCGTACGAGAGCGACAGCGGAAGAATCAAGCGCGGCTCGAATTTGTTGTTCACCCACTCCGGCTCCATCCGCGAACGCGAAAGGCCCAGAATCGCGACTTCGGGATGATTCACGATGGGCGAGAACCCGGTGCCGCCGATCCCGCCCAAATTGGTGATGGTGAAAGTCCCGCCCTCCATCTCCTCGGGAGTGAGCTTGCGGTCGCGCGCCTTCTTCGACAGCTGCGTCATCTCCGCCGCCAGCTCGACGATGTTTTTCTTGTCCACATCGCGAATCACCGGCACCAGCAGTCCACGATCCGTGTCCACGGCAACGCCGATGTTGATGTACTGCTTGTAGATGATCTCTTCCTTCCCCATATCAATCGAAGCGTTGAACTGGGGAAACACTTTCAGCGCAGAAGCGCACACTTTCAGCGCGATCGTCGTCACCGTCATCTTGCCGCCAGCTTCCTCGGCTCGAGGCGCGAATTTGGCGCGCAACTGTTCCAGTTCCGTGATGTCGGCGCGATCCTGCTGCGTAACGTGCGGAATCGTGTTCCACGCCTGCCGAAGATGCTCGGCGGTTTTGCGGCGCACTCCGCGCATCGAGACGCGTTCGGTCTTGCCCCACTTGGCGAAGTCGGGCAGTTCGGGCTCGACGAAAATTCCGCGCGGAGTTTGTGCCGCCGCGGCTGCCTGCATCAGCGCACTCTTGGCGTACTGCTTCACGTCGTCTTCGCTGATTCGCCCGCCCGGTCCGCTCCCAACCACGCTGCGAATATTCACTCCGATTTCACGCGCCAGGCGACGAACGTGCGGCGCCGCCGGAATAGGATCGCGGTCCGTGCCCGCAACCTTGCCCAGTTGCACCGGCATGCTGAACGCTACCGAAGCGGCCTGCGGCCGATCCGGCGGCAGCGCTTGTTCTTCCGTTTTGCCCTCGGCCCGCATCGCCAACTGAAACGCGAGCCGCGCCCCTTGCTGCCCCGACATGTGTTCGACCGGTTCGTGCTTGCGCGGTTCGTCCGCCGGAGCGGCCGCGCCGCCCTCGATCGTAAAGATGACCTCGCCAACTTTGACCTTCTGCCCTTCTTTGACCTTGATCTCGAGCACGACGCCGCCGATCGAAGAAGGCACTTCGATCACGGCCTTGTCGGTTTCGAGTTCCATCACGGGCTGGCCTTCGGCGATGCTAGCGCCGGGCTTGATCATCAAGCGCACTAGGTCGCCGCTCGCGATATTCTCGCCCAGTTCGGGCAGCTTAAATTCCGTTGCCATTCGTTTTTTTCTTACCTCAAACTCGTGAACCACAACTCCACATTGTCATCCTGAGCGAAGCGAAGGACCTGCTTCTTGCCAGCCTCGCGTGACTACAGGTCCTTCGCTTCGCTCAGGATGACAATCCAATTTAGCTGGTTGCCGGATTGCGTTTCTCCGGATCGATGCCGAGATCGCGAATCGCTCTCTCCAGCACTTTCGCACTCACAGCTTCTGCGCCGTCCTTCTTGTCGCCGGATTTTTCCCCAGCCAGCGCGTGCAGCGTGGCGAGCACAATATGCTTGGCGTCCACTTCAAAAAAATCCCGCAGCGATGCGCGATTCTCGCTGCGCCCGAATCCGTCCGTGCCGAGCGACACCAGCTTGCCCGGAATCCACTGCGCGATGCTCTCGGGCAGCACTTTCATGTAGTCCGATGCCGCAATAAACGGCCCCGATGCGCCCTTGAGCGTCTTCGTAACGTACGGCACTTTCGCTGCCTGCGTCGGATGCAGCATGTTCCACCGCGCGCAGTCGTTCGCGTCGCGATAGAGTTCCTTGTAACTGGTCACGCTCCACACGTCCGCCGCAACGCCGTAATCCTTCTCCAGAATCGCCTGCGCCTTGAGCACCTCAAACATGATCGCGCCGCTGCCCAGCAACTGCGCCCGCAGCTTCGCGTTTTTCTTTTCGGAAGTCTTGTAGCGATACAAGCCTTTAAGAATGCCCTCGCGAATGCCCGGCTGGCTGGGCATTCCCGGCATGGGCAGCGGCTCGTTGCCCACCGTCAAATAATAGAAGATCGATTCGCCCTCGACATACATGCGCTTGATGCCGTCCTGAATGATGACGGCGATTTCATACGCAAACGCCGGATCATACGCCAGCAGATTCGGCACCGGAAGCGCCAGCACATGGCTGTGTCCGTCCTGATGCTGCAAGCCTTCGCCCGCCAGCGTCGTTCTTCCCGCCGTGCCTCCGATGAGGAAGCCACGGCAGCGCATGTCGGCCGCCGCCCAGATCAGGTCGCCAATCCGCTGCAATCCAAACATCGAGTAATAAATAAAGAATGGAATCGTATTGATGCCGTGATTGGCATACGCCGTACCGGCGGCGATGAACGAACACATCGATCCCGCTTCCGTGATCCCTTCCTCCAGAATCTGCCCGTCCTTAGCCTCCTTGTAATAAAGGAGCGTATCCATATCGACCGGCTCATACAGTTGCCCGACACTCGAATAGATGCCGACCTGCCGGAACAGCGCCTCCATCCCGAACGTTCGCGCCTCATCCGGAACCACCGGCACGATAAAGCGCCCCACTTCCGGGTCGCGCAGCAGCTTCGACAACATGCGCACGAACACCATCGTGGTCGAAGCTTCGCGCCCTTCGGTGCCTTTGTAGAATTCTTCAAACAGCGCTTCCGGAACCGGCTTCAGCGGCGTGGCGCGCACCCTCCGCACCGGCATGTAACCGCCCAGTTGCTTGCGGCGTTCCTGCATGTATTTGATTTCCGCACTGTCGTCGGCCGGCCGATAAAACGGAGCATTGTGCAGCTCGCCATCCGGAATCGGAATACCAAACCGCGAGCGGAAAATTTGCAGCTCATCGTCGTTCAGCTTTTTCTGCTGGTGCGTGATGTTCTTGCCTTCGCCCGCTTCGCCGAGTCCGTAGCCCTTGATGGTCTTGGCCAGAATGATCGTCGGCGACCCCGCATGATCGACCGCGGCCCTGTAAGCCGCATGAACCTTAATCGGATCGTGACCGCCCAGCCGCATGCGCGCCAGTTGCTCGTCCGAAAGATGCTCCACCATCTTGAGTAACCGAGGGTCGGTCCCAAAAAAATTCTGCCGGAAGTACGCTCCGCTCTCGACAAAATATTTCTGATACTGTCCGTCCGTGATCTCGCCCATGCGCCGCACCAGCAGCCCATCGCGATCCGCCTGAATCAGCGGATCCCAATCGGTGCCCCAGATCAGCTTGATCACGTTCCATCCCGCGCCGCGGAAAATCGCCTCCAGCTCCTGGATGATCTTGCCGTTGCCGCGCACCGGTCCGTCCAGTCGTTGCAGGTTGCAGTTGACGACGAAAATCAGATTGTCGAGCCGTTCGCGCGAAGCCAGCGTGATCGAGCCCAGCGCTTCCGGTTCGTCCATCTCGCCATCGCCCATGAACGCCCAGACCTTGCCGCCGGTCGACGTTTTCAGCCCGCGATTTTCCAGATACTTGATGAACCGCGCGTGATAGATCGCCTGAATCGGCCCGAGTCCCATCGACACCGTCGGAAACTCCCAGAAATCGGGCATCAGCCACGGATGCGGATACGACGAAAGCCCCCCGCCGGGTTTCAACTCGCGGCGGAAGTTCTCCAGCTTCTCCCTGGGTATGCGGCCTTCAAGGTAGGCGCGGGCATAAATGCCAGGTGCGGCGTGTCCCTGGAAATAGACGATATCGCGGTCGCCCGATTCAGTGGACGCCTGAAAAAAGTGATTAAATGCCACTTCGTAGAGCGTGGCCGCCGACGCAAACGTCGAAATGTGTCCGCCGATGCCTTCCTGAAGCTTGTTGGCGCGGACGACCATGGCCATGGCATTCCACCGCACCAGGCTCTTGATGCGCCGCTCCATTTCCTGGCTGCCTGGAAACGGCGGCTGCTGCCGCGAAGGAATCGTGTTCTGGTAGGGAGTCGTCGCCGAAAACGGCAGGTTGATCCCCGCCTCGCGCCGGGCATGAAGCGCCAGTTGCTGCAAAAGCCGCCCCGCCCGCTCCGCTCCGCCCTTCGAGAGCACATAGTCGAGCGAATCCAGCCACTCCCGCGTCTCCAGAACTTCAATTCCGTTCGACGATTGCGTTTGACGAGCGTGCGTAATTTGTTCTTCCAGCGTCTGAGCCACGATGCCCCCACGAAAAAGTGCGTTTCCTCATCATAAGCAATTGGGAGGAATTTTGCTGGAGTGTGCGTGGCGCGGGCACCGCCCCCACGCGTCGCCACATCGAACCGAGAAGATGAATGCAACGACTTTACCCGATCATGCGGAACCCAAACCCGGCAGAGGACAGCTTCCGAATAGCCCGGACCCTGGGGTAAATCGTAATGACTTCCTCAGCTGACCTCTCGGTACGAAGCTGCCTGCAGTTCGAGATTGGTGTCATCTTCTTCCGTCATTAAGTATTCTCAACTCTCTGACGTGGTGATGAAGCTACTTCGTCACCACGTGATCTTGCTTGGATCGAAATCAGGTCCAGCAAATTTAGCCTGTAACTCTGACACTGCATTCGTATCGTTGCTGAAGTGATGTCCCTTGACGTAAGCATGCCCGATGTACTGGTCAGTCATCGGAATCCTGTACGGGATGCTATTGAACAGAGCGAGTTGCACGGTGAGGGTGCGATCCCGCGGCCTTCCTTCAATCGTCAGTACGTGGCCGTCGGTCCCCCGCTCTCCCGTGATGATACCCTGGGCGATGATGGGCTTCTGCTTCACGATTACACGCCCCGCGGCGTCGCCGATATTGTTGCGGATGAACTCACGCAGAGCATTGAACTCGCTCGACAAAGGAAAGACATCCCCGCAAGTGAGCGCCATATAGTTGAACACGATCTTACAGAGGCATCTCGCAACGGTTCGGCTCACGGTGTAGTCGTCCACGGACACCATGACCGTGCCGTTCTCGGTGATCGGAGATTGGAGACTGCCGCCGTAGATGAATGTAGGGCAGACCGCCTTGAGGTTTTCGACGAGGCGTTGCTGATGTTCTGGCCCATCGCCCCCGACAATGTGAAACCGGCTGCCCTTTGGATATCGAGCGGCAAAATCAGCATTCAAATCTTTCTCCAGTACCCACTCGAACGGTTCCTCGGGAGTGCGCCTGGCTCCAATTTGCGGCAATACGACTGTGCTCTGCGTGCCGTTCTTGTCCGTTTTAATCGCAGTTCTCGCGCCTTTCCAATCATGTCCCTCGCCCACAATCGGTACAACGCCTTTGGTGCCGATGCCTCCAACCGTTCCTTTTATGGCCAAACTGAAGACGGCGCGCGCCTTCGATGCTCTCGATCCGCATCGGCCATTCGAGTTTGCTTCCCAAGTAGCCGTTGCATGGACTACATACGCAACCCAGCGTCAGATCCGGCTCGAACACGCCGAAACTCTGCGGGATTACGTGTTCCCGTGGCACGTCAGTGGGAACCTCAGCTCGGCAATAGATGCAGTTCTTCATACCTCAGCTCGGGCCACCGCCGAACGACATCCTTTGCGTGAACATCGTCATGTGGCTGACGGCTGACCGCCTCACTCCAGCGTGACCGCCTTCACCAGATTCCGCGGACGATCCACATCGAGACCGCGCTTTAGGGCTACGTAGTAAGCAAAGAGCTGGAGCGGAACAATCTCAAGAATCGGCGACAGCAACTCTGGAGCGTCGGGAATAAAAATGGTGTGATCCGCGAACTGCGGAATGATCGTGTCTCCTTCGGTCGCCAGCGCAATCACGGTTGCGCCTTGCTTCTTGAAGCCTTCCATGTTGCTGACGTTTTTTTCGTACCGGATCACGGACCCCGCGTCGTTGCGATCGCAAGTCGCGATCATCACCAGCGGCAGGCGAAAATCGATCAGCGCATTCGGCCCATGCTTGGCTTCTCCGGTGGGATAGCCTTCGGCGTGAATGTAGGAAACTTCTTTCAGCTTGAGCGCTCCATCCATCGCGATCGGGTAATGAATGGCGCGCCCGAGAAACATGAAATCGTCCACGCGATAGTAAAGCTCGGCGAGCTTTTCGACTTGATCGGACGCGGCGAGAATCGCATCGGTCTTCTGCGGAAGCGCGAGCAGTTCGCCGATGTAGCGCCGCGCCAGCTCTGGTGAAACTTTTTCCTTGATCTCGCCCAGGTACAGCGCGAACAGAAACAAACATGCCATCTGTGCGGTGAATGCCTTGGTCGAGGCGATGCTGATTTCCGGACCCGCGTGGGTGTAGATGAAACCGTCGGCCTCGCGCGCAATCGTCGAGCCTTCGACATTCGAAATCGCGATGGTGCGCGATCCTTTGCGTCGCGCTTCGCGTTGCGCCGCGGTCGTGTCGGCGGTTTCTCCCGATTGAGTAATGAAGATGCTGAGTTCGCCCTGCCCAATCATGGGATTGCGGTATTCGAACTCGCTGGCGTAGTCCACGTCGACCGGCAAACCGGCGAGTTCCTGCATCATGAACTGTCCCGTCATTCCGGCATGACGACTGGTTCCCGATGCGACGATGTTGATGCGCCGCAGAGCGCGCAGTTCTTCGCGCGAGATGCGAACTTCGTCCAGACGAACCCGTCCCTCGGCGAGCGAGACGCGAGGTTCAATGGTTCTGCGCAACGCGTCAGGCTGCTCGAAGATCTCTCGAATCAGATGATGGGGAAACTTCCGGGTCTCAGCCACTGTTCTCCTTCGTATTCTTCGTGCGTTGCCTTCATGCAGAGAAGCAGTCCACGCCGCCGATAAAAGTCCGCAGCACTTCGCCCTTCGGGCTCAGCACGAGGAAGTCCGCGTCGGCGCCCGCCGCAATAACGCCCTTATTCGCGATTCGCGCCGCCCGCGCCGGATTCCGGCTCGCAGCCGCCACAGCGTGTTGCAAGTCCCATTCGGCAAAGCGCGCCAGATTTTGTACCGCACGATCCATCGTCAAAACGCTTCCCGCCAGTTTGCCATCCAGCGTGCACTTGCCCTCGCGAACGTCCACCTCGAACGATCCAAGCCGGTAACGCCCATCTGGCATTCCGGTCGCGGAAATCGCATCGGTGATCAGCACGGTTTGCTCCGGCCCTTTGGCGCGAGCGAACAGCTTCACGATTGCCGGATCAAGATGAATGCCATCGGCGATGATATCCGCGCTCACGCGATCATCCGTGAGCACCACACCTAAGATGCCGGGATTGCGATGATCTAACGTATTGTGACCCAGCGGACGCATAGCATTGAATGTGTGCGTAGCGTGCCGCGCTCCGGCGGCGATTCCGCGTTCAGCCGTAGCAAAGTCGGCGTCTGAGTGTCCCAGGCTCACGCAAACGCCGCGCCGCGCCGCTTCGGCAATGACCTCGAGCGCGCCCTCCAGTTCAGGAGCAATGGTCATCATGCAAATGCGCCCGCGCGCCGCCTGCCAGAACCGCTCGAACAAAGGCAGCGTAGGAGCCACCAAGTCTTCCGGCGGATGCACGCCGCGCCGCGCATGACTGATAAATGGCCCCTCAAGATGGATGCCCAGCGCGAGAGTTCGCCCGCTGCCTACCTTATTAGTACGTTGTCCGCCCGATTGGCTCTCCTCGATTGCGTCCGCCAACCGTTCGAGTGCGCGCAGCGTCGCATCGATCGGAGCGGTGACGGTGGTCGGGAAAAAACTCGTGACCCCATGCCGCGCGAGCAGTCGTTCGATCGCTGGCAACGCCTTGCCATCGTCATCCATGACGTCGAATCCCGCGCCGCCGTGAACGTGAAGATCGACATAGCCTGGCACGATTACGCCATCGCCGAAATCGGACAGGGAAATTCCGGCGGGTGTCTGGAGGCTGCTCTTCGCCGCAACTTCGAGAAAGCGTCCCTGCTCAACGAGCAACAAGGGATGCTCAACGGCATCGGTCGGAGTCAACAGTCTTGCGGCAGTAAAAGCCAGCATAGAAACGTCTTAAGAATGCATGAAAGACAGTAGTGACGAAGATTGTAGCAGTCTGAGGCTGCTGCTCGCTGTCAACAGAATCTGCATTGCCAGACGGGAGGCTTCACCAGCCAATCGCGGCCGTTCAGGCAGCAAATGTAAAGCCATCGAGCGCAAAGACCAGTCCGCAGAATGTTATACTGTTCAGGTTGACGCTGCGCCCGCCTTCCCTGGCAGCCGCAGTCAACCATCGGTCGGGGAGTGGCTCAGCCTGG
>PLUW01000022.1 GCA_003162935.1 Acidobacteriaceae bacterium
GCCGATCCAGAAACGCCAATCGTGATGCGCGCGCTTCCAATAAGGAATGTGGCCGTGATGGCTTTCACCCAAGGGGTGCGGGTGTTCGGTATTGTTCAATGTAGCCTCCAGTTCAAAGAGCGATATCGAAAAGGATCTGCGCTGCCAGAAAACATGGCGGGCATCCGTGTTTCCGGATGCCCACGCCATGACTTAGACGCCGACCATGGTAAGCGAAGGCTTTGATTCGTCTTCATGCAACCAATAGGGCGCTTGGCCGTAGTGGCGGTAGAGTCGGTCTTCATACTCGCGCGTGATGGGCGCGGATTCGACGAACTCCGGCCCGGTCTTGATCGCCTCTCGCGAAAGGCCAACGTGGACTTTGGAGTGCTCCCAACTGACGCTCTGAATCCACGCCGGAGAAACCAATACCTTCTTGCCCGGCCACCAGTTCCGCGTGCCCACTTCCATATAGCGAATTGCCCAGGCTCGATCATCCATGATGAAGCCTTCGACATGGCCGATTTCACCATCGGAAGCTTCGATGTGATAGCCGGTGACGGCCTTGTTACTGCGCAGATGCGAATCCATGGACGCTTTGTGGACGTGCTTCGCCTGCGCTTCGTTAAAGACGGTTGTCGGAACCGGCAAGCCCGATGGGTAAGACGCTGGGCCCCACATGTTCGGTCCGCTCCAATAGTAGGGATAACCGTAGTACCCCATGTACACGCTCTCATGCTGCCGGGAGACGGGTTGGTGCGTGTCGATGTTGGGGCTGTTCTCCACTTGCTTTTTGGTGAGTGACACATCGAGACGCCTGGCTTGCCAGTCGGTATGAACGATGGAAAACGGCGAGATCAGCACTTGCCGGTCGCCAAGCCAGCCGTCGGTTCCGACGGTGAGGTAGCGGATCGCCCAAGTCTCGTCGTCGAAAAAGAACTGGTCTACGGTTCCGATCTTGCCGTCGGTGGCTTGGATCGTAATTCCTTTGAGATGTGCAGCATTCGTTAACATTAGTTTCGCCCTCCAGGGCGAGGTGTGGCGGCCAGATCAGCGCCTGGCGTGGGTGTTGAGAACTCGAGTTGCAATTGTTTCCACGCGTTGACGTTAACAGCCACGATGAGATTCTTCTGAGCAAAAGTGACCAGGCCCTGGTCCGGGTAATCTGGCTCTAAGTTTGTAAGAAAATTGTGGGCGAGGCGGAAAGTCGGGCAACAGGAGAGAACAGCACACCGGAAAAAGTCATCCTCCGCTGTTTATTTTTCGGCGGCTTCGGCGGCCGAAAGTTTTCGGTCGCGATGGGGTTCGGTGCGCGGGGCCCCCGTGTTCAGTTCACAGACTTCTCCGATGGCTGCCCCACAGGTGTTGCAAGGCACAGCCAATATTTGCTTTGGGGTGAGATCTTTCGCCTTCACAAGGCGCATCATGCAATGTTCCACGACTGGAATCTGCTCAATATTGCTCACTCAACGGTAAAAATTTCAACGGCAGCTTTGCAGTTACGGGCAGGCGGACCTCGTTGCCCTTGATTTCCGCGTTGCGCGGATTGTGAGCAAAAGTGAACATCTTTCCCGTTTTCACTGTGGCATAGTCTACGGGAGTGTAGTTGCTCCATAGAAAGGCCCTTTATGACATCCGCAAGTGCATCGGCGAAAAAAGGGCGCAACCTCGACCCGAGAAGCTTCCTTGCCATGATCGGGGAAGGTAAGAAGGACGTGGTCTTTGCCCAGAAACAAACAGTCTTCACGCAAGGAGATGCTGCAGACTCCATCTTCTACATCCAGGAAGGCAAGGTTCGACTCACAGTTGTGTCCAAAGCAGGTAAAGAGGCAACCCTTGGCATATTGACCGAGGGAGAGTTTTTCGGGGAAGGCAGCCTGGCTGGGCAGGCTCTGCGCATGGGGTCTGCCACCGCCGCGACGGACTGCGAACTTCTGCGCATCGACAAGAAAGCCATGATGGACGCGCTGCATCGGGAACACGACTTTTCCGACGTGTTCGTAGCCTATTTGCTGGCGCGGAACATCCGGTATGAAGAGGATCTGGTGGACCAACTCTTCAATTCCAGCGAAAAGAGACTCGCCCGCGTTCTGCTCTTGCTGGCTCATTTCGGCAAAGAAGGCGTGCCGGAAGCGGTAATCCCCAAAATCAGCCAGGAGACCCTCGCCGAGATGATCGGCACAACTCGGTCCCGGGTCAGTTTTTTCATGAATCGGTTCAGAAAATTAGGCTTCGTCAACTATGGCGGAGATGGACTGCAAGTTCATAGTTCGCTGCTGAGTGTGGTTCTTCACGACTAGTTGACGCCGGACAAAGCTCAAAAGCTCAGCAGCGGAACATATCAAGCACTTACTAGATTTAATTTCGGATGTGTATCGAACTGACCATTTACCGAGGCTGCGAACCGGGTAGTGTGGTCCAGTCTGCAAGCAGGCCGCAACTAGATATCTACTTCGGCCGTCTCCAGCGCCTGCAGCATCATCCACAAGGAGGACTCAACATGGCAAAAGACGCGCATCGCAAAGCCGCAGCGGAACACGATAATGCAGCCAAAGCACATCGTGCCGCAGCGGAGTGTCACGACAAAGGCAACCAACCCGCTGCTCTCGACCAATCCAAGAAAGCAAATGAATGTTCCACAAAGGCCAACGCATGCTCCACTGAGGCTCACAAGAAGACGGAAGAAAAAGCCCACGTTATGGCATAGTGCAACTTAATGAACCTGCAACATTAAGCCGCCCGTATATCGGCGGCTTTTTCAGTTACCTCCGAATGCTGGAAACGGCCCTGCTCTTCACCCACAGTGTAGATTCTGAAATGTTGAGAGTTCGATTTCATTTTCAGAGTGAGCAGTGTTGACCAGTCAAAGCACTCCTCGCCGGCTATTCTGTTTCTGCCGGTGGATGACAAGTCGCGGTTCAAGGCGCTTCCCGCTGGCAAAGAAACAAAGGAAACAATCGAATATGACCGATGCCACAAATCGCCCGGTACGAAAGCTGCGTAACGCGCCCCAACCACCGCTGTCACACCGCGGTGCGGTCCCGGACTCGGATCGTGCCAAAAGGCCTCCGCTCGCCGAGCCTTCTGCGACGGGCGACCCTCTGAATCCCGGAGATCGAGTCGAAGGCCTGGGAAACTTCGGTAAACCGACTGGAGAATTCGGCACCGTGGAGCGGACGAACGAAGATGACGCGGTCGTCAAATGGGACAGCGATGGCCGAATTCGAATGCACCAACCATGGCTCAAGAAAGTTAAGGCCGTTCCGTAGGACGCGTAGCGCCGCGCGAAGATGTGTCCGCCGCTCCAGCAATCAGGCTGGAGTGAGCAATTTGGAACAGCCATCTGCCCGCGATTGGGAGATCATCGCGGGTAACTGCTTATCTTTCTCCAAGCGGGCCGAGCCAATGGCCCGCTCCTTTTGCAGCCTCACGAGGTTGCGACAGGAAGTCACGAATAACAGCAGCCACCGAAATGCGGCTGCAAATCAATATCCCGCAAAGGAGCACTATCATGCCAACACCAACTACGAACATCGCAGAAGGCAAGAACGGGCGCATTACGGCGCAGCCGCGGCTGCACCAGCGCGCTGCCGAGATTCAACGCTACGGCACTGTAACCCCTATGCTCCCGCTTGATCTGGAAGAGCCGGTGAGGCTCGAAATGACCGAGCAACTCAATCAAATCGTTGCCGACACCATGACCTTGCGCGATCTGTATAAGAAGTCGCACTGGCAGGTGGCGGGACCAACCTTTTACGAGCTTCATCTGCTCTTCGACAAACATTTCGGCGAACAGGCTGAATTGGTCGACACCATTGCGGAACGCATCCAGCTTCTGGGCGGTATCAGCATTGCGATGGCTCCGGACGTGGCAGAAACAACCCGCATCGAGCGCGCGCCGCGCGGTCGGGAAGAAGTGCCCGTACAGCTGTCGCGTTTGGTCGACGCGCACCAGACAATCATTTCCCTGGTTCGGGTCGTGGCGCGGCGCGCATCCGACGTCGGCGACGACGGCACAAATGACCTGCTGGTCAGCCAGGTGCTGCGAACCAACGAGCTGCAGACCTGGTTCCTCAGTGAGCACTTGGTGAATATGCCGTTGACTGAGGCGAAATAACAGTCGCATACCGCGGATGGGATCTTGATCCTTTAGACCTGGAATTCTGGTGAGGGCGGTCAATGTATGAAAGAACAATTGAAATCTGTGATTGAAGCGCTGAATCACGATGCCAATCAACTGGAACACTACTCTCTGAAACTGAAAGCGATCTCTCCCGATCTCTCCCTCGACCTGGAATCGGACCCCGAGTTGATCGATCAGAGAGTGGCGTCGATTCGAAAGCAAGTCGAGAGTCTGGAGCGATGGGAGTAGTGTCCGACGGCGTTCCTTAGGGAAACTCTGATTCAGTGTCGGCAAAAAACATAAACCACAGGGTTCACAGAGGTGCACGGGGGAAACCGGGAGTTAATCAGAGTTTCCTTAATACGCAGTTATATAAAGGAGAATCATCAATGATGACGGCCAAGGGACAGAGCAAGTGTGCCCACCTGCCATGCCAGTGCGTGGTGCAACCTGGAGACAAATACTGCGGTACGGCGTGTAGAGAAGCCGGTTCCAAAGAGGTCGAGATTGCTTGCCAATGCGACCATGGAACTTGTTCGCTTACAGTGTGAAGAACGTGGCTCCTGATTGGTTCGCAAGCCGAGACTTGTAGTGACCAAGGAAGGCCTCGATATGAAGATACGACGACTTATGCTCTTGCTGTTAGTGGTCGCGGATCTCGCAGTCTTACCCGCGTTGGCCAAGGCGCAATCACTGGTCGGCGAGGGTAGTTCCTCCGCCAGCACTGTCGACATGTCAGTAAGTGCAGCAGTCCCGCCTCCGGATCTGGCATACATACGCCCGCCTGAGACGACCAAGCTCCGCAACTACTTGTTCGATGCCTTCGGCCCGTATCCTATCGTTGGCGCTGGAATCGTTGCTGGCATTAACCAGATCGATAATTCGCCGCCGGAGTGGAAGCAAGGCGCGGAAGGGTTTAGCAAACGATTTGGGTCCGACTTCGGCATCGCGGCAGCAACGACAACGACGCGCTATGCGCTCTCGGAAGCTTTACGCGAAGACACCTTGTATTACCGCTGTGAGTGCAAAGGCGTGTTTCCGCGGCTGAAACATGCCGTGGTTTCCACCTTTACGGCGCGCCGCGGCGTCGATGGCCATCGCGTCTTTTCTTTTCCCGATCTGGTTGCCCCTTATGCCGGCACTATGACCGCTGTTTATGCCTGGTATCCCGGCCGCTACGGTTACAAGGATGCCTTCCGCATGGGCAACTACAGCTTACTGGGATATGTCGGCGCAAATATCTCTCTTGAATTTCTCTATAGCGGCCCGCATTCACTGCTTACTCGCATGCACCTCAACGATACGCATGGAGCGCCCGATCCGGGGTCAAAGCCGTGATCGACCAGAAATTCAGCGCCGTCGCGGGCGTGGACCGTCCCCTTCCGGAGCCGCGAGCATCTGCTGTATCTCCAGTTGCGAGTTCCGTTCTCGGCCCGATCAACAAGTTCTTCGAGTGGTTCGGAGATTTGGGCATATTTTTCTGGCGGGTTGTGCGCGCAGCCGTGACTCCGCCGTTTGAGTTCCGCGAGCTGTTTCGACAACTCGACGAAATTGGGTCCATGTCATTGCCGCTGGTCGCTTTGGCTGGCGCTGCTACCGGCGTTGTACTTTCCATGGAAGCCCGTTACAGCCTGACTCGGTTTGGAGCCAAGTCGCTGCTTCCCGCCGCGATCGTTTTCTCCGTTCTCCATGAGACTGGCCCGATCATCACCGGTCTAGTAGTAAGCGGCCGCGTGGGCGCTGGCATTGGCGCAGAGTTGGCGTCGATGAAAGTGACCGAGCAGATCGATGCCGTCGAGACATCCGCGGTAAGCCCTTATCGGCTCTTGGCGGCGCCCCGCAT
>PLUW01000104.1:0-1000 GCA_003162935.1 Acidobacteriaceae bacterium
ACGGCACCATCGTCATCGGCGAAGGCGAGCGCGACGACGCTCCCATGCTCTACATCGGCGAGCAGGTCGGCGGCCCTTATAAGGACGGACGCGACGTTCCCCATGTCGACATCGCCGTCGATCCGCTCGAAGGCACCAACCTCTGCGCCACCGGATCGCCCGGAGCCATCACCGTCCTCGCCGCTTCCGAAAAGGGCGGCCTGCTGCATGCTCCCGACTGCTACATGGAAAAGATTGTCGTCGGCCCCTCGTGCAAAAACGCGGTGGAACTCGACGCTCCGGTGGCTGTCAATCTAAAGAACATCGCGCGCCGCATGCATCGCGGCGTCGACGATCTGGTCGTGGTCGTGCTCGACCGTCCCCGCCACGAAAAGCTGATCTCCGACATACGCAAGGCCGGAGCGCGCATCAAGCTGATCGGCGACGGCGATCTTTCGGCCGGCATTGCCGCGGCGGTCGAAGGAACCGGCGTGCATGCCGTCATGGGATCGGGCGGCGCTCCCGAAGGAGTGATTACCGCGGCTGCCATCCGCTGCCTCAATGGATACATGCANNGCTCCCGGCAAACAGATGATCTTCGCCGCAACCGGCGTGACCGAAGGCTCGCTGTTAAAAGGCGTCCGCTTCTTCGGCGAAGGCACTCGCACCTCTTCGATCATCCTGACTCTGAGGACGGGACGCGTCCGCTTCATCGACAGCATCCACCTGGATAAGGGCCCGGATGTGCGGGTCAGCTTCTCGTAGGGCAGTTGTCAGTCGTTAGTCGCTAGTCGTCAGGAAAAAACCGTTGCGGCTCTGAAGACTTCTGCGCGCGTTTGGGGACTCGTCGCCTGTTTTTTGGGGATGTTTACTGGTTGGCACCCCTACCCCCCCTCAACCGGTCCTTAAAAACAAATGACTTAGGTTGATTATACCGCCAGGTCTTTGGGGAATAAGGACTTACAGGTAAAGTCTTTATAAAAAAGTGACTTAGCTTGGTCTTCGCGGATTTCCGCCGCAA
>PLUW01000104.1:1029-25616 GCA_003162935.1 Acidobacteriaceae bacterium
GGTGAGGTCAGAGGTTGAAATCCAACTTGCCCTTATTAAGGTTTTCCCTTATTATGGGTTTATGAATATCACGCTTTCTCTCGACGACGATCTGGTCAAGGAAGTGCGCAAAATCGCGGTCGAGCGCGATACCACTCTGACCGGATTGGTGCGGTCCTACCTGCAGGAAATAGCCGAAGAACACGCCAAGTCGGGCCGCAAGCGCAGGGAGTTGGAAGCGCTTCGAGAAAGCTTCGAGAAGTATCAGTTCAACATAGGGAAGCGTACTTGGACACGAGCAGACCTGCATGAGCGGCGGTGACTTCCTCGATACCAACGTGTTCGTATATGCGTTTCAGTTCAATGATCGCGAGAAACAGCGAGTCGCGCGAGAACTGGTGGAAGCTGCAGTCGCGGGGAAGTTCGTGATTTCAGTGCAGGTCTTGTCCGAATTTGCATCCACGTTACTTCACAAAGCTTCGCCATTAGCGACTCCCGAAGCTGTGATTGCGATCTTAGACGATCTCTCCCCCGTCAGGCTTGTCACCGCCGATGGCGAGCTGGTCCGACGCGCCGTCGAAGCGCGCGCGGCTTATGGACTCCACTTCTATGACGGCATGATCATTGCCGCCGCCGAACGCGCGGGTTGCGCACGAATTCTGTCGGAAGACTTCAATGCAGGGCAGGAATATTTCGGCGTCCTGGTGACGAATCCATTCCTCTAGTCTGCGTCTCGACCTGCATTTCTCCTGCTACAATCGCTAGCCTTATGATGCAATGGAACTTGCTGCCCGACAGAAACGTACCTCTCCTGTGCTGTTAAGGGTCTGGTAGGCGTTCAAAGCGAATCTCACGGAGTCGGTTTTGGAAGAAGCCCAGGTTGTCGGATTGCTGGTCCGTCGCTGCGTAGGGGGCGATGCCGCGGCTTGGGAAGAGATTGTGCAGCGCTACCACCGGCGGATTTACAACGTCTGCTACCGCTTTGCCGGCGATTCCGACAACGCGCAGGACCTCACCCAAGAGGTCTTTATCAAGATGTATCGCACGTTAAACACATACGATTCCGGTAAGGGCGCGTTCATGACCTGGGTCACCGCTATTACGCGCAATCTGCTGGTCGATCACTTCCGCAAGACGAAAGGCGACCGGATCACGGATTCGCTCGATTCCACGGCTTCCGAGCATGAGGATGCGCAGCCGCTGAGCGAGCGGATCGCGGACGGCGGACTGGCTCCGGATGCGGCGGTACAGAAGCGAGAAACACGGGAAATGGTGCATTTGGCGCTGCAAAGTCTGTCTCCGGAGCTGCGGGAGGCGGTGATTTTGCGGGATCTGCAGGACATGGACTATCGGGAAATCGCTACGGCTTTGAGGGTTCCGGAGGGGACCGTCAAGTCAAGAATTAACCGGGGACGAGCGGAACTAGCGCGCCTCCTACAACGTACATATAAACAGGTGATTTGATGGTAGACGAAACCAAACACGGAATCGACTGCACGGAGTTCGAAGCACTGCTTAGCGACGCGATGGACGGTGACGGGCTAAGCGCGGCGCGCAAGCAGAGCTTCGAGGCTCATCGGCATGTCTGCGCGGTCTGCGGGCCGCTATTTGCGGACGCGCAGGCGGGACGCGAGTGGCTGCGGTCGCTCGAAGCGGTTGAGCCTCCGGCGCATCTGGTGCACAACATTCTCGTGGCTACCAGTGGCGTGGTAAGTCGGCGGACGCTGCCGACACGGGCCGATGGGCGGACCACTCCGTTGGGCGAGCGGGCGCGGGAGTGGTGGGATTCGTATGCTGCTCCGGTCTCGGCGTTCGTGCGGCAGCCGCGGTTTGCCATGTCGTTCGGGATGATCTTCTTCTCGTTTTCGCTGGGGTTGAGCGTGGCGGGAGTGAAGCCGAAGGATGTGGCGAAGGTTTCGCTGCGGCCGGCGGTGGTCCGTCATGCGTATAACGACGCGCAAATCAAGGTGGTGCAGTATTACGACAATATTCGGTTCGTGTATGAGATCGAATCGAAGGTGCGCGAGCTGAAGCGGGCCAACACTCCTGCGGAACCGGCGGAACAGAAGCAGAATCCCAAGAACAACACCAGCGGGCAACCGGAACAGAGACAAGATCGGAATTACTCGCAGGATTACAACCAGCCGGTGTTTGCCGCGCTGAGAGAAGCTCCACCGGCTGTGAGCACGACCACGAATCGGAGGTCTGTATGAACTGCGCCAATCATGCTGATGCGTCAGCAGTGGCCTATTGCCGCACTTGCGGAAAGGCACTGTGCGCGAACTGTACACGTCCCGTGCGGGGCGTGATCTATTGCGAGGACTGCCTGGGAGCGAAGATGGAAGGCGTTCCGGCGGGAGCTGCCACGGGCACTGCGGGGTTTACTCCGGTCACGTTCAATCCCGCGCCGGGGCAGGTGCCTCCCGCGGCGGCGGGAACTGGCAGCGGGCCGAATCCGACCGTGGCGGGAATTCTCGCCGGATTTTTTCCCTTCGGCGTGGGCGCGGTCTACACCGCGCAGTACGCCAAGGGATTGGCTCATCTGGCCATTTTTGTACTGCTCATCGCCGGATGCAACGCCGCTGACAACGACCACTCGTCGGCGCTGGGCGTTTTCTGCGGACTGGGCATCGCGTTCTTCGTCGTTTACCAGATTCTTGACGCGGTGCGCTCGGCCAAGGCGATTCAGATGTCCCAACCAGTGCCGGATCCATTCGGTCTGGCGGCAACTTTTGGCGGCGGGACTAAGATCGAGACGAGCAAGGTTCCGATGGGCGCGATTGTGCTGATTTTGCTGGGTGTGCTCTTCCTGCTCAACACTCTGGGCTTGACGGAATATGGGCTGGATCGTTTTTGGCCGCTGATTTTGATCTTCCTCGGCGGCTGGCTGTTCGCGCGTAATTGGGGAGTCGTCCCTGGAGGCTGTGCAGGTTGCCAATGTGCGCGTTGCAGAACACGGCGGATCATGGGACCGGTGGTGCTTTTGACCGTCGGCGTACTGTTCCAGTTGCAGAACATGGACCTGGCGGGTCTGCACTTTCACCGCACCTGGCCAGTCATTCTGCTGGTCATTGGCGCGGTCAAATTGCTGCAGGGGAACGCATCGACGGAGGGACATGTGGCGTCGATGACGCCGGCCGCGAGTCCGTCGGGGGGCCAGATTCCTCCCGTGCCGCCGGTTCCTCCAACACCACCCGTACCACCAACCAGTGAGGTGAACCGTGGCTAGCCCAATGATGCCGCAAACTCCGACTCCGCGCGTTCCACATCGTTCGATTGCCGGGCCGGTCGTACTGATCCTGATCGGTGTCCTGTTCCTGCTGGGGACGATGGGGATCATGGATATCCATCACCTGGGATCGCTGTTCGCCCGCTTCTGGCCCGCGTTGCTCATCCTGTGGGGGGTACTCAAGCTGATCGAGTACGAGCAGGCCAAGCGCTACGGCCAGCCGGTGCGCGGCATTGGCGTTGGCGGCGTCTTTCTAATCCTGTTGCTCGTCGGATTTGGCATGACGGCCACTCAGGTGTCGCGTTTGAACTGGAAGGGCATCGGGGAGCACATCCAGCTTGGTGACGATGAAGACTTCAACGAAATTTTTGGCGGCTCCACGTTTAACTATAGCGACGAACTGAGCCAGGACATGCCGGCGGGCAGCACCCTTCACGTCAATGACGACCGGGGCACGGTCACCGTCAATGTATCCGACACAAAGACGATCAAGGTTTCGGTGCGCAAGAAAGTCCGCGCCGAAAAACAAGAAGACGCGGACAACTATAACCGCAGCACCAAACCGCAGCTCACCGTGACCGACCGGGTCGTCACGCTGAATGCCAATACGCAGGGCGCGGGCGACAAGGGCGTGACCGCCGACATGGATATTTTTGTGCCGGCCAATACCGCTCTCGTCATCACTTCCAGCCGCGGCGACGTGACGGTNNCGTCAACGATCAGACGGGAAACATTGTCCTGAACTTGGACGGCAGTGCCGCACGCCTCACGCACGTAAAAGGCGATGCGAGCATCTCAGGCAAGGCCAACGAAGTGGACGTGGAGGACGTGGACGGCACGTTGCATCTGAATGGCGAGTTTCAGGAAAGCGTGCGGCTGGTGCGAATCAGCAAGACGGTAACCTTTCATTCTTCGCGCACCGACATGGAGTTTTCGCGGCTGGATGGGCGGCTCGATCTCGATTCCAGCGACCTGCGCGCCGACTCGCTCGTCGGGCCAATGCGGCTGACGACGCGCTCGAAAGACGTTTCGCTGGAAGGTTTGACGGGCGATTTGCGGCTGGAAGACTCGAACGGCACGGTCGAGGTTGGACTGCGCAAGCCGGGGAATATTCAGATCGATAACCGCAAGGGCGACGTGCAGGTTTCGATTCCTCCGAATACGGCGGTGAAGGTGGAAGCGCGCACGCGGGAAGGTGAAATCGAAAGCGACTTCGACGAGATCAAAGTGGAGAATCACGATCGAGAGTCGAACGCCAGCGGCTCGATTGGAAGCAATGGCCCGAAGCTGGTGATGAATTGCGAAAAGGGCGGGATTGAGATTCGCAAAGGGACGGTTGCGGCCGTTGCCCCTCCAGCGCCGCCGACTCCGCCCATGACGGCGCCCAACACGGGCAAGCCGGCGAAGGCTTTGCCGGCTCCGAGGGCGAAGCCGGTGGAGAGCGAGAACTAGGGAGGGCAGCTGTCGGTTCGCACAATCAGGCGTGTGCGCTCGCCGACTTTGCCAACAGTTCCACGGCGGGGAAGGACCGGGCCGTGGTGAAAGTAGTCTCTGGCGGCAGCGTGCCGGTGGTAATCGATTTCACCATCAACTCCATCGCCAAGTCCGCATTCGGCGGAATGAAAATCGTCGCGGTGAGCAAGTCGCGCCGCACCCAATCCTGTCCAGTCTTGGGCAGCCCATCGCACCCGAGAAACGGCATCCTCTGCAGCTGGTCGCGCATTTCGGGGAGTTCATCGAAGGCCCTGCGCGCCCCAATCGCCATGGAGTCGTCCTGGGCGCAGACGGCTTCAATCCGCGACTGGCGCGAAGTGGAAAGCTGGAGCCACGAGGCGACCGTCTTGTGGGCGCTCGATTCGGTCCAATGGGCCTTCAGGACGCGCAGTTGCACGGCCTCGGGTTTGGTTTTGAGCACGCCAGCGTAGCGTTGTTGGGCGGCCAAACTTTCGGAGGGGCCCTGGATGTAGAGAACGTTTCCGCCCGCGGGGAGCAAAGCGCTCAGTTGCTGTCCCTGGATGCGGCCGATGTCTTCGTGGTTCGACGTGGTGGAAAATACAGGGACCGAAAAAAGGCGGCGCAACTCGGCAATATAGTTGGCGTCGTGGTTCAACAGCGCCACTCCAATGCCGGCAGCGGCGGCGGCGTGCGCCACATGAGGATGGGCGCTCGAACCGGCAGGTTCGAACAGGATCGCGTCGGGCAACGGAACGGTTCTCGACTGGATGCTCGACAGCAGTTGCTGACTCTGCACGATGCCCTCGTTGTTGGCATAGACGATCTCGAGATCAACGCCCAGTTTCTGGGCCGCGTGCCGGGCAGCCGAGGTCTGCTCGATCTGGTAGTCGTTGTCGTCGTTGGTCAGCGAGAGCAGGAAGCGCAGCTTTTTCATGCCAGTGGATTCTCCTGACACAACCAGTTTACTCGCATTTCTCGCTAATCAGCCCCATGGAGCGGGGCGACCTATTCATCCCGCACGATCCGTCCCACCCCGGTTATAATCTCCTCCTCCATGAACCTGACTCCTGGCACCAAACTCGGGCCTTACGAAATTGTCTCCCTTCTCGGCGCGGGCGGGATGGGCGAGGTGTATCGTGCGCGCGATTCTCGCCTGCGACGCGACGTGGCGATCAAGGTTTTGCCGCAGGCGCTATCGCTGGACGCCGACCGCATGCGCCGCTTTGAGCAGGAGGCGCTGGCCACCGCTGCCCTGAATCATCCCAACATTTTGGCTGTGTTCGACATTGGCACGAGCGAGGGTTCGCCTTACGTCGTCTCCGAACTGCTGGAGGGCGAGACGCTGCGCGAGCGTCTGCGTAGCGGAGCCATTGCCACCCGCAAGACGCTGGACTACGCCATGCAAATCGCGCATGGACTGGCAGCGGCGCACGAAAAAGGAATCATTCATCGCGATCTCAAGCCGGAGAATCTGTTCATCACCAAAGACGGGCGGGTTAAGATCCTCGACTTCGGCCTCGCGAAACTCACTCAGGTTGACCCGAGCGCAAATAATTCCATGGCCACCGTGACCCACGGCGCGACCGAGGCCGGCGTGGTGCTGGGCACGGCGGGATACATGTCTCCCGAGCAGGTGCGGGGCATGGCGCTCGATCCGCGGTCCGATATCTTCAGCTTTGGGGCGATTCTCTACGAAATGCTGTCGGGCAAGCGGGCGTTCCACGGCGATACTGCCGCGGATACGATGAGTTCGATTTTGAAGGAAGAGCCGGCGGAGTTGAGCGAGACCAATCGCAATGTTTCTCCGGCGCTGGAACGCATCGTGCACCACTGCCTGGAGAAGAATCCCGAGTCGCGCTTTCATTCCGCCAGCGACATTGCGTTCGATCTCGAACATCTTTCGGGGCTTTCCGGCGCCACGGCAAGAGTAGCGACGGCGGGCAGTGGCGCGAGCGCTGCGCTCGGTCAGCCGCGCGGCAGGCTGCTGGCCGGGATCGCGGCTGGTCTCGCACTCGCGGGTCTGGTATACGGCCTTGGCTGGTGGACCGGCAAGGGCAGCGCGAGCGGCTCTCCAGTCGAGTATCAGCAGATTACGTTTCGCACCGGGTCGATCGGCAACGCCCGGTTCACGCCAGACGGCAGCATCGTTTACAGCGCCTCCTGGGAGGGCGGTGACAACCAACTGTATATGTCGCGCACGGACGATCCGGGGTCGCGCGAATTGGGGATCAAGGATGCCGAGCTGCTTTCGATCTCCAAGAGCGGAGAAATGGCGATCCGCCTCAACACAGTCGGTCACGGCGGCTATGCACGCAGCGGAACGCTGGCGCGGGTTCCGCTGAGTGGAGGAACGCCGCGCGAAGTGCTGGACAATGTGCAGGACGCAGACTGGTCCGCGAACGGCGACAGCATGGCGGTGGTCCGTTACGTGCCGGAAAACAATCATTGGCGTCTGGAGTATCCCGCGGGCAAGGTGCTCATCGACAGCATCAACTGGATGAGTCACCCCAAAATTTCGCCGGATGGCAAGTGGATCGCCTTCGCCGACCATGAAAACACTGGTGGCGACGACGAAGGCTCCGCGGCAGTGATTGGCGCGGATGGCAAAGAACCGGAGAAGAAACTTTCCTCCGGCTGGAACTCATTGCAGGGGATTCTCTGGTCCCCGGCAGGCGATGAAGTTTGGTTTACGTCCACCAACAACGGCTCTGCCGAGAACCCGCGCGCCGTGACCCTCTCGGGCAAGCTGCGCACGATGACGAACGTGCCCGGGGGCATGTGGCTGGAAGACTTGCGCAATGGCACGGTGCTAACGGTGACCAATCACGTGCGCCATGGGATCCGCGGCATGGCGCCGGGTGGGAAAGAAGAGCAGGAACTGGGGTGGTTCGGATGGGCGCAGTTGCGCGACATCACCCGCGACGGCCACAAGATCCTATTCGAAGAAGAAGGCGACGGCGGGGGACCGAACTATACCGTGTTTCTGCGCGATACGGATGGCTCGCCTCCGGCACGCATTGGCGATGGCGTAGCGGGAGCGATCTCGCCCGATGGAAAGTGGGTGATCACAAGACCGGCGAAGGGCGGGCAACTCAACCTGGTGCCGACGGGAGCGGGCGAATCGAGAGTGCTCACCCATGATGCTGTCAGCTATGGCGGAGTTAAGTTCTTTCCCGATGGTAAGCGGTTGCTCGCCACCGGGATTGAAGCCGGGCACGGTTTGCGCGATTATCTGATTGATCTGAGCAGCGGGGATTCCAAGCCCATCACTCCCGAGGGCATCGTCGGCATCAGCCTCTCGCCGGACGGCCGGAGCATCGCGGTGCGTGGACCCGATGGAAAACGAGGAATTTGGCCGCTGGAAGGCGGCGAGTTTCGTCCCATTCCGGGGCTCGACTCGGGCTACGGCATCATGGGCTGGACGCCGGACGGGGGATCGTTATATGTCGCTCCCATCCGCAGGGGAACGCTAGCCGCGAAATCCGTGAAGGTCTCTCTGGCAAATGTACAGACCGGCAAGATGGAGCCGTGGAAAGCCTTCGGGGAAGCGACGGGCGAGGGAGTCTCCTTTATTAGCCCGCCAGTCCTGTCGAGCGATGGGAGCGCTTACGCTTATCTCTACGGACGGGTGCTGTCGGAGGCGTATGTGGTGAAGGGGTTGAAGTAGGACTGAAGCTCTCTCAGTTCGCGATCTGCCGGGCGAATGCGAATCGGGCAAATCCAAGACCAAAAAAAGGGCAGTGAGAAGCGCAGTTTGCGCCTCCCACTGCTGGGGTAGAGTTGCTATGCTGCCTTGCTGCGCTGGGACAAAATCCAGCGAAGTCTTACCGGTGATGTCCGCCGCCACCGCCGTGGCCGCCACCATGTCCGCCGCCACCGCCATGCGATCCGCCGCCGTGCGACGAACCTCCGCCATGCGATGAGCCGCTACTATGTGACGAACCTCCGCCGTGAAACCATCCGCCACCATGACTACTGGGAGCGGAGTGACCGCCACCGTAGGATGGGCGCCCGCCGCCGTAAGTGCCGCCGCCATACGAGCGCGGCGTGGCGATGGGCTGCCTCATGTTGAGCGGCGGGCGAGAGCCGCCGTAGCCCCGGCCTTCTGAAGCCGAACTGCGGGACGAACCGTAGGAACCGCGGTTTTCCGCGCCGCCTCTTTCTGCGCTGCCCATGGACGATGACGCCCGGCCGGCCGATTCACTGGCCCTGCCGGACTCGCCCCGTCCTGGCTCGGAAGATGAACGCGGCGTCATCGGCGAAAATTTCTGCCAGCCGCCGCTGCTGCTACCGCCTCCACGCGAGCCAGCCGAATTGCCGCTTCTCGCAGTTTCGTGGCTGCTTCCAATCGAGCGCTCATTCGCCGATCTTTCATTGGACGATCTTTCGCCCGACGATCTTTCGTTCGACGATCGGGTATTCGCCGATCCGCTATTCAACGACCTGCCGTTCGACGCCGTTGCCGTCGCGCCACGGGCCGAGAAGAAGTGCTGATTCTGCGACGCGTTTCGCGTGGTTGACGACGCCGCCGCGCGTCCGCTGGCCGAGTAGCTCTCGCGGCTTGGCGTCACTCCCAGCCTGCCGTTGGCGAAATGCGCATTCTGCATCTCCGAGTGACTCACAGCGCGAACCGTTCCGTGGCCGGTGCCAAAATCGTGTCCTGAGACCGACGTCGCCCCGCGGAAGTTCGCATTGTGCATCGCCAGGTTCACGTTCGAGAACCTCGATCCCGCACGCAACGGAGCAAATCCGCCGCGATTCTCGCCGAGGCGGCCGAAGCGATAGCCGCCCCACCGTCCCCACCAGGGATGGAAAAAGTCGCCGGGCCCGAGCGGCAGCCAGCCGATTCCACCCCAGCCGCCAAATCCGAATCCGCCAAAGCCAAAGAACGAAACGTACGCGGGCGCCCAGATTGGACGATAGAACGGATATCCATACGCCGGACCCGGCCACCAGCCCCAGCCGCCGTCAACCTGCATCCAGCGACCATAGTGATACGGAGCCCAGCCCCAATCGTCATACGAAACCCAGGTCCATCCCCAATACGGCTCATAGACCCAGCGGCCATTGCGATACGGAGCCCAGCCGGGCGCAACGTTCGGACGCCACACCTGACCGTAATCCGGAACTTCGGACCAGGTGCCGTGGCCATCCATATTCTCGGTTCCGACGTAGTAGTCGTTGGTGTGCTTTCGCGCTTCCGAGTTGCGGATCATGGTGTCGCGATCGGTGTTCCACTGATCCCAATCGTCGCGGGCCGGCGCTTCGCCGATTTTGTATTGCGCGTCGGCGCCTGTGCCCTGAATGGTGATGAACTGTCCCTGCCCCACGCGCGTGCCGCCCTGCGGAGTCGTCACTTCAACTTCGCCTTTACGAACGAGAACTTCGGTGTGGTCGTCGGCGGTGACTAGAATCCGGAAACTCGATTCGCGCCGCTCGGTGCGAATGGCTACGTTGGGCGTATCGATTTCGGCATCGGCATCGCTGGCCTTGTAGACGGTGTAGTTCGCCATGCCGTGTCCAAGTTGAATCTGGATTTGCGAGCGCGTGAGCTGGGTAATGTTGGCTTGCGAATGCTCGGCGAGCCGGAGCGTGTTGGCGTAATCGATCTCAAGCTCGGTACGAGCCTTGTCGCCGGTAGAAACACGATCGCCAGCCAGCACGGGGGCATTCAACGCAGCCGCCGACCAATCCTCGGAGTCGCCACGCTGCGTCGAGACGTCGCCATGAATCAGACTGATGCGCGCGACGCCGTTAGTTTCCGCCGGAGCCGGCGTGTTGTAAGTCGGCGTGCTGGCGCTGGGAGTGCTGGAGTTTGGTTCGTTCGAGTTTGGACCGTTGGAGCCGGGGTCCATCGGGCCTTGGCTCATCGAAGGCTGATCGGCTGAACTGCCGTCTGATGGATTGCCGTTGGCTGCCGCCCTTCGATCGGCCGCATCTTGGTCCGCATTCTGATCCGCCGAATCCTGGTCTGCGGCTCCCTGGTCGTTCGGACCCTGCATTTGGATGTTCGGCGACGGCTTCGAATACTGATCCGGCGCTTGGGCGTTCTGGGCAATGACGTTCTGAGCGATGACAGCGCCTGGAATCGCCATCGTCAATCCTAGAAGTGCTGCGATGAATTTGAATTTCATACGTGTCTCCGATGTTGCGATTGACAATGCTATGCATGCAACAATGCATGTCGGGTGCCAATTTTTGGCAACAGGGAGGAATTCCAATAATTAGCTTACTTTTCAGTTAGTTGAGAGTGGAACCACAAGCTATGTGCATTAGCGTTTTGCGGGGTCCTGGTGGCCGGGTTCAGCCAGGTTGGTGGTTTTCGGCCAGTGGTTGTCAGGAGGCTTGAAGGGAAAACGGCGCGGATCTCGTTCTATCTAATGAGGCTTGAGCTTGCTTTCCAAGTCTATGGCCATTTCTAAGAGACGTCATCGGCACCGCGGCAGCCAGCTTCAATTGCTGCTGGTCGCGGTCTTTTTGATCCCCGTGTTTGCCACTCTCGTGGCGCTGGTGGCCCTCATCGTGCACCATTAGGCCGCGCTGCAACGCGAGGGCCCGTCGATGGAAATCTCGACGCTGCATCTTTTCCGGAGGGACGTTGGCGTTTTTTTGGGTGCGGGCGCTGGGTACGGAGTTTTCTCACTCCCCTTCGTTGTCGTCAATCCCGATCTTCGATAAGCGATAGCGCAGCGCATTGCGCGACAAACCCAGCAGTCGCGCCGCCTGCGACTTGTTGCCCCCGGCGCGCTTCAGAGCTTCGCGGATCATTTCATCTTCCCACTGGTCGAGCGTCATACCGTCGGGAAGAAAGCGATCGCGATCCGATGCGGCGCCGCTGCGATTGCGCGGCGAGTCGAGTTGGATGTCGCCGGCTTCCAGTTGCGTGCCCGGGGCGAGCGCGCAAGCGCGTTCGATTACGTTCTGCAATTCGCGCACATTGCCTGGCCAATAGTGACCGGCTAGAAGCTGCATGGCGGCGGGCGAAATGCCGACGATTTTCTCTTCCCTGCCGGAATCTTTGGCGAAGCGCGCGAGAAACAGGTTCGCGAGTCCGGGAATGTCTTCTTTGTGCTCGCGCAGCGGAGGAATGTCAATCGGGACGACATTCAGCCGGTAATAAAGATCCTCGCGAAAAGTTCCGTCTTCGAGCGCGGCGCGCAGGTCGCGATTGGTGGCGGCGATAAGACGCACGTCGACTTTAATGGTGCGCGTACCGCCCAGCCGCTCGAACTCGCGCTCCTGCAGAACGCGCAGCAGTTTGACTTGAATGGCAGCCGGCACGTCTCCGATTTCATCGAGAAAAAGCGTGCCCTTGTCGGCTAATTCGAATTTGCCGGGTTTGCTGTTGGCCGCGCCGGTGAAAGCTCCCTTTTCGTAGCCAAACAGTTCGCTCTCCAACAGATTTTCGGGAATGGCGGTGCTGTTGATCTTGACGAAAGGGCCGGACGCGCGCCGCGACTTTTCGTGAATGGCGCGCGCAATCAGGTCTTTGCCGACTCCGCTTTCGCCGCCCAAAAGAACGGTCGAGCTGGTGGGCGCGACGCGTTCTACAGTAGCAAGCACTTCCTGCATCTTGGGACTGATGGCGACGATGTTGGGATGGCTGTATTTCTGTCCCAGGGCTTCGCGGAGCGAGCGATTTTCTTCGCGCAGACGGGAGTTGTCCAGCTCCTTGTGCACCACCATCCGCATTTCGGCGAGGGAAAACGGTTTGAGGACGTAGTCGCTGGCGCCGGCTTTCATCGCCTCGACCGCGGTCTCCACCGAGCCGAACGCGGTCATGACGACGATGGGCAACGCGGCATTCTGGCGTTTCGCGGTTTGCAGAAATTCAAGCCCGTTCATGCCGGGAAGTTTAAGGTCAGTGAGAACGAGGTGGACTGGCTCGGAAGCGAGCAGCTTCAATCCAGTTTCGGCGTCGCCGGCAGAGAGCGTCTTGAACCCATCGTCGCCCAGGTTTAGCTCGAGCAGGCGGCGCATCTTGGCTTCGTCTTCGATGATGAGAATGGTTGGCATCGGTCGCTAGTCGGTGGTCGTTGGTCGTTCCCTATTCGCGATTTGCTGTTCGGCTTCCTCCAGCGGAAAGAAGATTGTGAATACCGCTCCACCTGCTGGCGCATTGTCTACATGAATCGACCCGTGATGACCGTCCACGATCTTCGAAACGATGGAGAGACCAAGGCCCACTCCCGTTTTTTTCGTGGTCACAAACGGATTGAAGATTTCCTCGCGCAATTCTTCGGGAACGCCAGGACCGGTGTCGGACAAGCGCAACTCTACTCCTTCTCGATCTTCCTGGATGACGGGCTGAACCTCGACTCGCAACGTGCCACCGGCTTCCATGGCTTCATAGGCATTTTGCACCAGATTGAGGAAGGCTTGCTCGCACAGGCTCTCATCGAGCGGAACGAATGGAAGATTGCTCGCGTATTCGCGCTCCACGCGCACCGGCTGTTTGCCGGTAAAACGCGCGGCAACAACTTGCAGCACGCGATCAAGCAACGCAGTCAGGTCGGCGGGATTCGGCTGCGCATGCAACGGGCGGGCGAAGTCGAGAAACTCGGTCACGAGGGCGCTAAGCCGGTTGACCTCGGTCGAAATGTATCCGGCTAACTCGCGAGCGAGTTCGTCGGACGCTTGCAATTTCTGGGTCAACATTTCAGCCGAGCCTTTGATCACTCCGAGAGGATTGCGAATTTCGTGTGCTAATCCAGCCGAGAGCTGGCCGAGTGCGGCGAGCCGCTCGGAACGCCGCGCTTCGGCTTGTGCGTGTTCAAGGCGGCGATTGGTTTCGGCTAGGCGTTCAGCGAGGTCGCGATACAACTGTGTTTGATGCTGGCTTTGTTGAGCAAAGCGGTTCACGACCATCGCCGCGAGAAAGAAAAACAGGATGCGCAGCGCCAGGTAGCCCAACGCGTCGGGAGTAATTTCGTAATCCTGCATCGCGGGGTCGATGAAGAGATACGAGCAGTAGGCAGCGGAAGCAACCGTCGTCCAGAACAGCGTCAGCAAAGGCCGGCAATAGAGCGCCGCCGTCACCACCGGTAAGTAATAAATCGGGTAGTAGCTGCTGTTGATGCCGACTTCATCGCCGGTGTGCGCGATCAGCAGGGTCGCAAGCAAAATCTTGAGCAGGATCACGTAGGAGATTCCGCGCGTGGGCAGACGAGAAATCAGCCGCGACTCCAGCAGTTGCAAGATTCCGATGGCGAGGAGAATTAATTGCTTATGCCATTCGAGTTGTGGAGGCAGCACGGCGAGTCCGGCGAGGAAGATGAGCCAAATCGCCAGCCAAGCGGCATCGAGGCGGTTAAACCGCCGCGAGTCGGGATCGAAGATGGGAAGCGCCGGTGCCACGCAGCTTCCATCCAACCGCAGAAAGGCCTCCGGCGTCAATTCGGATTGAGTTGGTCGAGCCTGCCTGCGGCTCTAGCGATCCGCGAAATATCCGTCCCTAGTCTGCACCGTCAGTTCTTTGTCCTTGTTTTTCACGGTCAACTGAACGTGGTGATAGCCGGAGGCCGAACTGTCTTTGTCGGGCGTGTAGCCCATGTTGTACTGCGTTCGCAGTTCTTCGACGAGCGAGTCGTAAACCTCGCCGACACTTTGCTTCTTGGATGTTTCAAAAAAGCGTCCACCAGTTTCCTTGGAAATCCGCTGGAGGTTTACCTTGCCATCGGCGCGCGGTTCTTCTTTCGGACGCTGCCCTCCGCGATTACCCCGGCCGCCACCGCCGGAACCCGGCCATCCACCGCCACCCCCGGGCCATCCGCCACCACCACCGCCGCCGGGATAGCCTCCGCCCCCTTGTCTCTGTCCGGCGCCCTGCTGGTCGCGATCATTGTGGCGAGGTTCGGCGAAATAGATCGTGTACACGGCGGTGTCGGCACGCTGCGCGGCCTCGATCGCGCCGTCCAAGTACGTCTTGCTGCCGCGGTCGACGCCGTCCGAGAGAATGATGAGAGCCTTTCGCCCCGGCTGCTTTTTCAGCAATTCGTTCGACGCCAGGAAAACCGCGTCATACAGCTGCGTGCCATGCTGCGAATCTGATTTGGAGGGCGAATTGGCAGGATCGTTGGGATCGTTCGCGCGCTCGCGATCCGACGGCGTCTTGAGCAAATCGAGCGCCTTTTGCAACTTCTCTTTCGATGACGTCAGATCCTGCAGCAGTTCCACTTCATGATCGAAGTGGATCAGGAATGCTTTGTCTTTTGCCTGCACCAGCATCTGCTCCAGGAAGCTGCGGCTGGCGTTCCGCTCCGCGTCGAGCACTTTGTCCTGGCTGCTGCTGGTCTCGACAAGCAGGCCGAGAGTGAGCGGGAGATCGGCATTGGACGCAAAGGACCGGATCGTCTGCGGCCGCCCGTCTTCCTGCAGCGTGAAGTCATCCTTGGTGAGGTCGCGGACGATTTTGCCTTTCTTGTCGCGCACGGTGACGGGAAGCGTGACGACTTTGACCTCGGCGGCTGCGGTGGCAGCCGCATCCTGCGCCAGCATCGAAGGGGCGACTGCGACAAAACCAATCAGCGCGAAGATCAAGGCAGGGACGAGGGACTTTAACAACGGTGCAGGGCCTCCTTGGCCGGTTCTCTCAGGGAAATCTTAACAGCCCGCGGTTCAACACTTGTGGGTCCTGTAGCACTGGATGCGCGGCGATAGAGTTGCAGTTGCCAACAGCCCTGTAAAAGCAGCGCCAATGATCGGTCAGTGCTGGGTAAAACTTCGTAAAGGCCAAACCGTGGCGTGTTTGGCAATGCTAGAGTTAGAGAATGCGAAGTTTTTGGCAGAGGCGGCGACGGGTGCATTGTCTAACCACATGCCTGCTGGCCACGGGGATCGCTCTAACGCTGGCCGGGCCCGGCTCTGTTCTCGCGCAGAACAAGCCCGCCGACAATACGGGGGGGGCGCAAGTCACCAAGGCCGTGGGCGTCATCAAGGGCGTGCAAGCCGATTCGATCACGATGGCGGCGGAATCGGGTGGAGAAATCACGGCGCAATTGCTCGCCTCGACGAAGATTTTGCACGTGCCTCCGGGAGAAAAAGACCTAAAGAACGCGACTGTCTTGCAGGCGCAAGACCTGCATCCCGGCGATCGCGTGCTGGTTCGCGGGCAGGCATCGGCGGATGGGCACACGATTGCCGCGCTGGCGGTGATTGTGATGACGCAGGCCGATTTGTCGGCGAAGCAGCAGCACGACCGCGAGGATTGGCAGAAGCGGGGAGTGGGCGGGTTGGTCACGAAAGTGGACGCGGCCGCGGCCAGCATCACAATTTCATCGGGCGGAATGGGCGCGAGCCACAGCGTCGTCATCCATATCGCAAAAAACACGATTCTGCGCCGCTACGCGCCTGACTCCGTGAAGTTCGACGACGCGAAACCCGCGCCGGCCGTCGAATTCATGACGCAAATCAAAGCGGGGGATCAGCTTCGCGCGCGTGGAACTCGCAACGCCGATGGCAGCGAATTAGCGGCCGAGGAGATTGTCGCGGGCGCATTTCGCAATATTGCGGGAAGTATCAAGTCAATCGATACCGCGGCAAATACAATGACCGTACAGGATGCGATCAGCAAGAGCGCCGTGGTCGTAAAAGTGTCACCCGACTCGCAAATGAAAAAGTTGCCGGCGGAGATGGCGCAGCGAATCGCCATGCGACTGAAAAGCACGGCTAGCGGCGCGAGCGGGGATCAACCGGGCGGCAGCGAAAAAGGCCAAGGTCCGGGCAACGCGCAGGGTTCTGCGCCGGGCGTGCGGCCAGGAGCAGAATCGCCAGCCGGGCACGGGACGGGCGGAAATGGCCCACCCGATTTTCAGCGCATGTTGAGCCGCTTGCCGAACAGCACGCTGGCGGATTTGCAGAAGGGCGACGCCGTGATGATCGTGTCCACCGACGGCGCCGATTCCGGGGCGGTAACCGCGATCACGCTGCTGGCGGGCGTCGAAGCCATCCTGACGGCCGCTCCCAACCGAAGCGCGTCGTCGTTGCTTTCGCCGTGGTCGCTGAACGCGCAGGGTGGGGAAGGCGAAGGCTCGCAGTAGGAATTCAGTTTCACTCCATACGATCTGCCTGGAAAGAGAAGGGTTGTGTGTTGAAGAGATTTGTATTGATTCTCACGAATTTGATGATGGCGATTCTGATCGTGGCAGCGCTCGGCGGGCTGGTGGCAACGGCCTCGGCGCAGTCCTCCGCCCCACCCGCAGCCACAGGAACCTTGCGCGGGCAGGTGACTGACCCTTCGGGCGCGGTGGTTGCGAATACCACGGTTGCGATTCTGGTGTCCGGCGGGCCAACGCATTCGGCCACCACCGGCAAAACCGGCAACTACGAAATTGGAAATCTTGCGCCAGGCAAGTACACGGTCACGGCGAATGCCCAGGGGTTTTCCATTTTTGTGCAAGACGACGTGGAGGTTGCCGCCGGCCAAGCCGCGCAATTCAACATCGCGCTCGAAATCAACGTAAAGCAGGAAAAAGTCAATGTCGAGGGAGAGACGCCGACGCTCGACGTGAACCCCGCGAATAATGCCAGCGCAATCGTGCTCAGCGGCAAAGATCTGGAAGCCCTGCCCGACGATCCCGATGAATTGCTGGCCGACCTGCAGGCGCTCGCCGGACCTTCAGCCGGTCCCGATGGCGGGCAGCTGTACATCGACGGATTCACCGGCGGGCAGCTTCCGCCGAAGTCGTCGATTCGCGAGATTCGCATCAATCAAAATCCGTTTTCGGCCGAATACGACAAGCTGGGCTACGGACGCATCGAAATTTTCACCAAACCCGGGACGGACAAATACCACGGACAGTTCTCCGTCGTGGGAAACGACTCGGGCCTGAACACGCGCAATCCATTTCTCGGCGACGCTCCGCAAGCGCCATACGATTCCGTGATCTTCCAGGGCAACATCGGCGGCCCGATCAACAAGAAGGCATCGTTCTTTTTCGACGTCCAGCGGCGCAACATCGACGAGATAGCCGTGGTGGATGCGACGATCCTCGGCACAAACTTCCAGCCGACGGCATTCGACCAAAGTGTGCCCAACCCCCATACCCGCACCAACCTTAGCCCTCGGATTGACTACCAGGTCGGCCCCAACAACACGCTTACGACCCGCTATCAGTACTACCGTGACACGCAGCAGAACGCCGGCGTCGGCGGCCTTGTGCTGCCGGAGGCCGGCTACGATACTTCGTCTACCGAACACACGGTGCAGATCAGCGATACCCAGATCTTCGGAACAAAAGTTGTAAATGAAACCCGCTTTCAGTATCTGCGCGACAACAGTACCCAGACTCCCTTAAGCACGGCGATTGGCGTTAATGTGTTGGGGGGATTCACGGGTGGGGGCAGCAGTGCGGGAACGCAGACCGACCACCAGGATCACTACGAACTGCAGAATTACACGTCGATATTACAAGGCAAGAATTTCGTGAAATTTGGCGGGCGTCTGCGGGCGGTACACGAAGTGAACCTGTCCAGCGCTGGATTTAACGGCAATTATACCTTTCCGGATATCACGACCTACAGCAATGCACAGCAGGGATTGCCGGATGGAAGTCCGACCCAATATTCCATCAATGACACGCCGAGCGGCGCGGCGGCCACTGTTCCGGTGACGATGGTGGACGCGGGTCTGTACGTGCAGGACGACTGGAAAGTGCGCCCCAACCTCACGCTGAGCGGCGGCCTACGCTTTGAAACGCAGAACGCGATCCACGATCATGCCGATTGGGCGCCGCGGCTGGGCTTTGCGTGGGGCATTGGCGGAGGAGGCAAGAGCGCTCCAAAAACCGTGCTGCGCGGCGGCTTTGGCCTGTTCTACGATCGCTTCAGCCAAAGCCTGATTCTCAACGCGGATCGCATGAACGGAGTGACGCAGCAAGAATACCTTGTTTCCGATCCGAGTTATCCGATGCCGCCGCCCGTGAGCAGTTTGCCGTTGACGGCACAGGCGATCTACCAGATCAACTCCGGACTGCACGCTTCCTACATCATGCAGAGCGCTTTCAGCCTGGAGCGGCAGGTCACGAAGATCGCCAACGTTACGATTTCATATCTGAACGCGCGCGGCGTGCACCAGTTCCTCTCCATCGACACCAACGCACCTACGCCGGGGACGCCGAACTCGGACGGACCGCGGCCCAATCCCAACGCGGGCGAGATCAACCAATATTCGTCCGATGGACTTTTTCGTCAGAATCAGTTGATCGCGAACTTCAACATCCGCGCCGGCGCGAAGCTGTCCTTGTTTGGCTACTACTCTCTCAATTACGCGAACAGCGATGCTTCCGGCGCTGGCAGCTTTCCCTCGGATCAGTATGATCTGAGCCTCGACTATGGGCGAGCCTCCTTTGCGATTCGGGACCGTGTGTTTCTTGGCGGGACGATCGGACTGCCGCGCGGGTTTCGCCTCAGTCCGTTTATGATTTTCAATTCCGGGTCGCCCTACAACGTCACCGTCGGTCAAGCGCAGAGCGATTCCCTCTTTAACGTTCGCCCAGCGTTCGCAACCGACCCGCAGGGGGCGTGCCTATCTCCCACGGCGGCTTGCCATTACACGTTTAGCACTACGCCGGGGCAGTCCTACGCTCAAATTCCCATCAACTACCTGACCGGTCCATCCAACTTCACGCTCAACCTGCGCCTGGCGAAAACCTTCGGCTTCGGACCGGAAACTTCCAAGAACGGAGCCCCACAGGGTGGTGGTCCAGGCGGTGGCGGCGGGCGCGGAGGCGGAGGTGGAGGTAGCTTTGGGCGTGGCGGACCGGGCGGCGGCATGTTCGGCGGTGGCCCACCGGCAAGCAATCGGCGCTACAGTCTGACCTTCAGCGTCAACGCACGCAATGCACTGAACAAAGTAAACCCGGCAACTCCCATTGGGGTGCTGCCGACCAATCCGTCCGATCCATCGGATTTCGGGAAGTCGATTGCTCTGGCGGGCGGCGCATTCTCGAGCGCGGCGGCCAATCGAAAAATTGAATTACAGGCGATGTTCAGCTTCTAGGGATTCGTGCAAATCCAATCGCCGGCGCCGGGCGAGCACGCCCGGCTCTCCATGGCGGAATCGTGCCTACAGCCTTAGCCGCAAATCGCTCGAAGTCCCGCCAGCCGCTGGAACATAGCACTTGAGCGTGTAGTCCATCACCATGCGGTCGGCGTTAAAGCGCCAGCCGAGAGTGCGAATGGTGCGCTTCATGCGCTTGATCCAACCGCGTGGAAGGCCGTCACGGTCGCGCTGGTAATAAAGCGGGATGACTTCGTCCCGCAGCACCCGCATCAGATCTTCGCCGTCGCGCGTGTCGTGGATATTCATATCCGAGTGGGTTCTGCCGTTGCCGATAGCGAAACCGTTCATGCCGTCGNNAACGACTTTCTGGCCGCTGGTTCCGGAGGCTTCCAGCGGACGCCGCGGATTGTTGAGCCAGACGTCGACCCCCTGCGTCAAGTGGCGGCCCACGTTGATGTCGTAGTCTTCGATGAAGACCCACTTGTCGGAAAACTGCCGGTCGCGCATCACTTGCGCCACCTGCTGCAGGACGCGTTTGCCAGGCTCGTCCAGAGGATGCGCCTTGCCGGCAAACACGAACTGCACCGGCCGTTTCGGATCGTTGACCATACTCGCGATTTTTTCGATGTCGGCCAGAATCAGATTGGCGCGCTTATACGTTGCAAAGCGGCGCGCAAAACCGATGGTGAGCGCATCGGGACTGAGGACGCGTTCCAGTTGCTCCAGCACTTCGCGCGGCTCATCGCGGCGCATGGCCTGCTTGACCGCGCGGCGGCGCACGAATTGAATCAGTTGCGATTTCAGGTTGAAATGCGTTTCCCAAAGCTCGCCGTCGTCGACATTTTCAATGCCATCCCAGATCTTGGCTTCGCTGCTGCGCAAATGCCATCCCGTGCCGAGATGGCGGTCGTAGAGACGAAACATCTGTGGCGCCAGCCAAGTGGGGACGTGCACGCCGTTGGTGATGTGTCCTATGGGAACCGCGTCTTCGGTTTTGCCCGGAGAAAGTCCGGTCCACATGGCGCGGGAGACTTCGCCATGCAGCGAGGAAACTGCATTGGCGCGACGCGAAAGCTTCAGGCCCAACACGGTCATGCAGAAGCGTTCATCACTGTCGGGATTTTCGCGTCCCAGCGCCATGAAGGCATGTTTGGAAAGACCGAGAGCTTCGCGCAACGGTCCGAGGTGTTCCTCGACCAGATCGGCGTCGAAGCGGTCGTGGCCGGCGGGCACGGGCGTATGGGTGGTGAAAACCACTTCGCGGGCAACCCGCGGCACGGCCTTATCGAAGCCGATGCCTTCGTCATCCATGCGTTGTCGAATGGCTTCGAGGACGGCAAATCCGCTGTGTCCTTCGTTCAGGTGCAGAACCCCAGGGGTGATGCCAAGCGCTCGCAGTGCGCGCAAACCGCCGACGCCGAGCAGCAGTTCCTGGTGCACGCGCACGCGGCCGTCGCCTCCATACAAACGCGAAGTCATCTCGCGGTCCTCGGGAGTATTGCCTTCCACGTCGGAATCGAGCAGAAGCAAATCGCACCGGCCCACTTTCACGCGCCAGACTTTGGCATAGATCGCACCGTGGCGGGTATCGACCTGCACCACCACGGGTCGGCCGTTGGTGCCGATGGCCGTCTCCATGGCCAGTTGATTGACATCGGTCTCGAGGTACTCTTCGTGCTGCCAGCCGTCGCGATCGAGGCGCTGGCGGAAATATCCCTGACCATAAAACAGGCCTATGCCGACGAGGGGAATGCCGAGATCGGAGGCGCTCTTGATGTGATCGCCGGCCAGAACTCCCAGTCCGCCCGAATAGACCGGCAAAGATTCGTGCACGCCAAATTCGGCGGAAAAATACGCTACTGGACGGGGCCGCAGCACGCCGGCATGGCGCGCACCCCAGGTGCGCTCCGCATCCTCATACTCGCGCAAGCGGCGATAGGCATAGTTGATGCGGCTGTGCAGCGCGAGTTCGTTGGCGCGCGCTTCGAGCTTGGCGAGCGGATACTCGCTGAGCAGCGAGACAGGACTGTGATTGAGCTGGCTCCAGCGCAACGGATCGATATCGCGGAACAAGCCGACCGAATCGTGATCCCAGCTCCACCACAAGTTGCGGGCCAGCGCCCACAGACGCTCCTGGGCTGGCGCGATAAAACGGTCGAGGGTGCGCGCCTCGCTCACCACATGCGCCACGCGCGACGCAGCCTCGGTAAGCTGGCGAATCTCACTCTCCGGAAAGACTCGCGGCTCCACGGTTTGCACCACCAGCACGCCCTGCAACACGCCGCGATCAATGAGGGGAACTCCCAGGAAGGAATGGTATGTATCCTCGCCGGCTTCGGGAAAATACTTGAAGCGGGGATGACTCCTCACCTGCTCCACGGCCACCGGACGAACCTGTTCCGCGACCAGCCCGGCGAGCCCTTCGTGAACCGCCATGCGCAGCTTGCCAACGCATTCCTGACGCAACCCGAGGGTCGCGGCCAGAACCAGATTGGCGCGGTCGGGCTCCAGCAGGTAGGCGGAGCAAACATCGGTGCCGAACCGCCGGGCAATCAAAGCGACCACGTTCATCAGGGTCTCGGCCGGCTTGCCGGTCTCCGCCGCCAGGTTCGCGATTTCCTCCCACGTCAGCACATGGCTGGCATCGAGAGAGCAGGCAGCGTGACTTTGATCCTGCACTAGCTCATTCGGTCGATCCAATCTAGTCTCCATTTGGTTAGAAGCAGCTCCCAGTTCTCAGTCAACCCGCCTGCTTTGAAGGGGCGCGGCTTCAACTGGGCTCTATTTGCCCTAAATCGTTTTAGCCGCTAAACCCTCCCCTGAAACATTCTATCGGGTGTAAACCAAACCGCTCCACCCGGAGCTGAAATTCTTGATTACCACGGTGCAAATCAGGATGGCCAGGATGCGGTTCTTGGATTCCGCAGTCGTCGGTAACTCCCTGATTCAACGACGACTAGGGGACTCTGATTAGTTCCAGGTTTCCCCCGTGCCCCCCGTGTACCCTGTGGTTTTATGCTCTCTGCCGACACTGAATCCAGAGTCTCCCCAGGCGCAGCCGGCATCGGCTGCCGTTCATTGCCGCGTCAGCTTGAAGCGCGCGAAGGGCTTGGCCTCGCCTTTGACCACATTGTCGAGCCGGTTCTCCCAGGTGTTGGTCTTGGGGTCGTAGAGGAAAGTGTTGGTGAAGCTGGCGTCGCCGTGCTCGTCCGTGAAAACGAAAGCCAGCTCATTCTCTTTCTCTTTAGGAGCGAGGGCTGTGGCGTGCCCAATGGATTCCGTCGTCAATCCGCCGTATACATCCATCCACGCGCAGGCGTATTGCTTGGTCTTCTCATTCCACCCGATGAATACCGTCGCTTCGTACAGCGGCTCGCCTTTGTCGTTCTTCTGCCGCGACACTTCGCGAAAACGCAGGTAATGGTGCTGGAGCACCCACTCCGCCTCGAAGTCGTGCGTCACCGCCTGCTTGCCCACCGTCCCCTGTAGCACCCACTTGCCCGCCAGATGGTCGAGCAGAGGCGATTGCACCGGCGCCTGTTGCGCCATCAACGTCACAGCCGTCAATATCGTCAGAATGCCAAATCGCTTCATCGTCGCATTCTACATTTTGAAGTCAATGAGTGGAATGGGGATTTATGGACAGTTTGCTGAGTCAATGTGGGCGAACTCTGAGAAACACGACGCCACCGAGCGGCTGTGACCCGTAGATGGGCTTCAGCATCTCTGGCGCTCCGTACCACATGATCTGACCACCGATGGCCGCTGACAGGTGCGGAATGTGGCCGACTTCGCGCTCGTAGCCAACTGTGTACGCTTGAACGCGGGTGAAGTATCGCTCCGTGAAACCGGGTGGCAATGGATTCTCACCTAACAAAAGTTCATTGGTACGGTCGACATTCTCGATGCGAGACCAAACGTAGTTCTTGTTCAAGAACTGGAGCGTGGATTCCAACAAGTATCCGTTTCCGACGTTCCCGTCCGACAGGCTCTGATTGCGTCCCCATAGCATCGTTGAATCCCAATTGCCTTTACGCATCGGTCGGTTGTACATCAAAGATGCCGTCATGCGCCGAACGTCTTCGTTCGGGAACAGGGCTTCTGGGCTGTGAAGTCGAGCAAGCGAATACTGAAAGCTCCAATTCTGGCCGGGATTCAAGGTCAAGCGGCTCGACCACGAATCCATCCCGCCCGAAGCCAAATCCCAGCGGTGTTCGTCCGGTTCGCGCCCGTGGAAACCTGACGCCTCCAGTCTGAAATTTCGGCGCGTGACACCCACTGTGATGACATCGCCCGAGATGTGCGTCGAGTCTTCCAGGTGATGCCCAAGCGTAGCAATTGGGTCTTCCGATGCAGAGGCCCGATGAGGATAAGCGACAGGCCCCATCGCAGGATCGCCCATCGGAGCAGCGTAGAACGAAAGCATTGTATTCTCGCTCAGCTTGTAGTCGTACTCCGCGGCGAGTTCCATGAAGAAGTTATGGGGATGCTGACCGTCCGCGATGGGAAGTCCGAACGCAGTTTCGCCCTGCTGGAACAGTTCGGGGTAGCGTCTTTGGGAGATGGTCGCGGGTTCAAGACTCAGCATCGCTCGTAGGGTAAGAACTCCTTTCCCAAGCTTCCGCTGGGCCATCGGCATGAGCCAATTGGTGGAGAACAGTTTGTCCCCACCACGCGGGCCGGACTGCTGAATGTCGTCGAGAAAGGCTACGCCGTGGAACATGAACGTCCAACTACCCTTGGCCGTCATAAGCATTTCAACGGGCGTGGAGTTTGGCTCCGCATCTGTGCCAGCGGTTGCGTGCTTTTCCAGAAGTTCAATAAAAGAATGGGATTCCATGCTCATCGTCTGATCTTTGTTCGAGTTCATGTTCGCCATGTCGTGTGTCGCTTGATGCGGCTTCGTTTGTGCCGACATGTCCA
>PLUW01000049.1 GCA_003162935.1 Acidobacteriaceae bacterium
CGAGCGCGTCGATATTGTCGTCGGTCTTGCCGGCCATGATCGAGTGCACGCCACAGGAGTTGTTGCCGATCATGCCTCCGAGGGTGCAGCGGTCATGGGTGGCGGGATCGGGCGCGAAAGTGAGGTGGTGCTTCTCGGCTGCGGCACGTAGGGTATCGAGGACGACGCCGGGCTCGACGCGCGCGATGCGGCGCGCGGCGTCTATTTCAAGGATGGTCGCCATGTACTTCGAGAAGTCGAGGACGACGGCGGCGTTACAGCATTGCCCGGCTAGCGACGTGCCTCCGCCGCGCGCAAGCAGCGGAGCGTGATGGTCGCGGCAGAGGGCGACGGTGGCGAGAACGTCTTCTTTGTCACGGGGAATTACGACGCCGATCGGGACTTGGCGGTAGTTCGAGCCGTCGGTCGCGTAGAGGGCGCGGCTGCCCGAGTCGAAACGGACTTCTCCGCGAAGATGGCGGCGAAGCGCAGCTTCAAGCGCGGAAGGGTCGAGGTGCGCGGCGTGAGATGAGGGTGGGGCAACGGTCTGCGACATAAGGCACAGAACATCTTCGACGATGCGGGCGCTGGGCGCAAGGGGATTGAGAAGGGCAGAGGTTAGAGGTCAGATTGCAGAAGTGAAGGCGCTGGGCTCTAGCCGAAATCGCCACATTACACGCGACAGGCTTATCTCCAGGATCGGGTCATGTAATCCGCCAGCGACAGTGCGATCAGAATCGCGAGAAAGAAGAAGCCGGAGACAACGATGGCGCCGGTCAGCTTTTCGCTTGCGCCTTTGACGTGCATGAAGAAAATGATGACCAGCGTCGCTTTGATGGTGGCGATGAGCAGCGCGATGACGGGGTTGAAAGGACCGAGGTTCACGAACGCCGCCGCTACTGTTGTCGCCGTCAGGACGAGCAGCGCGGCACCGATCGCCAGGTAGAATCCCTGCGAGTGAGTTGTGTGTTCGTGCTCGACGGTAAGATCGCCTTCGACCTCGTGTTGCTGTTCCACCATAGCCATCCTCAGAATCAGTTCTAAGTTCTCGTTTTCAGAGCTTCCACGGTTACGAATGCCTGCTAATCAGATACAACAGCGGGAAAAGATAAATCCAGATGATATCGACCAAGTGCCAGTACAGGCCGGCATTCTCGATGGGCGTGAAATATCCCGGCGTGTAATGTCCTTTCCACGAGAGAATTGCCAGCACGCTAAAAAGGCCGCAGCCGATGATCATGTGCAGGGCATGCATGCCGGTCATGACAAAATAAATCGAGAAGAAGAGTTCGGCTTCCTTCGGGTTGACCGGGATTTGCTTGCCGTTGTCGTCGAAGGTGTCGGTGAACTTGAACGTTGCGCCGGGTACGTGATGGCGTTCGAATTTTTCGTTGTACTCGAAACCCTTGACCACGAGAAAGGTCAGGCCCAGCAGGACGGTGACAACGAGGTAGCCGACCAGCAGTTTGCGCTTGCCCACCTCCGCCGCTTTCACGGCCAAAACAACCGTGACCGAACTTACGATCAGGACGGCGGTGTTGAAGGCTCCCATCTTGATGCTGAGCTGCTGGCTGGCGGCCGCAAAAGCGTTGAAGTGCGCAAGGCGGTACACAAGATAAGCGCAGAACATGCCGCCGAAAAACATGATTTCGGTCACCAGGAACAGCCACATGCCAAGCGAGGCGGCGTTCTTCTGTTGCTGCGCATCCGAGAAGTGGTGGAGCAGCGCCGGATTATGAGCTTCGTGTTCCATGGTCGTCACTGACCCGGTGGTCGCCTGGCTCGTCGTCATTTGGCTATCTGGCAACGGGAGCCTCCAGTGGCACGTCTGGGATCTCGTCGTAGTTATAGGCCTCCCAGGTTACGACGGGAGTCTCGTCAAAATTAAAGGTGGGCGGCGGAGACGTAGTCTTCCACTCCAGGCCGGCGGCGTTCCACGGATTGTCGCTGGCGATGGGTCCGTATTTCAGCGACCACAGGAAATAAATCATGGGCAACAGGTAGCCCACGGCCAGCACGCTGGCGCCCGCCGTCGAGAGCACATTCAGCACCTGGAACTCCGGTGGATACTGCCAGTAGCGGCGCGGCATGCCAACGTAGCCAAGAATGAATTGCGGGAAGAACGTCAGGTTGAAACCGACGAACACGAGCAGCGCCGAAAGTCTGGCCCAGCCTTCCGGATACATGCGGCCGCTGATTTTCGGCCACCAGAAATGCATGCCACCGAGAAATCCCATGAGCACGCCGCCCACCATGACGTAATGGAAGTGGGCGACTACAAAGTAAGTGTCGGTGACGTGCACATCGATGCCGAGCGTTGCCAGAAAAAGCCCAGTCAAGCCGCCGATGGTGAAAAGCCCGATGAAACCGAAGGCGTAGAGCATGGGCGTGGCGTAGGTGATTGAACTCTTGTAGAGAGTTGCGGTCCAGTTGAACACTTTGACGGCCGAGGGCACGCCGACGAAGAAGGTCAGGAACGAAAAGATCATGGCCGCATAGAGCGAGATTCCGGCCACGAACATGTGGTGCGCCCAGACCAGGAACCCGATGACGGCGATCGCGATACTCGAGAGCGCAATGAACTTATAACCAAAGATGCGTTTGCGTGAAAAACAAGTAATGAGTTCGCTGACGACTCCCATCGATGGCAGGATCATGATGTAGACCGCCGGATGCGAGTAGAACCAGAACAAATGCTGGAACAGGAGCGGGTCTCCGCCCAGCGCGGGATCGAAGATACCAAGATGGAAGAGGCGCTCGACCGCCACCAGCACGATGGTGATGGCGACGACCGGCGTACCCAGAATCATAATCAGGCTGGTGGCGTAATTGGCCCAGATGAAGAGCGGCAGGCGGTCCCAGGTAAGGCCGGGCGCGCGCATGCGATGAATGGTGACGATGAAATTGAGTCCGGTAAAAATGGACGAGAAGCCCGCGATGAATACCGCGAGTCCAGCTTCGATGACGTTCGTATTGCTGCCGACTGTGCTGTAGGGCGTATAGAACGTCCATCCGGTATCGACGCCGCCGATCAACATGCAGTGCAGGAAGAGCGTTCCGGCGATGATGTAGAGATACCAGCTCAGCAGGTTGATGCGCGGAAACGCAAGGTCTTTGGCGCCGATCATCAGCGGCACGAGAAAGTTCCCGAGCACAGCGGGCACAACTGGAATTAGAAAGAAAAACACCATGGTCATGCCGTGCATGGTGAACACCTTGTTATAGGTGTCGGCCTGCATGAGGTCGCCCTGCGGGGTCAACAGTTCCAACCGGATGAGCATGGCGAAAAAGCCGCCGATAAAGAAAAAGGTCGTCACCGAAATCAGGTAAAGCATCGCGATGCGCTTGTGGTCGGTCGTCAGCAGCCAGGACTTGAGACTGTGCCCATTGTTGAGATAGTTCAATTTCGGAGCCTGATTCGCCGACATCGCCGTATTCTCTGTACTCGCCGCTTTACTCGCCATGACTATTGCACCTGCACATTCTGGGTTTGCCCTGGGGAAACGGCAGGCTGATTCTGCAGTCCGGCGGTTCCCGTGGGTGGCTGGCTTAATGATTTTACGTAGGCGACCAGCGCGTTCAACTGTTCGTCACTGACAATGCCTTGAAAGGTGGGCATGATCGGCTTGAAACCATTCACAATCTTTGCGGTTGGATTGAGGATGGACTCCCGCACATAGTTTTCGTCGGCCGTCACCGTGCGTCCATCTTCGAGAAGCACCGGCTTGTTGTAAATCCCGGCCAGGTTGGGGCCGCGTCCCTGCACGTCAAAACGATGGCAGGTTGCGCATCCGAGCGACGCAAATAGTTCCTTGCCGGTATCTTGCAATGGCGCGGTCGCCCCAACCGCCATCCATTGTGCGTATTCCTGCGGCTCCATGACGACGATATCGCCGCCCATGCCGGAGTGCATCGTTCCGCAGTATTCGGCGCAGAACAGATGATAGCGCCCGGGCACCGTGGCCTTGAACCATAGCGTGGTATAGCGGCCGGGAAGCACGTCTTGCTTGATACGAAAGGCGGGGACGAAGAAGCTGTGAATCACGTCCTGCGAGGTCATGATCAGCTTGACGTTCTGCCCCACGGGGACGTGCAACTCATTGATCTCGCGCTGCCCTTCCATGTGCTCGATCTTCCACATCCATTGTTTGGCAACTACGTAGACTTCAGTCGCATTGGCGGGCGGAGTGCGCTCCTGGAAATAGAGAACGGCTCCCCAAATGAAGAAAGTGAGCATCACAAAGAAGGGGATGATCGACCAGGTGATTTCAAGGATGGTCGAGCCTTCGATCTGGGTGGCTTCGCGGCCGGGAACACGACGATACTTAATCGCGAGCACCGTGACCGCGACAAAGATGAGCGCGGTCATGACGCCGGCAACCAGCAGCAGATAGATGTACAGCGCATCAACCTGGCCTGACATGGTCGAGGCGGAATCGGGCCACAATGGTAGAAATTTCGACATAATTACGTGACTCGCCTCAATTCGCCATGGGCCGTCTTGCGATCGAAACGAAACATGACGAACATAAATGTTCCCAGGATGAGCATTGTCGCCAGACCGGCCAACTTCAGAATATTGGCGATGACGGCCCCATATTTCCCTGTCCTGGGATCGTAGTGATAGCAGTATAAAAGCACCTGGTCGCCGATGTTGCCCACCTTGCCTTGCGACGCCTGCACCAGTCCTAACCGCAGATCCTTGGGAGAAAACTCGACACCGTAAAAATATCCAGAAATGTGGTGGTCCGGCGAGAGCATCACAATCGCGGCAGCGTGTGCGTATTGCTGCGTTTTTGGATCGTACTGATACTCAAAACCGACCGCCTTTGTCAGCGCATTGATCTGATCGGCCTTGCCGGTAAGGAAGTGCCAGCCCTGATCGGAATTCGGACGACCATAGCGCTTCATGATGTCCCGCTTTTTCGCGGCGGCCATTTCCGTGGTTTCGCTGGGGTCGAAGCTGACGGTGATTACATCGAAATCCTTGCCGAGATTGAAGGTCAGCGCCTTCATCGAGCCCACCAACCCTTGTAGGAGCTCGCTACAGAGCATGGGACACTGGTAATAACCGAGGTTCAGAATGACCGGACGTCCGTGGCCAAAATAGTCGGCGAGTTTCACGGGGTTGCCCAATTCGTCGCGGAATTCGAGATCGACCGGAACCTCGGCGTTGAGATGCTGGTCAATGCCGACGAATTGCAGTCCTGGCGGCCGCTGATTCACAGGCGGAGTCATGATCCCCCCGCCCATGATGGGACCGCGCGGGACCTGAGCAAACAGATGGGCGGCCGCGAGCATCACAAGCAAAGCTGCGGCGATCCAGTTCGCGAAACCACTTTTACTGCACACTGCTTTTTCCTTTTCCGGCTGATGGCGCCGGTGCCTTGCTGGCCATCGCTGTCTTCGTCTTTGCGTCCGCACTGCCTTGCGGATACACGGGCAATCCGCGCTGGACGATCAACTCCATGGCGCGCTCGATCGGAATCCGCGCGACCCCGTCTTTTTCGTCGACCCAGCCATAGCTGCGGAGCTGCTTCTCCTGATTCATCAGGAAGTCGCGAAACTGTCCGCGCTCGTTGGTTTCGAGCATGGGAGCGCCGTTGTCCTTGAACGCTTTATCCATATCCGCCTGCGTGACCACACGCGACATCGCTCCCTTCGAAGTGACCAGCGGGCTGGCGGTGGCCATGCGCGAACGCTCGTAATGATCGAGAAACGAGTACATGGCAACGACGATGAAATAAGTGACTACGCCAAAAATCGCGAGGCCGATCATAAACACGAAGACGGCCCGCGTGCCCAGGTCTTCGCGTTCGAACTCGACTTCGTGGCCAGAGTGGCCGTGCTTCATCGACTCGTCACTCATATTTCGCTACTCGTTTCTTTGCTCATGCACCGGTCTTTACTCATGCGTCTTTACTCATGCGCCGGCTCCAGAAGCCTCAAGGTCTGCGGCGCGTTCACCGCCAGCAGCGGACGCGACTTCAGATTGTGGAAGAAATACGCCATCCAGAGACCGCCCATGCCAGCGATGATCGCAAAAAAGACCCAGCTCAGGTGAAACGTCGGATGCGACGCAGGCTCAATATGCCAATAAATATCGACGATGCGCATGAACAAGAGCCAGGTAGCGAGCCAAACCAGAGTCCGCGCCTTGCGCTTCAACTGCCGCGAGAGCAACAGCGCGAACGGCACCGCGAAGTGGAACACCACCAGAAACAGGCCCACCGTTTCCCATCCGCCATTCATGCGGCGTATATACCACGGAATCTCTTCCGGCAAGTTGCCGGCCCAGATAATCAGCCACTGCGAGAAATTGAAGTAAGCCCAGACCATGACGAAGGCGAGCATGAACTTGCCATGGTCGTGGACTTCCGTATCGTTCAGGTAGCCGGACATCGGCCGGCGCTTGCCAAGAATGTCCTCGATGACCACGCAGAAGCAGAACGCAGCGAGCGCCTGTCCTGCAATGAAGAGCAGTCCATAGATGGTCGAGATCCAGCGCGCTTGCAGCGACATCACCCAGTCGATCACAGCGAACGAAATCGTAAGCGAGTAAATGACGAGTCCAATGGAACTCAAAGCGCGGAAGCGCAGCGTGCTCTGGCCCGTGATCGTGTCCTGCTCGGTCGACCAGCGATTCAGGAAGTATGCCATCCCGATCCACACGGCGAAGTAAAAAATGTAGCGCACCAGGATGCCGTTGAAGTTGAGATAGGTGTGCGTAATCTCAACCATTTTCGGATCGGTCAGCCCCGGCCGAGCCCAGAAATACAGTTTGGGCAGATTCAGCAGTATGGGGATGAATAGCACAAACATCAGCGGCAGCGTCATCATGCCCGATTCCAGAATGCGGCGAATAACCGTACCCCACGCGCCGCCGACCAGGTGATACATCATAAGAATGGCCATGCATCCGAGCGAGAGGCCCAGCCAGAACATGAAACCGGTCAGGTACGCGGAATAAAAGCTGTCGGGAGCGAGAAAAGCGCCGGCGACCGACGCAATGGCGCCGATTGCTCCAATGACAAGCGACCTCTGCTGAATGGTCTGCGCGACGAGCGGAGCCATCAGGTCCGACTTCGTCATCTTGCCTGTGGCCGTGGTCATTTAGGCTCCCCTTCTGCGGCTGCGGCGGTCGGAAGCGCAATCTGCGGAAGCGTGGCTCCGTTGCCGATATCGCGGAACTGCGGTGGAGCTGACGGAACTTTTTGTCCGGTGGGAACATCGGCCGAAGTCGCATTCTGACTGAGTTGCAGCGCGCGAATGTAGGCGGCGATGCACCAGCGGTCGCGCGGCGCAACCTGCGTGCCATATTCGGGCATCACTCCGTATCCGTTGGTCATCACATCAAAAAAGTAGCCGATCGGAGCCTTGCGCAGGCGCTCGATGTGGTACGAGGGCGGACGCTTGAATCCACGCGTTGGAATAAATCCTCCACCATCGCCGACGCGTCCGTGACAGGGCGTGCAATTGATATTGAAGCGCTCGCGTCCGCGGTCAAGAACTTCAGCGGTCACCGGAAACGGCATGAACCCTCCCGGGTTGCTGCCGATTTTTCCGGTGTAGAAATAAGCGTCTTCGTGAAGGTCGCCGCGGGCGACCGTGCCCTCGACCGGCAAGCGGGCGGAGCGCTCGTCACCGAAAAAATCGCTCTTCGCCATCGTCCGGTAATAGGGTTGTATGTGCATGTCGATACGGCATCCGGCGGTGATGGCGACCAGCGCCAGCAGGGCGGGCAAAGCTCTTTTCGGGATCAGGAAGGCTCGGACAGTCATGGCTAGCTCGGCACCTCCGCAATCATGCGTGGCCCAAGTCCCGATAAAAACGAATGCGTACGAGCGGCATCGAAATTCGGGTCGCTCGATTCCACCACCAGGAAAAATTTGTTGTCCGACGCCTTGGCAAATTCGGCTACGTTGAACACAGGGTGATACGGCATCGGCAGGCCATTGAGCGCGATCATGCCAATCGCCGACGCAAGTCCGCCGAAGAGAATTGTCAGCTCAAAGGTCACGATGATGAACGACGGCCAGGAGTGAAACGGCCTTCCCCCGACGTTGACGGGATAGGTGATGACCGCCACCCAATACTGCATCGCGTAGGCCGAGATGCCGCCGATCAGTCCGCCAATCAGTACAACCAGCGGCACGCGGTTCTTGTGAAAGCCAATCGCTTCGGCAAGCCCCTCGACCGGGAACGGACTGTAAGCCTCGACTTTCTGGTATCCCGCTTCGTGCGCCTTATGCGCGGCATCGAGCAGTTCTTGCGCCGAATCGAACTCGGCCATCAATCCATGGATGGCAGCATCGTTCGTCGAAATTGAAGTGCTCACTGCTTCACCTCCGCCGGCTCGTGCGCATGCGATTCCGGCAGCAGCGTGCGCATTTCGAAGATGGAAATCATGGGCAAGATACGCACGAACAGCCACATGGCTGTCAGGAACAAGCCAATGGTGCCGGCAAAAGTCATCCAATCCCACTTCGTCGGGTAGTACTGGCCCCACGAAGAAGTCAGGAAGTCGCGGCTCAGGCTGACGACGACAATAATGAAGCGCTCAAGCCACATGCCGACCAGCACAACAAAAGAAATGATCCAGAGCCAGAAAGTCGAGACACGGAACTTCTTCAGCCAGAAGACCTGCGGGATGCCAATATTGCAAAGCAGCAGCGCGAGGTACACATACCGATATGGCCCGTGCAGACGGTTCCAGAGCAGGAAGGAATCAAACTGGCTGCCGCTGTACCAGCCCATGAACGCTTCCATGAAATAGCCATAGGCGACGATCAGGCCGGTCGCGAGCATGACCTTGGCGGCGTTCTCCAAATGCCGCTCGGTGATGAAGTCTTTCAGCCCATAGATGGCACGGATCGGAATGGCCAGGCAAACGACCATGGCGAATCCGGAATAAATGGCGCCCGCAACGAAGTACGGCGGAAAGATCGTCGTGTGCCAGCCCGGAACGATGCCGACGGCGAAATCGAAGCTGACGACGGTGTGCACGGAAAGAACCAGCGGCGTCGCGAGACCCGCAAGCAGCAAGTAAGCCGTCTCATAGCGGTGCCAGTGCCGGGCCGAACCGCGCCATCCCATGGCGAGCAATCCGTAAATGCGCTGCACCCACACGCTTTCCGATTTGTCGCGCAAGGTCGCAAAATCGGGAATCAGTCCGACGAACCAAAACACGAGCGAAATCGTGCCGTAAGTCGAAACCGCAACCACGTCCCAAACCAGCGGACTGCGGAAGTTCGGCCAGTAACGCATGGTGTTGGGATACGGAAAGAGCCAGTACGCAAGCCAAGGACGCCCGGTGTGCGCGAGCGGAAAGATGCCGGCGCAGGCAACCGCGAACAGCGTCATGGCTTCGGCGAAACGGTTGATCGAGTTACGCCAGGCTTGGCGGAGCAGACAGAGAATCGCAGAGATCAGCGTGCCCGCGTGGCCAATGCCGATCCACCACACGAAGTTGACGATGGCGAATCCCCAACCGATAGGAATATTGATGCCCCAGATCCCCGTACCTTTGATGAACAGGTATCCCAGGCACATCATCAGCATGTTCATCATCCCGAACACGATCAGGAAGCCGACGATCCATCCGAGCGATACGGGACGGCTCAGCACGATGTTGCTGATCTTCTCGCCGATGGTGGAGAAGGTGTACCCCGGCGCGATTACCGGCACTCGCCTGTCTGCCGCGGGTATTTGCGTGTTCGTTGCCATGCCTTAAATGCGCTCCACTTATGCTCTCGACTTATCCAACTTTGTTTCTAACTCCGGGTTTCTAACTCCGGGTTGGGATTGCGGACTTCCGCCAGATACGTTGTGCGCGGCCGCGTATTCAATTCCCCCAGCAGGGAGTAATTTCTCGCCTGCGCCTTCCACTGATTCACCTGGCTCTTCGGATCGTTCAGATTACCGAATATAATCGCGTTCGCCGGACACGACTGCTGGCAGGCGGTCTGCAACTCCTCGCCGATGAGGATCTCCTTGCCTTCGCGCACCGAAGCCGTTTCCGTGTCGATGCGGCGCTCGCTGATGCGCTGCACGCAGTAAGTGCATTTCTCCATCACGCCGCGGCTGCGCACAGTAACGTCGGGATTGCGCATGAGCTTGAACTGCGGCGTCTCCCAGTCTTGAAATAGCAAGAAGTTAAACCGTCGCACTTTGTAAGGACAGTTATTCGAGCAGTACCGCGTTCCGACGCAGCGGTTATAGACCATGTCGTTCAGGCCTTCGCTGCTGTGAATGGTCGCCTGCACCGGGCAAACCAATTCGCACGGTGCATTCTCGCACTGCATACAGGGTACGGGCTGGAAGAAACCTTTCGGATTTTCACGCGGGCCATTGTAGTAAGCGTCCACACGCAGCCAGTGCATGTGGCGGCCTTTGAGCGTCTGCTCTTTGCCGACTACGGCAATGTTGTTTTCCGATTGGCAGGCGACGATGCAGTTGTTGCACCCGACACAGGCGTTCAAGTCGATCGCCATGCCCCAGGAGTAAACCTCCTTGGAATAGTCAACCGGAGGCTTATAGAGCGTCAGCTCCGCAGGCGGCTCGCCTTCTTTCGCGAAGTTCGGCTCTTTCTTGTATTCCTCAAGACTGCGCGTTTGCACCAGCGGACGCTCGCTGCCGTCGGGAGTCTCCATCGACTGATAGCCCTGGGTGCTGGCCAGGTCGTAGGTTTCGCCGGTGGGAGTTAGTTTCGCACCGTCGCCAAACGATGACGCCTGACTTGTGCGCAGCGGATAGACGTCGAAGCCGGTGCCCGTACCGATACGGCCGGCGCGCGTGCGGCCGTAACCGAGGAAGACGGTGATGGAGTTGTCGGGATGCCCCGCCTGAATCCAGACTGGGCCTTTGACTTTCTTTCCGTTGAATTCGAGTTCGGCGACGTCTTTGAAATTCAGCTTCAGCCGCTCGGCCATCGCCGGGCCGATCATGATGGGATTGTCCCAAGTCAGCTTGGTAAGCGGCTTCGGAAGTTCCTGCAGCCAGCCGTTATTCGAGAAACGCCCGTCATAGATGGAGGGATCGCGGCGGAAGTTGATTTCGTAGCCAGTGCCCGTCGCGGATTGCGACACGGGAAAGCTGGCGGTCTTGAGCGCGACAGGTTTCGGCGCGTAAGTTGTGCCCGCGACCCAACCATCGTGCAGAGACTTGCGCCAAGATGCTTCGAAGTCACAAATGCCAGCACAGATTTGCTGTTTCTGCCAGTGCTGCTGCACCAGATCGTGGCCTGTCAGGCCCGACTGTCCGGCAAGAATCGTGACGATTTCGTGCGCCGTCTTGCCGCCATAAAGTGGTTCGATCAGCGGCTGCACGACGCTGACCGTCCCGTCGTAAGCGCGGGCATCGCTCCACGATTCTAAGTAGTGCGCTTCGGGAACGTGCCACTGGCACAGCTCAGCGGTCTCGTTGCGATGCGAGGCGAGACACACTTTCAGACTTACCGCGTCTGATTTAAGCGCGGAAGCGAATTCGAGTTCGGCGGGCGCATCGTAGGCAGGATTGCCGCCGAGAATCAGGAGCAGGTCGACTTTTCCCGCGCGTATGTCTTCGACGAGCGCGTGCAGCGACTCGTTACGGGGTACCGGGTTGGCGTCGACTGGCTCGGTGTAGAAAACCGTCTTGCCGATGTTGCCCAACGCCTGATTGATAGCGTGCGCGAGCGCATGCACTACTGGCGGCTGATGATCGCCAGCGATTACAACACTCGACCCGCGGTGCGCAGTCAGATCATCCGCAACCGCCTTGTCAAACCCAGATGCTCCCTCGGACCCAGTTACCGTAAGCCCAACAGCAGCCGCCAGAGTCTTCGCAAAATCCTCGACGTAACTCGCCTTTACCGGCAACCGATGATCCGCCTTCATTCCCGTCGAGCTCGGCGTGCTCTCGATCACATACAGCCGGTTCATGTTTCCATCAGGATTGCGCCGCGCCGCGAAATCGCGAGTATAGCGTGCCGAGCCGGGGAATCCAGCGTAGAGGAAATCTGCATCCAGCGAAACGATGACGTCGGCCTTCGACAAGTCGTAGCGCGTCTCAACTACCTCGCCGAACGCAAGCTTCGCTCCTTCGTAGACATTGTCGCGGTTGATCGGTTCGTAGACGTGCCATTTCGCCTGCGGGTTCGCTCCCAGGTATTCGCGAATCTGCGCCGCCAACGTGGGCGACGTAACCGTCTGCGTCAGGATGCGGACGCCTCCGCCCGCCATGCTCTTTTCCGCATTCATCGGCCCATGGATAGCATCCATAAATGCATTCCACGACCGCACATCGCCCATGTAGGTGATGTTCTGCGCGCGATCGGGATCGTAGAGATCGAGCAGCGAGGCCTGCGCGTAAATATCAGTGCCGCCAAGACTCGCCGGATGCTGCGGATTGCCTTCGATTTTCGTAGGACGGAATAAATGGCTCTCGACCAGAATCGGCGAGGCGTATCCGCCGAGCGTAAACGCGGTCGCGTAGTACTTGGGACGGCCGGGAACGACATTTTCCGGCTGCCGCACATAAGGCACGATCTCGGTGATCGGCATGCGCGTGCATCCGGTCAAACCGGCGAGCGCCAGCGATGCGCCCATGGTCTTGAGGAATCCGCGGCGCGAGAAGTCGTCGAGCCACTCCGAAGCCCCCTTGGGGAACTCGCGGTGCAGCATTTCCTGAAATTCTTCGCTGCCCGCCAGCTCTTCGAGGCTGCGCCAGTACTCGGGGCCGGTCGTCTCCTCGA
>PLUW01000080.1 GCA_003162935.1 Acidobacteriaceae bacterium
CCGCGGGTGGAGTGGGTGTAGGTTTACGCCTCCGTTTCGCGCTTCAGGCCGCCACGGTTGTGGTGAAAGTGACTCCGCATTTCGGACAGCGCACTTCGATCATAGTGATGGGGAACACTTCCGCCGGTGAAATCTGGTATCCGCACCGTGGGCAAGGTGTGGCCGGTCATTGACCGCTGGCCTGCTTCGGAGGACAATTCCTCTGTTCATCGACTGCCGTGAGTTTCCTTCCCCTAATCGGTAGCCGAAGCAGACCACACTCAGAAAAAGGACAGATTATGCACAAGACAATTTCGTACATACTGATAGCGGCTTTGGGCACATGGGCGGGCGGTGCTATTCCCGACTCGGTAAGGCCGTCGCTGCCGAAGGTCGTTGCGAAGGTCGCGCTGACCAATCAGACAGCGTCGATTCCTGCGACCACAGTGCTAACGCCGACCAAGAATACTCTGTATCGGATTTCTGTTTACATGGTGCAGGTGTTTCCGAAGGCTCCTACCTGCGGCGGTGGCTACGCTTGTGCCGCGGCGGTTGCTCAATTTCAATGGACGGATGACGGGGGAACGCAGGTTATGGGCAACATCCAAACACCCGGCGTCGCCATAAATAGTTTTGGAGTTAACTTGCTTCCTTTCAGCGGGGAGCAGACATGTGCTGGGAGCAATGGCGGAACCTGCATACCCGCTTTGGCAACTGGCTCACTACCTGGTGCGACGTTCCTCGTGAGAGATAACGCAGGAAAGCCCCTCACCTACTCAATTGATATTGTTTCTCAGGTAGCAAGTGACGTGGGGGCTTATGACTTTTTTATGACCGTAGAGCAGCTTGAATAGCTGGAGACCTCGGAGAAAGGAGTTTATGATGGCGACCGCCTCAAGCCCTGTTCTGAATGACAGCTCGCTCACTAGGTTGAGCGGACAAGTCAGAAAGTTATTCATCGGTCTGATTGTCTTGACCTTGTTAATTGTCGCGTCAACGGTGTCCCTATTTTTAGTATTTCGCTGGAAGGCAAGGGCAATTGAAGAGACCCAAGAAAAGATTCGGTTTGCACAATTCGTGACTATCTACGAATATGGCACCGACTTCGTTCGGCCCGAGGTCAACACCATTCAGTTCCTACGCCGTCGCGGGGGCTATTCGATATTGCTCGACAAGGTGGAGTACACTCCAAGCGGGCTAGTTCTCACGGGCAAGATCGGCAACCCAACTCAGTTCTGGATAAGCTCCTTGGCCTTGAATTTCACCGCTCGCCCAACTCCATCTAAGATTCGTGACAAATGGGTCGCGGCTAAAATGCCTACTGCTCGGTGGGTAGACGACTGGAACATCGGCACTGCGCAAACCACTGTGGGTGATCTTAATCCGGGTTCTACGGCCTCTTTCACGGTCACGATTCCGAACGTGAAACAAACATCCGATGAGGTTCAGGTAGCCGTCTGGTTTTCAGGGGAACGATACCACTACCTTCTCGGTAATTGAGGCTTCGGTCTCGAAAGTACGCCTACGCACGTTGAAACAACTTGCAAGGTAGGAAGGCTCTTGGCTATTAGCTCTTAGCTTTTGGCTTTTGGCTTGAGCGCGTCGATCGGAAACTGGGGTGGGTTTTAGCTAAGAGCCAAGAGTTAACAGCCAAGCTCCGCTATCATAATCACATGCCCGCAGAGAATGGCGCTCAGACTTTGCTCATCGATGCCGATGACACGCTCTGGGAAAATAACATCTATTTCGAGCGGGCGATCGCCAAGTTTATTTCGTTCCTCGACCATCGCGAACACTCGCCCGAGGCGGTTCGGCTGGTGCTGAACGACGTGGAGCGGGAATCCATCGTCAAGCACGGCTATGGCCTGCACAGCTTCGCGCATTCGCTGGTCGAGACTTTTGAGAAGCTTTCGGTCGAGCCGGTCACTCCCGAATTGCATGAGCGGATTCGCAGCTTTGCTCACCAGATCGCCGATCATCCCATCGAAGTTCTTCCGGGCGTGCCAGAGACGCTGCAATATCTCGGCGAACGTCACCACCTGATTCTGATGACCAAGGGGAATCCCGCCGAGCAATCGGGGAAGGTCGAGCGCTCAGGATTGAAGGAGTATTTTGCCGTGGTCGAGATCGTGGCCGAGAAGGACGAATCGACCTATCGGGCGGCCATTGCCAAGTACGCTCTTCCGGCGGATACGACCTGGATGGTCGGCAACAGTCCCAAGTCGGACATCAACCCGGCGCTCGCAGCGGGCTTGCATGCCGTCTTCATTCCCCACGACAACACGTGGATTCTGGAACACGAGGAAGTTGCCACGGCTCCGGCATCCCAGCGACTGCTGGTGGTTGATCGATTCGGCGACCTGAGGGAGCATTTCTAGCAGGCTGTGGAAAAAGTGTTTTTCCAGCGCAGCGTTCCCCCAGCGGCTGGAAGCCGCTGTTGATTTCGCGGCAGTTACGGAACGAGTGGAACTCGTGCCCTTCCCAAAACCGGCGCGAGTCGGAGTTTTTCCACAGCCTGCTAGGGAAACTCTGATTCAGTGTCGGCAGAGAGCATAAACCACAGGGTACACGGGGGAGCACGGGGAAAACCGGGACTTAGTCAGAGCATTTCTAGCCCGTTCGCGCTTGCTCGCGGTCATCCGATTATCCCAAACAAAAAAGTGCCCTTGTGTCTCCCACTCGTGGAAGAGACAAGGGCAGTTCCGTCAGTTCGAGCCGTTCTTACTCGACCGTAATCGCAACCGCCGCGGAAGGAATGCCGTTGGCCACAACCTGCAAGGTGCTCGCGCCGGTTTCGATGAGCCCCGGGACGTCGAAATTGGTTGAAACCGTCGCCGTGCCCGTGGCCACTCCCATGGTGCTGTGGTCGTGGGTTCTGGCATAGAACACATGATGCGTGCTGTTGTTGGTGATTCGGACCAAGGGATAATTGGTTGCCGTTTGCAATTCGTCTCCGAAAGCGTTGGCTTGCGACAATCCGTTGAACTGCGTGCCTGAGATGGAGTACGTCGTTGCAGGAGTTACCGTGGCCGGGTGGGCCGAAATGGTGGGCGCCCATGCGGCCTGGTAAGTTCCGGTGGAGTTGTAAACCTCCGTGATGACGCCGCCTCCGACCAGCACCTGACCGGTCGGCAAGAGCATCAAGCTTCCCAGAGTAGCCGGACCGGTTGTCAGAGTGGTTCCATTGAATACATAGGAGGTGCCGGAGTCGCCTTCCACCAGCACGTCGCCGTTGGTCAGCAGGACAGCAAACGAATCGCCGGCGTTATCGTCATTGGGGAAAACGGGGCCGACGGCCCACTTGCCGGTAGCGGTGTCGTAGATGGCTGTGTTCCCAGGGCCGTTGCTTGCCGTGTACGATCCGGTGACGAACACGGTGCCATCGGGACGCAGAATCTGCGGACCAATTTCCCCCGGCGGGTAGTAACAAAGCTTGCCGCCGGGACCGTAGTTAATGCAGCCGTCCGGCGATGGGGAGTGCAAATCGACGATCGTGCTGCCCGCAGTCGCCCACTCGTGTTTGGATGGGGTATAAATCTCGGAGTTGGGAGCGTCTTTCACGTCCGCCGTAAGGATCGAGCCATCCGCCAACAGGGTCCAGCCTTCCTCGGCGTTGAAATCGGCCTTGCCCTTGGAACTGAGCGAACTCCACTTCATGGTCTTGGGGTTGAGTTGTCGCATCTGTTTTGTAAGTTTGTTTCCGATCGCGTAGTCGCCGTTGGGCAGCACGAGCGACGGCGAATCCCCGATATAGTCCCAGCCCGTCGGAGCGGGCACGGGCGTCCAAACGTTGGTTGTCGGATCGTAGATCGCGCCGAGGTTGGTGAGCGTGAAGTTGTTGAAGTTGTATTCCCCGCCCTCGATGATCAGGCGGCCGTCGGCCAAGACCGCCGACGACATGGCGTAGGGCGCATATCCCGCGGGAAGGCTGGCAAGTTGCGACCATTTCCCGTTGACGTAACTTCCGGTGTCGTCGGGAGTCAGCTTCCACCAATCGGAATAGTTGTTGCCCTGCACCATCACGGTGCCGTCGGTCAACTGGAAGGAGAGGATCACTCCATCCGGTGGCTGATGCTTAAGCGGCGTCAGCGTCTGCGCCAGCGCGGCGCTGGAGATGGCGAATAAGACCACAGTCACTGCGAGAAGAGATTTCCTGAACAAAATGTACGACCTTTCTTGAACGCTTCCCAGATTCGACCCACCTGTCATTTTGCTCCCCCCGCGGCTGCGGGGCGAACGGTTGGTGCTCCATGGTAGCAAAAGGCCGGGAAGTTTGGGAAGACACGAAAAACCGTGTGGGGAGCGGCGTTCGGGCTCTCGCTGAGCCCAATCTTGAGCCCGTTACCCACATCAAAAGACACAAGCCGGGAGCCCGGAATTGCTTCCGGTCCCGGCCCTGTGCTTCTATCAACTTTAAAGCCGGCTTAGTTCGCCGGAGTGGGACTGGAGTTGGCCGCTGTCGTGGCGGGCGGGACGGGCGCCGCGGCAGTGGTGGCCGCAGGCGCGCTGACCGCTGCGTAACGCGACAACCGCGGGTAAAACGGAGTGACCTCGAACGGCATCTTATCGCGAGCCGAGGTGATGGCAACCGGCTGCGCCTTTACGATCTCCACCTTGTCGTCCCACGGATTGAGCTTGACGCGTCCGCCCAGGGGCAACGCGGCAATCTGGTCGAGTTTATTGATATCGAGCGCCGGAGCCGAGGTGGCGAGCGCCGCCATGCGCGTCACCGTCCCGTTCTCGGTGAAGCTGTTGCCCAGGTGCGCCTGCAGCAGCGCGGTCAGTTGCGGGGTGCGGGCCTGCAAAGCCTTGATGAAAAGTCCCGCGCTTTCCAATTTCTGCGCGTAGGGCGATGCCTTCAGCATCTCGATGGCTTTCTTGTCGGCGGCGGCTTCCTCTTCGGGAATGTGTTTGAATCCGAAGTTCTGGTACGTCGCTTCGTCGGAAAACAGCATGCGGTCGTTGAAAGCGTACTGGCTGCCCAGGTTATGACCCAGAACGATGTGAGCCAGTTCGTGGGCGAGGACCATGGCCAGGCTACCTTCATCGGGCAGCACGTCGATGAGCCCGCGGCTGACGACGATCGTGTTGCCGACGCTGAAAGTCTCCAGCGGCAAAGTGGTCATCACGCGGGTGCGGACCGGCCGCGGCAGTTCGATGTTATTGGTGATCTCGATGTTGTTGACCACGGTTTGCAGGATCTTGTCGACATCGCCTTCGGGCGACACCAGACCGGCGCGTTCCAGGCGTTCGATGACGTTGTCTTCGGCCTGCTGCTGCCATTCGCGCTCGGCGGCCAGCGGCGTCGCATCCTGCGCGGCGGGCGTATCATCTTTTACGCTGTCGACGCGAATGTTGGTCAGTTCGTCGTTGTTGGCCGACGTTTTCAGGTTATATCCCCAGAGGCGAGTTTGCGCCTTGAAGGCGATCACATTCTTGGCTCCGGCGGTGAAGTCGCCTTCCTCGCTGTAGATATAGGCGGGAACCCAGTATCCCGGAACCAGATTCAAGCGCCAGCTATCCATGTGGAAGTAATAGTTGTTGCGGCTGGAACGCGAGTAGGTTCCGTTGAGGCGGACGATGTTGAAATCCTGATCCTCGACCCAAATGCGGCCGACAAACCGGCCGCGGCCTGCGTCTTTCTTGGGCGTCAGATCGAACACCAGGCAACGCACGTCGCCCAGAAACTCGCGGCGCGCGTAGTGGAAATCATAGTGCTGCCGGTCAAATTCGTTGCGGTCGGCGAAGACCATCCAGGAAAAACCGAGGGGCTGATATTGGAACTTGAACTTCTTGGTGAAGCCGCCGAGCAGGCGCTGCTCCATGCCTTCTTCTTTGTCCTTCTTCTTCTTCTCGTCCTGGAGGTAGTCGCTGCGGTCGATCGATGCACTGAAGTCCATGCGGCCCAAAAAGTAGTGATCGTCCTGCGGAATCGGCCCCAGCTGCGGATCCTGGGTCAGGTTCTGGAGATAGGTCTCGACCACGGGAGTGCGCGGCGACAGGAACTTGATCAAGTCCTTCTCGCGCAAGACCACGCGGTCGACGACCTGATCCATGGTGGTTGGCGCCGCCAGATTGGCGGCGGCCGGGCTGGACTGCGGTTGTCCCGACTGCGGCGCGGACGCCGGTTGCTGGGCCACTGCCGTCATGGTTGCGGTGAACAGAACCAAGGCCAGCCAATTCATGCTGCTCATATACTTGCCGATCAACTTCCGCATACTCTCATCTCCAATGCTTCAATACGTGCTTTAATACGCCAGTTGAAATACCACGTGCACGATGGCCGTCGAATCGATTGCCAGCCCGCTTCGCGCTGCCGGTTTAAACCGCATCTTGTTCGCGGCCGCGACAGCGGCTTCGTCGAGTCCATGACCGAGACCCCGGACCACACGAGTCACATGCAGTTGTCCGTTGGCCGCGAAATCCACTTCGAGCAGAACTTCACCTTCCAGCTTCAAATTTCTGGCTTCGTCGGTATAAACCGGATTGGGCTTGTAGGTAATCTCGACGCCGGTCACTGCCGGGCTATCGACGCGCTGCACATGAGGCGTGTTCTGGGCAACCTCCTGTGAGCCGAAGCCGGTGCTCTGCACGTTGCCGCGCCCGCTGCCGCGCCCGTCTCCGTGTCCTGCGGTGGCCACACCAGTTCCAAAATCGGCGCTGGCTACCGTTCCTTTAATTCCCTTCGCACCGCCGGACCCATTGCCTTGTCCCGGACCTACCGGCATGTCGAACGAACCGGCCGCGGAAGCGATCAGCTTGCCATTCGGCTTGCCGTTGTCACTCGGCTTCAACCCGTTGGGGTCGCCGAAGCCGCCGGTCTGCACTTTCGAAATGGGGGCATTCACCGTCGGCGCTACCGAACTTCCCTGGAAGTCTCCGGTATGGATCAGCACGGGACGCGCGCCCGTGGTTGGCTTCAGGATTGCCGGAGCTAGGTTATTCATTGCCACCTTGGGCGGCTCAATTTCCTGCGGCTGCAGTTTGGGTGCGCGGATCTCGTGGGGCACGATCAGCTTCGGCTTCTCGAAGACCGGTTCGGGCGGCAGCAGCTTGGCACGCACCGGCAGCGGCTTTGGCTTGGGCAGCCGCTCCGGTCGCAGCGACGGCGGCGGCACGAGTTCGGTGACGTGATAGTTCACGGCGCTCAGCAGCGTGTCGGAGGTCATAATCCCGGTCACAATCAGAAGCAGAACGAAGGCGGCGAGAATCCCGTAGCTCGCAAGGAAGGTCCGCCAGTTCCACTTCTTTTCCGGCAACAGGCCGAGTTGAAAACCGCCATCAATCGTAGGCATCCACTACTCCAAAAAGGGAGCCCGAAGCCGGGGAGAGCAGCTTGGGACTGGAGTCTTCACCTTAAGGGGAGATTGGGCAGTGGTAAACGTGTCCCTTGCGCGTGTCCTTTAGTAACCACCTGTAGTTTGGGGAGGATGCGATGGGTGGCCGGTTACTTCGGTGTAGCTGCCCGGCGGCGGGCAAAGAAGTAGAACACCGGAACGCCCGCCAGAATGGCTAGGCATCCGCCCGCCGAGCTTTTCAGGTTGCCGGTGAAGGTGTAGTAGAGAAGCGCGGCGGAAGCCAGGATAAACACCGCCGGAACCACCGGATATCCCAGGACGCGATAAGGGCGGTCGGCGTGCGGATCGCGGCGGCGGAAGACGAACACGGTGCTGCCGGCGATCATGTAGAAGAGCCACTCGGCAAAAATTGTGAGCGAGAAAAACTGCCGGAAACTGCCGCCGAGCAGCAGCAGAACGATCGCCAGTCCGCATTGCACGACAATCGATACCGAGGGCGTGTGGAAGCGCGGATGCACCTCGGCAATGGCCTTAAAGAAATATCCATCGCGCGCGGTGGCAAAGGGCACGCGGGCTCCGCTCATGATGGTGCCGTTCAAAGTTACGAGCATGGAAACCGCCATGCCCGCCGACACCAGGCTGGCGCCCGCGTGCCCGAGCACCAGCGCCACGGCGTCGGAGGCGGGGCGTTCCGAGGCCGCTACAGCCGCGGCCGGCAGCACATACTGCACCGCTGCGTTCATCAGAATGTAAAGAGCGCCCACTGTCGCCACACCCCAAATCAGCGCGAGAGGAATATTGCGCTGCGGATTGCGGATCTCGCCCGCCACCATGTTCAGGTCGTTCCAGCCGTCGTAGGCCCAGAGCGCAGCCACGAGTGCCGCGAAAAAGCCGGCCACGCCGCCTTTTGCTCCCGCGAACTCAGTGGCGAAGTTTGCCCATGTGCCTCCGCTATAGGAGAAGCCGACGGCCACAATTCCGAGAATGATCGCAACCTTCAGCAAGGTGAACAGAAACTGGAATTCACCAGCGCGGCGGACGCCAATGTAGTTCAGCCCAGAAATCAGTACCGTGGCCGTGATCGCTACCAGTTGGCCGTAGGTGAGTATGAAGGGATGTGAAACGCAGGCGTGGGAGAAAAAGGAAAAGATCGGGAAGGTTTCGAGGATCCGCACCAGGCCGGTGGTGATGGTGGCAATCGAAGCCGGTTTGGCGATCAGAAACCAGGTCCACGAGTAGAGAAATCCCGCCAGAGGCCCGTAGGCGTCGCGAACGTAGACATACTCACCGCCCGCCTGCGGCTTCATCGCGCCCAATTCGGCGTAGGTGAGCGCGCCGAAAAAAGAAAGCAGGCCGCCTACGATCCAGGCGAAATAGACAAGGCGCGCCGAACCGACGGCCTGCATCATTTCGGAGGGAACCAGAAAGATGCCGCTCCCGATGATCGTGCCGACAACAATTGCACCGGCATGGGAGAGGCCAAGATCGCGGGCGAGTTCGGGACGGAGCGGGTTGTTTGTTGCAGGATTCTCCATAGTCTCGCTCTGCGTCCTCATCGCTCTCGCGGTTCAAACTCGAGATTCATCTCGCAGGATGATGCTGGCAGCGTATCCCACGGCAAACGTCACGCAGGTCCCGATCGCGACCCACCAGGTGAACGCTACATGGGACCCACGCCACAGGTACAGCCCGGTGGCAAACCCGCACACCATCCCGACGGTGGCTCCGTTCTGATTTGCGCGTTTGGTCAGCACTCCCAGAAGGAAAACACCCAGCAGGGCCCCATAGGCCACCGAAACGATCTGGAGCCCGACCTCTATGACGCGCCCTACCTGATGCAGTGCCAGGAGCGCCAACCCAAACAGCACCAGCGCCCACATCACATTCGCCAGCCGCGAGAGTCGCAGCCGTTTCTTTTCGTCCGTTACGGGCCGGAATCGGAAGTAGAAATCAAACATCGTGCTAGAGGAAAGTGAATTCAGCGCCGCGCTCAGGTTCGACATCGCGGCCGCAAGAATGGCCGCGATCAAAAGGCCGGAAATTCCGTGTGGCATGCGCGTGACAATGAACTGGGGATAGATGCGGTCCGACTTGCCGAAGGCCGAAGCCGGAAGCCGATAATAGGCAAACAGCATCACGCCCACGAGCAGGAACAACGCGAACTGAATCAAAATCGCCACCCCGCTCGACACCAACGCCAGGGCCGACTGGCGCTGGTTCCGGGCCGTCAGCAGCCGTTGCACAATGAGCTGATCGGTGCCATGAGTTGCCAGCGTAAGGAATGTGCCGCCAATGACGCCGGCCCACAACGTGTAAGGCTGGGTGAAATCCAGGTACGGCCAGCCCGGCCGCAGCGTCAGATCGAAGACCTGGAATTTGTGGGCAGCCGTTGCCAGAGTCTGCACCGAGTTCCATCCGCCGGGGACGAGATGAAGAATCGTGACCAGCCCGACCAACGTGCCGCTAATATAGATGAACGTCTGTACCACGTCGGTCCAGATCACCGCCGCCAAGCCGCCTTCAAAGGTATAGATCAGCGTCAGCAGAGTGATGATCGCGATCGAGGACACTTCCCCGGTGCCGAGGGCGATGGAAACCACGATGGATACGGCATAGACGCGCACTCCCTCCGCTGCCGCCCTCGTCAGTAAGAACAGCGTCGCGGTGACGGTGCGAAGCCGCGAACCGAATCGCCGCTCGATCAGCTGGTAGGCAGTGTAGAGATCGCCGCGGAAGTATTGCGGCAAGAAAACGATGCTGATGAGGATCCGGCCGACGACATATCCCATCACGATCTGTAAAAACGTCAGGTTGGTGGCATAAGCGAGCCCAGGAATACTAATGATGGTGAGCGTACTGGTCTCAGCCGCGACGATCGAGAGCGAAATGGCCCACCAGGGAATGTCGCGATCGGCGAGAAAATAGTCGCGCATGGTCCGCTGGCGCTTGCGAAAGCGCAGGCCAAAGAGGGTGATCCCGGCCAGGTAGGCGGCGATAATCAGCAGATCGATGCGATTCAATCCCAGATGATTCCTTTATGTCGAGCGGGGGTTTGCCCGCGTCTTTACTGGCTGCTTGCGGTACGGCTAGCTGCGTCCTTCCCAAGCGATTTAGCAGAGAGCTTCAAGCAACTGGTTTTGCAGCATTGTACAGGCATGTACCGCCGCCGCCGGGCGAATTCCGACGGCCCTGTTATAGTCTTATCAGCGCAGCGATGCCCGCCGACACCCCGACATTGCAGGAGCCATCGTGGACATTCATCCGCCTCATGGGCCAGTGAACTCGTTCAAGGATTTTCTTCTTCATTTGCTCACCGTGATTTTGGGGATCCTCATCGCACTCTCGCTGGAGGGTTTGATCGAGTGGCACCATCATCGCTCCCTGGCCGAGGAAGCCCGATCCAATCTAACCGCTGAAATTCGCGAAAACCGGCAGCTACTCGCAGGAGGGCTGCCCGCTGCGCCCGCTGCCGAGCAGCGGCTGAAGGCGACCATTGAAACCATCGAAGCCTACCGCAAGGATCGCCGGGATGACCGCACGTCGAAGTTGGATTGGTCGTTCGGATTGTTTCCATTGAGTGCAACCGGCTGGAGCACGGCCTCCAGCACCGGGGCGCTGAGCTATATGGATTACTCCGAGGTGCAAGGTTATACCCGCGCCTACGTGCTTCAGGACGAATTCTTGACGATGCAACAGAACGCGTTAGGAAAGTGGCTGGACCTGCAGAAATGGCTGGCGCGGCGCGACTCGAAGGGCAGCCTTTCGAACTTGAACAATGAAGAACTGTCCGAGGTCGAGGCCGCTGCCAGCGCGGCGCTGTTGCATACGGAGACGGAGGAGACGTTCGCCAAAGATCTGATGCAGCAGTATGCGAAGGCCTTGAGGGAGAAATAGTTCTGTACTATCTCGGAATCGACGGAGGGGGCACCAAAACACGCTGCGTTCTCGCCGACGAAACTACCGTACTCGCAAAGGCGATGACCGGTGGCAGCAACATCGTTCGCCTCGGCGAGCAGCAGGCGCGGGAAGCTTTGCATACTGCCATTCGCCAGGCGTGCATCACCGCCAAGATCTCTCCCAGTCAGATCCGCGCCGTCTGTATTGGCGCGGCGGGCGCGGGACGGCCCGAGACCGCCGCGAAGATCCGCGGCATTCTCGAAGAGCTGATTCCCGGGATACCTCGCGAGAAAATCGAAGTCGCCGGCGACGCGGTGATTGCCCTGGAAGCGGCTTTCGGCGCGGGGTCTGGAGTGATTGCCATCGCAGGAACTGGCTCCATCGTCTATGGCCGCGATGCAACAGGAAACGTTGCGCGCGCTGGCGGTTGGGGGTTTGCCATCTCCGACGAGGGTTCTGGCCACTGGATCGGCCGCCGGGCCATCGCATTGGCGATGACGGCTCGCGACGAAGGGCTCGAAACCGCACTCACCGATGGAATCCTCCAAGCCTGGAAGTTCAATACCATCGACGAGCTTGTGCAGCGTGCCAACGCGACGCCACCGCCGGATTTCCCGCGACTATTTCGCACCGTCCTGCTGGCCGCCGATGGGGGAGACGCGATTGCGGGCGAACTGCTGATCGACGCTGGCACCAAGTTGGCTGCGCTCGCAGCCATCGTTGTCCNNCCCATTGCAATGACGGGCAGCGTCTTTCGTCAGTCGCACCAGGTGCGGCAGATTTTCTACGATACGCTGCAAAAGAATTTTCCCGGCATTGACGTGCGCCCGGATCTAGTCGATCCCGTGGAAGGCGCGCTGGCCAGAGCGAAACGACTGTAGAAGAGCAGCGAAATGGCCGAAGACGAAATCTCGGAGAACGAGGACCAAGCCTCGCCGCCGATGGTCACGGCAGTTCCGGTTGCGCCCGCCGATCTGATCCGCGCCGCCGACCACGCGCTTACTGAAGATGTCGCACTGTCCCTGCTTAAGCGCCCTGAACTGCAGGGCGAAGTCATCGAACTACTCGCCAAGAACGCCAACGTACGCAAGAGCCGCAAAGTGAAGATCGCCGTCGCTTCGCATCCGCATACGCCGCGTCATGTGTCGGTGCCGCTGGCGCGCCAGTTTTACACGTTCGATCTGATGAAAGTGGCGCTTGCGCCGGGTGTACCGGCCGACGTGAAGGTCGCGATCGATGGCGTACTGATCGCGCGCCTCAAAACCGTCACTCTCGGCGAACGGATGACGCTGGCGCGTCGCGCCTCGGGCAGAGTCGCAGCTGCGCTTCTGCTGGAGGTTGACGGCGGCGATGGAAAAACCGCGAAGACCAAGACGATTCAATCGAAGACGATTCAGTCGAAGACCGGACCGCGCGAGCCACGCGTCATGCAGACCGCGCTCGACAACCCGCGTCTCACCGAAGCGCTGGTAATCCAATCGGTGCTTCGTGCAGGCGCCAGTGCGGCTTTGGTGCACGCGGTTGCGCGGCACGAGAAGTGGTCACGACGAAAGGAAATCCGCGCAGCGCTTTTGCGGACCGAGCATCTCTCGCTGGCTCGCGCTTTGGAGTTCGGCCGGGAAACTCCAGCCGGGTTGCTGCAAGAACTGCTGGCCAGTTCGCGGCTGCCGGCGAAGATCAAAGATCAATTGCAGCGCGAGAACACTTCTGCAATCTGACCTCTGACTTGCGACCTCTCGTTATTCCACCCAATCCGCGATAAACACATTCGTCTCATGCTGTGCCTTGCCGTTGCGATGGGAGATCCACACCAGTTGCTTTCCGTTGGGGCTGAACATCGGGAAGCCATCGAAGCCGTCGAAATAGGTGACCCGCTCGAGACCCGTCCCATCCACGTTGATCGTATAGAGTTCGAAGTTTCCCATTCCGCCGGTCGAACCGACGTTGGTTGCGAAAATAATCCGCTTGCCGTCCGGGAAGAACGACGGCGCAAAGCTCGCGGCGTTCAAATTGGTCAGCTGGCGCTTGCCGCTGCCGTCGGCCTTCATGATCCAGATCTCAAGCGTGGTGGGACGGATCAGGTTTTGTTTCAGCAGCTCTTTGTACTCGGCAATCTCCTGGTCCGTCTTCGGATGATAAGCGCGATACACGATCCACTTCCGGTCTTTCGAGAAAAATGGGCCGCCGTCGTATCCCAGTTCGTGCGTAAGCTGCTTCACGTGCTTGCCGTTCGTATCCATCGAGTAGATATCAAGGTCGCCATTGCGCATAGAGGTGAAAACGATTTTCTTCCCATCTTCTGAAATCGTCGCCTCCGCGTCGTAGCCGGGAGTGGTAGTGAGTTGCTTCAAGTCCGAGCCATCCAGCTTCGCGGTAAAAATGTCGAATCCCGGATAGACCGCCCATACGTAGCCCTTCGAGTAATCGGGGCGGGGCGGGCAAGCGGCGTCGGCTAGGTGCGTCGAGGAATAGAGAATCTTGTCGTCCTGCGAAAAGCGATGCGGAAAGATGTAGCTGCACGTCGTGCGGCCCTTGCCGGTCGAGACCATCTTCTGTTCGGTCCCGTCGATGTTCATGGTGAAGATCTGGTCGCACTGCAGGTTGTCGCGCGTCGATTGAAAAATCAGCCGCTTGCCATCGGCCGCAAAATAAGCCTCGGCGTTCGATCCGCCAAACGTAAGTTGCCGGACATTGCGTAGATGCTTTTCTTCGGGGGCGGCCAGTTGCGATGGAGTTGGGCTAGTCCCCGCCTGAGCACAAGCGATGCGTGCCGTCAGCAGCCCGCCAAGCAATGCTAAGTTCAACAGCAAACGTCGATTTTTCATAGGAGAAAGAGTGTAGCAGGCAGATCGCCAGCGTGGCGCGGATGCGCGTCGCTGGCCGCGTGTCGAGGATGTCACTGCGCGTCAATCTTTAAGTTGAACTTTAGCTTGAACTTCAGCTTGAATTGCCGACATCAGTTCCGTCGTGGTCGACACCGCGATCCCGTATTGTTCTCCGCCGCGCACAATGGGGCCGGCGATGGCATCCAATTCGAGTCGCCGCCCAGCGACCAGATCTTTCTGCATGGAGCTCCGCATGCCCGGCGGCGAGCTTTTGAAACCCGCCTGAATCTGCGCGGCATCGATCTTTGCGCCGCTAGCGTTGGCCACAGCGCATGCCTCGGCGATCGCCGAACCCAACTTCGGGTTCCAATCGGCGTCCGCCAAGATTTCCCCAATGTTCATGCCGGATGCCGAGGTTATCAACGCAAACGGGCCGAGAAAGCAGAGTTTGCCCCACAGCAGGGTCTGCTCGCTGGGAATGAACTTGCAGACGAATCCAAGCTTGCCCAACTGCGCAACGATGGCACCCAAAAGCGGCTCAGCGCTGGCCGCGAGGTTCAAACGAACGACAGGGGATCGTTGAATGAATCGTCCCGGAGAAATCTGCTCGGCTTCCACGGCGATCGTTGCTGGGATCACGTGCTCGTGTCCGAATCGATTCCGGAGTACCGCGATGTGGTCTACCCCGTTGAGCAAGGGAATTACATAACGCGGCGGCGACTTCACGGTTTCGATGGCAGATTGCAATTGATAGGTTTTAGTGGCGATCCAGAGCACGTCAACCGGTTTTGTCAGCGTGGCGACGGCTTTCGCCGGCGCGGTTATAGCGTCCGATGGACGCTCGAGCACCAGGCTCGCGGGATAGCTCGCCAGTTTCTCGGCTCGAACCACCACCGTGACATCTTCACCGAGCGATGACAACGCGGTGCCGATCAACCCTCCGATGGCTCCCGCTCCCAGGATCGCATGTTTCATGTGAGCACTCCCCGGAAAAACTATATGATAAGCCAGCTTTCGATGCTCGCCTGCGGGCCTCGACCCGCCTTTACGCTGCGCCTCCCGATCTGTCACACTGGCCACAGATTGCAATGGGCAAGATTCACGTCCTTTCCGAGAGGGTGGCCAACCAGATCGCCGCCGGCGAAGTGGTGGAGCGTCCTGCGTCGGTGGTGAAGGAGTTGCTGGAGAACGCACTGGACGCCGGTTCCACGCGCATTCGCATACAGGTTGAGGCGGGCGGGAAGAAACTGATCCAGATCACGGACAACGGCTGCGGCATGGTGCGCGACGACGCCATGCTGGCGTTCGAGCGGCACGCGACTTCCAAGATCAAAGAAACCGACGACCTGCTGAGCATTGCGACCCTCGGATTTCGCGGCGAGGCGCTGCCCTCGATCGCTTCCGTTGCCCGCCTGCATCTGGAGACGCGCGCCGAAGAAGAGGCGGCGGGGACGGTCCTCGAGATCAACGGCGGCAAGATCATACGCGTCGAAGAAGCCGGGCTGCCGCTGGGAACTTCGATCACCATTCGCGATCTTTTCTTCAATACGCCGGCGCGCAAGAAATTTCTGAGATCGGAATCGACTGAACTCTCCCATATCGCGTCGCTTGTGACCCATTATGCGCTGGCGCATCCGGAGATGCATTTCGAGTTGCACTCGGCGACGAATGCGCTGCTGGTGGCTCCGCCCGTGGCTGGCCATCGCGAGCGCGTCTACCAGGTGTTCGGACGCGAGACGCTGGACCAGTTGATTCCGCTGGCGGCGGTGCAACCGCTAGAGCGCGTTGGGTTGCCGCAGCCTCCGCCGTGGCGGCGCAGCGCAGAGACTGCTGCGCGCGAGTCCGATGCAATCGGACCGGGTGGGCGTCCCACAGTCGGAACGGAAGATGCGGAAACGCGGACAGGAGTGTCCGCGCTACACGATTTCGGCGAGGTGCGGCTGCATGGCTTTGTTTCCAAGCCCGAGATTCAGAAGCTCAACCGCAATTCGATTTTTATTTTTGTGAACGGACGGCTGATTCGCGATCGACTCATTCAGCACGCGATCACGGAGGCGTATCGAAATATTTTGCCGCCGACGGTGTTTCCGGTTGTGCTGCTTTTTATGGAGATGCCGACTGCCGAGGTGGATGTGAATGTGCACCCGTCGAAGACCGAGGTACGGTTTCGGCAGCAGACGGTGATTCACGATTTTGTTCGCGAATCGGTGCGGGCGGCGCTGATGAAGGCGCGTCCGGTGCCGCAGTTCTTGACGGAGATTGGCGCGCAGCCCACAGCGAGTCGCGGGCTGACCAGCCCCGCGTTTACTGACGGCGCGCGCGGGGGCGATGGCTTGGAGCGTGCTCCCTGGCGCGACTTGTACGAACCCGCGGCTGCGGGCGGATTCGCGCTGCACGCGCCGACGGTTCCAGCGACCACGGCGCGCCTTGAATTTGAAGGCGGAATTGCGATCGAGGCCAACGCGGCGGTATCGCTGGCACGCGCGCCCGCGGCGGATGGAACTCAGTCGGGGAGCGCCGAGCAGCCAATCCCCGATCACGGCTGCGCGCCGCCCATCGCGCAAGAGCCGCAAGCCGCACCGACTCTCGAGTCGCTACGCACGCTGCGTCCACTGGGCCAGATTCGAAATTCCTTCATTCTTGCCGTCAACGAAGATGGGCTCTGGATCGTCGATCAGCATGTGGCGCACGAGCGCGTGTTGTTCGAACGCATTTTGCGGCAACGTTCGGCGCAGAAGGTGGAGAGCCAACGCTTGCTCATGCCGCTGGTGATCGAATTGACTCCGGCGCAGCAGGCGATCTTCAGCGAGATCGCGGAGGAACTCGCGCACAACGGCTTTGAGGCGGAGCCCTTTGGCTCGCGCAGCGTCGCCGTGAAGGTGGCGCCGGCGGGCGTGGATGCGGCGCAGATTGAGCACATGCTGAACGAAATCTTCGAGCAGCTCACGCGCGAAGACCAGGCCATCAACCTCGACGCGGTGCGGACGCGGATCGCGGCTTCGATCGCCTGCCATGCTGCGATCAAAGTCAACATGCCGCTCGAACAGAACAAGATGGAGTGGCTGCTGGCGGAGCTGGCGAAAACCGAGCATCCCATGAGCTGCCCGCATGGCAGGCCCGTGGTGCTGCGCTATTCCATGCAGGATATTCAGAAGGCGTTCAAACGTATCTAGTTCTCCGGACCGGATTGCACTCGTAGTCGCTGTTTTCGACAGACATTGTTAAGCGCACTTCAAGAAAAGACTTGGATGACCAGTCTGCGAGAAGTTTTTTACGATCCGGAAAAATCTCAAGTCGGCACGCTTTGGCGCGGACACTTGCTTTTATTCGACCGTCCTCCAGCGCCGAGCTATTCTTCGCGACAAGGCCTGAGGCTGTTGTTTGTCTTTGTCCTTCTGGAAGGAGCCGTGCGCCCTCTTCTGGGAACTGCTGCCCGGCGGTTAGGCATCGCAGGGCATCAATGGTGGGCACTACTAGAGCTGAGCTTCCTGATCGCCTTGTCATTCTGGCTCGTGGTCAGTCTCGCCGGAGTACACATGTCTCAACTGGGACTGTATAAGTGGCTTCGGTGGTCGAAAACGGAAAAGTTATACCTTCTGCAAGTCGTGCCGATCGCAATTGTGGTTTTCTCCTGCTTCACGTCTTCCGACCTGACAAAGCTGTGGGCGCGCCCCCACCTCGCCAGCATCACGCTTTTTGTTTTCGTTCCGAAGATGATCTGGGGGTTCTATCAGGAGTTCCTGTATCGCGGTGTACTGCAAACAGAGCTGGTTCGCCGATGGGGGCCGATGGCGGGGATATTGGCGAGCAACCTGGTATTCACGTTTGGTCCGTTGCACGCTTACCACTTCCTCCTCGCCTCCAGGCATCCATCCCATCTGTGGATATTCGTGGGAATATTCTCCGTCGGATTGTTCTTCGCCCTGATTTTTTGGCGCTCGGGCAATCTCTGGATCATTGGGATCATGCATGGCCTAGGCGACTGGTTTATTGATGGACTGGCGCAGGTATCGCGCATGGCACACTAATAGAAATCATCCCAGCAGCGCACAATGCCCGTTGCGGTATGGTCTAATCGAACCATGACCGACGCGGAACTGTTTCAGGCACGTGCCCAGAAGTGGCGGCTCGATGGCCAGCCGGTGCGGACGCTGGAGGACGCACGGGCATTTCTTGAGTCGGTGGGATTTTGCCTGATGTACCCGATGCGGCCGGCGCTTCTGGCGCCGACTTTCATTGGAGCCTGGGTCGGAGCGGACGACAAGTTGCCGGCACGCCAGCACGCCTACAACGATCCGCGGGCAATCGAAGCGACGGAGTTGATGGTCCGCGCGCTGCGCGACCGGTCGGCCTTCGAGGCTCCGCTGTTGGACGAGAACAACGCGTTTCTGCTGGCGCCCTCGGTGTTTCCTTACTTTTATTCGCTGGTCGGCGAGCGCAATCCGAAGCATCCGCCCGCATCGGGACCGCGATCTCCCTACTCGCCGCTGGCCTGCGACGCTTTTGAAATCATTCGGCGCAGCGGGCCCATTTCGAAAACGAAGCTCGGCGAGACGCTAGGCGGATCGGTTTCGAATGCCGGCCTCGATCGCGCGCTCAGCGAACTGTGGGCCAAGTTGCGCATCACGCGGGTCGATTACACGGCCGCGGAAGGATCGGTGTGGGATGAGTTGTCGCGCTGGGCGCCGGATGTGGTGCGCGAGGGGGTGGGGATTTCGGTGCCGGAGGCGCTCTCAGCGCTGGTCTCGAAGTATCTCGATTGCGTGATTGCGGTGGACGAGGGCGAGGTCGAGAACTTCCTGGCCAACTTCGTTCCGCGGACGCGGGTGAAGGAAGCCATCCATGCTCTGCTGGCGGCGCGCGAGTTGAGCTTTGTGCATGTGGGGAGCAAGTCGCTGCTACAGGTGACTCCGCCGAAGCAGGTGTATATGCCAAAGAATCGGCGGCCGGAGCGGGTGGGCTAGGCCTAGAATCTTCGCGGCGCATCGGCGGCGGCGCTCGCGCTCCGTGTACAATTCTCACTTCGTCCCAAGCATTTTAGAAGATGACTGATTCGTCCCCACGCAAACTGATCATCGCCATTGACGGCCCGGCTGGAGCGGGCAAGAGCACGATCGCTTCGCGGCTGGCGCGCAAACTGGGGTACGTGAACCTGGAGAGCGGGGCGATGTATCGGGCGCTGGCGCTACGGGCGATCGAGTGGGATGCGTCGTTTGACGACGAGGCGGCGCTGCTGAAGCTGGCGGAGGATTCGAGCATTACTCTTGATCGGACCATCGGCGGCAACAGAGTGCTGGTTAACAAGAAGGATGTCTCCGCGCGCATCCGCGAGCGCGATGTATCGGAGGCGGCGTCGCGCGTGTCGGTGCATCCGAAGGTGCGCGAGTGGATGGTGGCGCGGCAGCGCGAAATGGGCATCGGTGGCGGGGTGGTGATGGAAGGGCGCGATATTGGGACGAAGGTTTTTCCCGACGCCGACCTGAAGATTTTTCTCGATGCCGATCCGGTGATTCGCGAGCAGAGGCGGCTCGATCAGCAACGGGTGAAGGGCGCGCCGGCGGAGGCCATGGCGGCGGAACTCCGGGAGCGCGACCATCGGGATCGGACGCGCGCGGCGTCTCCGCTGGTGGCGGCGGAGGATGCGGTGGTGCTCGACTCGACTCATCTGAGCGAGGACGAGGTGCTGGAGCGCATCGAGAAGCTGGTGGAGCAGCGGCTGGCAGCTAGACGCTGAACTAGCCAAACGCAGAATTGCGGCCAGCAAAAGCAGGTCCTTCGCTCCACTCAGGATGACAACTCTCGAAGCAGGTACTTCCCTTCGACAAGCTCAGGGTCAGGATGACAACCGCTCTTGAGGCGATGTCAAACCCCGGTTCTAGCTTCGCTTGATGAATTTCAAGGACGCGGAATTCATGCAATAGCGCAAGCCGGTGGGCGGAGGGCCGTCGTCGAAGACGTGGCCGAGGTGGGCTCCACATTCGGTGCAGGAGACTTCATCGCGCGTCATTCCCAGGCTGGAGTCGGTCGAGGTGCGAATATTTTCTTTGGCAATTGGCGCCCAGAAGCTGGGCCATCCCGTGCCGGAGTCGAACTTCGTGTCGGAACTGAAGAGTGCGTTGTCGCAGCAGATGCAGCGGTAGAGTCCCTTGTCGTGCAGGTCGTAGTACTGGCCGGTGAAGGCGCGCTCGGTGCCTTGCTGGCGCGTGACTTCAAATTGCAGCGGGGTCAGTTGCTGTTTCCACTCGGCGTCGGTCTTGTGGACTTGGGGCACTTGAACGGAGCCGATTTTTTTCCCGGCGTCAGTGAACTGGATGATGGTCACGGGCTTCTGATCGTCCGCTGCGGCATGGGCGGCTTGTACGCCTGTGGTTTTGAAGCAGGCGAGCAGGGTTCCGCCAGCCAGGGCCATTACGGAACTACCGAGAAATTGACGACGATTGGGCATAGATTCCTCCGAGCTTATAAACAGGTTGGATGCGCGGGGAGCGGGAAAGTTACGGGGGGCGTGGTTCGCTAGGTAGGGGCCGTCCCTCCGGGACTTGATCTCAATCTCGGCTGGCTACCCAGCGCCGAGGCGCTGGGCTAGGGTCGCTCGTCCCTTCGGGGCGCTTGCGGAGCGCCCGCAGTCTCCTGCGCCGAGGTTGGCTGATGCATCGCCGAGAAAAGCTTCGGCAGTTCTTCTAGGGTCTTTTACTCCGCTCCTTCTTGATTAGAAGGCGAATTGAGGCATGGTAGGTTGCGAGATAGAAGTGGAAGATCCACGAATACCAAATTGCCTGATCATAGTTCGTCTTCTGTTTTGGATTGTGATGCCGAATCGCAAAGTTGTTTGCCAGATCGAAGATTGCCGACTCGTCTTTATTGTCGAGGATCTGTGACAGGTTTTTCGTCTTCTTCAGCCACTCGAAGACGTCAGCCAGTTCTCGAATCGCTGCTTTCTTCTCTTGGAGGCTCAGCTTTCGGTTACGCCATTTCGTAATTGCATCACGCACTTTGCTATCGACGTTCACCTCGTCGTAAGAAGGGATCTCGGCATCAAGTATTTGCTCCAGGCCGTGGGACCCAAGCGCAAGAATAGTGCCTTGTTCCGTCAGTTCGAACCCATCACCATAGTCGGCGAGGAAGAGGTTTGCTTTCTCTCTAAAATCGGTTCTCCCGGCTTCCGAGTCATAGTCTTCGTAATCCTCATAGTTCCATCCGGTGTCAGTCGTCATCCTAGACCAACTCCCGGGGCGAGAGGCTCGATCATAGAGAAATTCAAGGGTGTCGAACACATGATCTTCGGTAAGATCCGCCACGGACCATTTGGTGATTCGGAAGGGCTGAAAGTCCAGTTCGATCCCGGCTTCGTGCTGAATTGCGCTAGGCAGATCATGCTTAGTGATTCCCGCCTGTTCTTTGAAATAGTCCTTATCTCGAAAAAACAAGTAGAGGTTTTGGAGTTTTACATACAGCTCTCTGAGTGAAAGTCGTACTTTGTTTTTCCTCGAACTGTAGTACCGACGGTTCATCCTCTGAGGCCATGACGTATAGAGATTAAGCTTTCTTCACCACCCCAATCCCTAACTCCCGCAACTGACCGTCGGCTACCGGCGTGGGAGCTTCCATCATCAAGTCTTTCGCGGCGGCGGTTTTGGGGAAGGGGATGACCTCGCGGAGGCTGTCGGCTCCGGCGAGGATCATTACGATGCGGTCGAGGCCGAGCGCGATGCCGCCGTGGGGAGGGGTGCCGTATTCGAGGGCTTCGAGGAAGAAGCCGAAGCGCGCGCGGGCTTCTTCTTCGGTCATACCCAGGGCGTGGAAGATTCTGCTCTGCACATCCTGGCGGTGAATACGGATTGAGCCTGAACCTAGTTCGGTGCCGTTGAGGACAACGTCGTAGGCTAGGGCGCGGACCATGGCTGGGTCGGTTTCCAGTTTGTCCATGTCTTCATCGTGCGGGCTGGTGAAGGGGTGATGGGCGGCCATCCAGCGCTTGTCGGCTTCGTCGTACTCGAACATGGGAAAGTTCGTCACCCACAGGAAACGATAGTCGCCTTTCTGGAAAAGCTTGTGGCGGTCGGAATACTTCTGCGCAAGCGCCACGCGGAGCAGTCCGGCGGAGGCGTAGATCGCCATTTCGGCGGGGGTGACTTTGCGCTTGCTGGCGGGATGCGTGTCTGCGGATGCTCCCGATTGCACCGAGCCCACTACGAGGACGAGCAGATCGTCGGCGGCAAGGCCTCCCGTTTTGTCGCGGACCTTTTCGCGCACTTTCGCGCTCGCTTCGGGAAATTTGGTTTCGATGCGCTTGAAGTCTTCGAAGACGCGGGCTCCGCCTTTGGAGACAAACAGAGGCTTGATGTCGTCGCGTTCTTTGCGCGAGAGTTCGCCGACGTGCGGAATGCGGATGGCGATCACGGGCAGATCTTTATTGATGGCGAGCTGTTCGAGATCGGCGGGGGCGAAGCAATCTTTTACGTCGGTGAAGGCGGGCAGGCGCAGATCAGGTTTGTCGATGCCGTATTGGCGGATGGCATCGTCGAAATCCATGCGGAGAAAGGGCGTTTTGATTTCGTGGCCGGCGGCCTTGAAGGCGGCGGTCAAGAAGCCTTCGACGACCTCCCAGACGCGCTCGGGCTGGGGGTAGCTCATTTCAAGGTCGATCTGGGTGAATTCGGGCTGGCGATCGGCGCGCAGATCTTCGTCGCGGAAGCAGCGGACGATCTGAAAATATTTATCGAAGCCCGAGATCATCAAAATTTGCTTGAACAGTTGCGGCGATTGCGGCAGGGCGTAAAACATGCCGGGCTGGACGCGGCTGGGGACGAGATAATCGCGGGCGCCTTCGGGGGTGGAGCGGGTCATGAACGGGGTTTCGATTTCGAAGAAGCCCTGGGATGCGAGGTTGTCGCGGATGGCGAGCGCGACTTTGTGACGCAGTTCGATATTGGACTGCATGGCGTCGCGGCGCAGGTCGATGTAACGATATTTCAGGCGCATCTCTTCGTTCGCGAGCACAGTGTCGGAAGGCAGAAAAGGCAGCGGTTTCGACACGTTCAGAATGCGCAACTCTTCGACGACGAGTTCGACTTCTCCGGTGGGGACGTTGGGGTTGATGGTGTCGGCGTCGCGGCGCTTGACGGTTCCGATGGCCGCGATCACGAACTCGTTGCGCAGCGACTCGGCCTTCTCGTGCACGGCTGCATTCAGTTCGTGGTTGAAGACGACCTGGGTCACGCCGGTGCGGTCGCGGAGGTCGACGAAGATGATCTGGCCGAGGTCGCGGCGGCGGTTGACCCATCCCATGAGCACAACTTTTTTGCCCGCATCGGAGAGCCGAAGTTCTCCGTTCATATGAGTCCGTCGAAGATCGCCTAAGAAATCGAGCACGTTTTCGCCTTGTCTGGCTGGAATGATCCAGCTAAAAGTACGCGTTGATCTGAACCCATGATTATAAATGGGACGGAGTGGCTGGCAGGCCGCAGCGATGCCGTGAGAAGATGAAACGACGCGTAGCGAACGAGCGATGATCAAATCTCCCAGAGGAACGCGCGACCTTTTGCCGCCCGATACGGCGCTGTGGAACTTTGTCGAGGCCACGGTGCGCGACGTTTTCCGCGCCTACAACTTTCACGAGATTCGCACGCCGATTTTTGAGTCGACTGAACTGTTTGCGCGCGGGGTAGGCGAAGAGACCGATATTGTCTCGAAGGAGATGTTTACGTGGGAAGATCGCGGGCGGGCTGAGAGCGACAAGGGACAATCGCTGACGCTTCGTCCGGAAAATACGGCAGGCATCGTCCGCGCCTATATCGAGCACAAACTCTGGGAGCGGGGCCTGAACAAATTCTTCTCGATCGGCCCGATGTTTCGCCGCGAGCGGCCGCAAAAGGGACGCTACCGCCAGTTCTACCAAATTGACGCCGAAGTGATCGGGCCGGCCGCGGCGGGCAGCCAGTCTCCGGCGCGAGATGCGGAAATTCTTGAATTACTCGCCACGCTGCTCGACCGCGTCGGCATCACCGGTTGGACGCTGGAGCTGAACTCGGTGGGCTGTCCCGAAGACCGGGCGAAGTTCAATGAAGCGCTGCGCTTGGCGCTCGCGCCGGTGGTGGGGAAAATGTGCGCCGACTGTCAGCGCCGCGCCGTGACCAATCCGCTGCGCGTGTTTGATTGCAAGGTTCCCGAAGATCAGCCGATCATCGAAACTCTGCCCACCATCAGCCAGTTTCTCGACGAAAGCTGCCGTGCGCATTACGAAGAAGTGAAAAACATCCTGAACGCCGTCGGGGTTCCTTACGTTGAAAACCAGCGGCTGGTGCGGGGTTTGGATTACTATACCCGCACGGCGTTTGAATTCACGCATGGCGGACTGGGAGCGCAGAATGCGATTCTGGGCGGGGGGCGATACGACGGTTTATCGGAAGCACTGGGCGGGCCGGCGGCTCCGGGGATTGGGTTTGCGATTGGAGAAGACCGGCTGGTGTTGTCACTAATGGAGACTGCGTCGGCGGAGTCGGTGGTCCGCAAGCCGGACGTTTATATTGCTCCGTTGGGCGCGGGGATGAATCGGCACGCGGCGCGATTGGCGCGCGAGTTGCGGCGGCATGAGCTGGCTGCCAATGTGGTTATCGAGCTGGGCGACGAAGCGTTTCGTTTGAAGAAATCGTTCGAGGCTGCCGACAAGATGGGGGCGCGGTACATTCTTATTGTCGGCGAGAATGAAGTGGCGGCGGATGCGTTTGCGCTCAAGCATTTGGCGTCGGGAGAGCAGGTGACGGTTCCGCGCGGGGAGCTGGCGCAGCGGATTTTGCGGACCTAGAAAAGTCTCAACCACGGAGTACACGGGGGTTCACGGAGTAGTCCTTTCTTGGAGGCGATTATGCGTGGCATTCTGCTGATGGTGGGCGCGGTGCTGGTTAGTGTTTCCCTGACTTTTTCTCAAGATACTTCTTCCAAGCCAATCTCTGCTTTCGAGCAGCAACTGATCGATCGGCAGAAGCAGTTCCTGCTGGATGAACAGGGCAAGAACCCGGCTGAGGTCGAGCGCGCGGTTGCGGACGATTTTCAGGGCATCGGAACCAACGGCGACTTCTACGACAAAGGTGAAGTGGTCGAATCCGCCGAGGGGGGAATGCCTGCAGGCACGCGCACGTATGACTTCCACGTCGTCAAATTGAGCGATGATTCGGCGGTGGTTGCTTACAATCTGATCGTTCCGGGGGAGCATCCGCGCTATCGGCACATGGCCGACACTTGGGCGAAAATCGGCGGCCGGTGGCAACTGAAATTTCGCCAGCTCACTCCCAACCTGTGGAGCGCGAACGATCTGGATTAGGGAAACTCCGATTAAGTGTCGTCAGAAAGGGTAAACCACGGGGCACACGGTGGTGCACGGGGGAAACCGGGACTTAATCAGAGTTTCCTTGGCGGGCACTTGATCGGCGACACGATCTGTAACCCTCCGGCGGCAAGTCCGATATAATCCACAGCTCAGATGGCGCTCACCCCAGGAACAAAGCTCGGCCCTTACGACATCCAGTCGCTGCTCGGCTCTGGGGGCATGGGCGAGGTGTATCGGGCGCGCGATGCGCGGCTGGGGCGCATTGTGGCCATCAAGGTTCTGCCGGCTTCGTTCTCTGCGGATGCCAGCCGGCTGCAGCGGTTTGTGCAGGAAGCGCGCTCGGCGGCGGCACTGAATCATCCCAACATTCTTTCGATTTTCGATATTGGGGAGGCGGATGGGGCTCCGTATATCGTTTCTGAATTGCTCGAAGGGCAAACCTTGCGGGATCGGATTCGGAGCGGGCCGTTATCGAGCCGCAAGGCGATTGAGTATGGGCTGCAGGTGGCGCGGGGATTGGCGGCAGCGCACGAAAAGGGAATCGTTCATCGCGACCTGAAGCCGGAAAATTTGTTCATCACCAACGACGAGCGGGTGAAGATTCTGGATTTTGGTCTGGCGAAATTGACGCGACCGGAGACGGAGGCGGATTCGGACGCGGACGCGGCGACGGTGCAAGTGAACACTGAGCCGGGGCAGGTGATGGGGACGGCGGGCTATATGGCGCCGGAGCAGGTGCGGGGCAAGGCGGCGGACCATCGTTCGGATATTTTTGCGTTTGGGTCGATTCTTTACGAGATGCTTTCGGGGCAGCGGGCGTTTCGGGGGGAGTCTCCGGCGGACACGATGAGCGCGATTCTGAAAGAAGAGCCGGCTGAGCTTTTGGAAGCGGGGCGGAATGTGCCTCCAGCGCTGGAACGCATGGTGCGGCATTGCGTGGAGAAGAACCCGGCGCAGCGTTTTCAGTCAGCGGGGGATCTGGCGTTCAATCTGGAGTCGCTGACGGACGGTGCGGCGGCGAGCCGAACGAGCGGGCAGACGGCGATTGCGGATGGAAGCTCGTTCACAACGACAGCACAGAAGAAGGATGTTGCCGGGCGGGGCAAATGGCGAGCACTGGCGGGCGCACTGGCGCTGGCGGCTTTGATGCTGGGCGTGGGCTGGTGGTGGGGACGAGGCAGCGGGAAGGCTCCGCTGGCGGAGTATCGACCGGTAACGTTTCGCTCGGGCTCGATTGGGAATGCACGATTCACTCCGGACGGCAGTTTTGTCTACAGCGCGTCGTGGGACGGAGGAGACAACCAGCTCTATGTGGGGCGGACGGACGATCCCGGAGCGCGCGAACTGGGGCTGAAGAATGCAGAACTGTTGTCGATTTCGAAGAGCGGAGAGTTGGCGGTGCGGCTCAACTCGGTAAACCTGGGCGGGTGGATGCAAGCGGGAACGCTGGCGCGGGTTCCGATGAGCGGAGGAGCTCCACGCGAAGTGTTGGACAGTGTCGAGGATGCGGACTGGGCGGCGGACGGCGAGACGATGGCCGTGGTCCGGTACGTGCCGGAAAACCGGCACTGGCGGTTGGAGTTTCCGATTGGGAAGGTGCTGTTTGAGAGCCCGAACTGGATTAGCCATCCGAAGATCTCGCCGGACGGGAAGTGGGTGGCATTTGCCGATCATCAAAACGCGGTTGGCGACGACGAGGGTTCGGTCGCAGTAGTTGGCTCGGATGGCAAGGACAAGGAGAAGATACTTTCCACGGGATGGACCGAAGTGCAAGGAATTCTCTGGTCCCCAACCAGCGATGAGATCTGGTTTACGTCAACCCACGGCGATAGCGGCGCAACCCCCCGCGCAGTGACCCTGTCGGGCACAGCGCGAACCATCACGAATGTGCCGGGAGGAATGTTCTTCGAAGATGTGCGGAACGGTGTGGTGTTGATCGTAACCAATCACCGGCGCATCGGAATCCGCGGGTTGGGACCGGGCGGGAAGGAGGAGCGCGAGTTAGGGTGGTTGGACTGGTCGGTTCTGGACGACATCACTCCGGATGGGCGGGAAATTTTATTCGACGAGGCGGGCGCTGGCGGCGGAGTGAATTACACGGCGTTTGTGCGCGGCAGCGACGGGTCTGCGCCGGTGCGGATTGGCGAAGGCTCCGGCCTGGGGATTTCTGCTGACGGAAAGTGGGTGATCATGCAGGCAGCCAAGGGCGGTCCGCTGCGCGTAGTGCCGACCGGCGCGGGCGAGGCGCGGCAGTTGACGCATGACAACGTGAGCTACCAGAGAGCGCGCTGGCTGGCTGGCGGCAAGGAGTTGCTGGCGAGCGGATTTGAGTCCGGACACGGGGCGCGCGATTACTTGATTGCGGTGAGCAGCGGCGATGCGAAGCCGATCACTCCGGAGGGGGTGGTCGGCGTGATCCCGGCGCCCGATGGGCGGAGAACGGCGGTGCTCGGAGCGGATGGAAGATGGGGGATTTGGCCGCTGGATGAGAGCGGGTTGCGTCCGATTCCAGGGCTGGATTCGAACTATCGAGTGAGCGGATGGTCGCGGGATGGGGCATCGGTGCTTGCTGTTCCTACGCAGCAGCGCGGCAAGACGGGGAATGTTTATCAGGTGAACGTGGATACGGGGAAGATGCAATTAGTGAGAACCTTCGGCGGAGACCTGGCAGCGGGAACGGTGAGCATGGGCGGGTCTTATATGTCGGGTGACGGGGGCGCGTATGCCTATCGTTATATGCAGGTGCTGTCGCAGGTGTATGTGGTGAAGGGGATGAAGTAGTTCCAGTGGACGCGGGCAGGACACACTAGAATGGAAGCCATGAAGAAGAGTGTTTCGATTGTCGGTGCGCTGCTTATCCTGCTTGGGCTGGGGCTGGTAGGTTCGGCGGCGGCTCAGGATCTGGATGATTACAACGGTCCCATGTCGAACTTGCGGTTTGTGGTGGTGAAAGACGCCAATGGCAAGCCGGTGCGGAATGCGGCGGTGGTGCTGCATCCGGTGAAAAAGAATGGCAAGCAGGAGATGGGTGGCATGGAACTGAAGACCGACAACGACGGGAAGACGAATATCGACGGGATCCCGTATGGTCCGCTGCGGGTGCAGGTGCTGGCGCCGGGTTTCCAGACGTTTGGGGAAGACTATGAGATCGGCAAGCCGGAGTTGGAGATCACGGTGAAGCTGAAGCGTCCGCGGGGACAGTACTCGTTGTATGAAGGAGATCCTGCGAAGGCGGATGACAAGAAGCCGCCGGCGCAGAAGCCGCAGTAGGCGCTCTTTGGAATGGAGCTTTTATGAAAAGAAATGTTCTGCTGGCGATGGCGGTTGCGATAGCTGGTCTGGGCGTGATTGGGTTGACTTGGGCGCAGGATGATGAGGGGCCGACGTCGTCATTGAAATTTGTGGTGGTGCGCGACACCGACGGCAAGCCGGTGCGGAATGCGGAGGTGGTGCTGCATCCGGTGAAGCGCAAGGGCAAGCAGGATAAGGGAGAGTTGGATTTGAAGACCGACGCGGACGGGAAGACGAGCATGGACGGAGTTCCGTATGGGCCGTTGCGGGTGCAGGTGTTGGCGCCCCACTTCCAGACCTTCGGGGAAGATTATGAGGTCGACAAGCCGGAGTTGGAGATTACAGTGAAGCTGAAGCATCCGGGGGGACAGTACTCGGTGTACGACAACCACGCGGAGGACAAGAAGCCGCAGTGAGGCTCTGGGCGCGGGACGTGGCGGCACAAAAAATTCATTTGCGGGAGATGACAGCGGGAGCCGGGTGGCCTACAATCGGGCTGCCATGGGATTAGGAGAACTCACCGTAGAGCGTTTTGAAGGAGTGGCGGACGATCAGCGGATTCTGCTGCTGCGCGGTCCGATCTCGATCGATACGGCTCCGCAATTCGAGCGGGCGGTGCGGTTGGAGCGCGCGGAGACGATGATTCTGGATTTGTCGGATGTGCCGTACATCGATTCGGTGGGATTGGGGTCGCTGGTGACGGCGCAAGTATCGCATCAGAAAACGGGACGCTACCTGGTGCTGACGGGGATGAATCCGCGGGTGCGCAAGATCCTGGAAATCACGAAGGTGAAGGAATTCTTCGTAACCTTCGGCTCGACGTGGGAAGCGGTGGAAGCGCTGGCGAACACGGGGACGGCCTGACGGCCCTCGGCGGATGGGGCTCTCGTCTTGATTGGCCGTGGATTGAATCGAAAGTTTCTGCCTGCCATCTAAATTCAGTGGTTTGCGCCGCGCGCCGACGCCTATGAATCTTCTTTACCAATATTCCAAGCAATACTGGAAGCTGTTTGCGGCCGCGCTGTTGCTGGCTGCCACCAATCAGATTTTTTCCCTGCTCGACCCGTTGATTTTCCGGCATGTGATCGACAGTTACGCCACCAAATATCACCAGTACACGCAGGCGCAGTTCGTGCGCGGGGCGGGGCTTTTGGTGCTGGCGGCGGTGGGTGTGGCGTTTGTGTCGCGGGTGGCGAAAAACTTTCAGGATTACTTCGTGAACGTGATCGTGCAGCGGCTAGGGGCGCGCATGTACTCGGACGGCATCCGGCATTCGCTGGATTTGCCGTATCAAGTATTTGAAGACCAGCGCAGCGGAGAAACGCTGGGCAAACTGCAAAAGGTCCGCAGTGACGTGGAGCGGTTCATTACCGCTGCCGTCAACGTGCTTTTCATTTCGCTGATCGGCATCATTTTTGTGATGATTTACGCCTTTCGCGTCCATTGGTCGATCGCTCCGGCGTTTCTGCTGACGGTGCCGCTACTGGGGATTATCAGTTCGGTGCTGAGCAAGCGCATCAAGAAAATGCAGAAGACGATTGTTGCCGAAACCACCGCGCTGGCGGGTTCGACGACCGAGTCGCTGCGCAACATCGAGTTGGTGAAGAGCCTGGGACTGGCGCAGCAGGAAGTGGGGCGACTGAACGGGATCACGGCGAAGATTCTCAAACTCGAACTCAAGAAAGTGAAGTACCTGCGCAGCCTGAGTTTTATTCAAGGGACAGCGGTCAATGCGCTGCGCTCCGGCATTTTGTTCTTGATGCTCTATTTGATTTTCCGACAGGAGATCACGATCGGGCAATTCTTCTCTCTGTGGATTTATTCGTTTTACATTTTCGGGCCTTTGCAGGAGTTGGGGAACGTCATCAATGTTTATCGCGAAACGGAAGTTTCGCTGGCGAACTTTCAGCAGATTCTCGATACTCCTCGCGATCCGAAGCCTGCCGACCCGAAGTCGGTGGATGAGCTGATGACGCTGCAATTTGAGCAGGTGAGCTTTCAGCATCAGAGTTCCACGGCGCTGGCCTTGGATGAAATCAGCTTCAGCACAGCCCGCGGAGACACGATTGCGTTCGTGGGGCCGTCGGGGGCTGGAAAATCGACGCTGGTGAAGTTGCTGGTGGGTTTGTACGCTCCGAAGACGGGCGAGATTCTGTATAACGGGATTGCGTCGAACCGGGTGGATCTGGATTTGCTGCGGGAAAAGATCGGATTTGTTACGCAGGATACGCAACTTTTCTCAGGGTCGATTCGCGAGAACCTGCTGTTCGTCAATCCGCAGGCGACGGACGCGGAATGCATGGAGGTTTTGCAGCAGGCGGCGGCGCACAGCTTGCTTTCGCGGGCGGACCGGGGATTGGATACGCTGATTGGCGAAGGCGGCGTGAAAGTTTCTGGCGGCGAGAAGCAGCGGCTTTCGATTGCACGGGCGTTGTTGCGGCATCCGCAGTTGTTGGTGTTTGACGAGGCGACGTCTTCGCTGGATTCGCTGACGGAAGAGGAAATCAGCCGGACGATTCGGGAAGTGGCGACGAATCAGGAAGCGATCACGATTCTGATTGCGCATCGGCTGTCGACGGTGATGCATGCGGATCGAATTTATGTGCTGGAGCGCGGGCACATTGTGGAATCGGGGCGGCACTCGGAGTTATTGGAGCAGAAGGGGCTGTATTACGCGATGTGGCGGCAGCAGGTTGGAGAGCGCGAAGCGGTGGGGCAGGGGAAGTGACTGGTGGTGGGGGAACTGGCGTCTCGCCCGTCTTGCCGGGCGAGGACGCCCGGCGCTCCACTGGTGTTAGCCGGCCATCGACTCGATGGCTTGCACTGCATCCGCGGATAGTTTCAGTTCGCGGCTGGCTAAGTCCTGCTGCATGTGGCCGGGGTTGGAAGTGCCGGTGAGCGGGAGAATTCCGATGGTGCGGGCGAAAGCGAAAACGGCCTGGGCCGGAGTTGCTTCGGCCTGTGCGGCGAGACTGGCGATGCGAGGATGGCGCAGCACCTCCTGATTTGCGGTGAGCAGCGAAAACCCCTGATAGACGATTTTGTGCTGGCGACAGAAATGGCGCACGGCGCGGTCCCAGCCGAGATGGGCATAGCAGCGGTTTTGTACGAAGGCGGGCAACTCGGCGCGGGTGGCGACCATCTGTTGCAGGTGTTCCAGCGAGACGTTGCTAACGCCGAGCAGGCGGGTGCGGCCGGCATCGCGCTCCTGGCGCATGGCTTCCCAGACTTCGGCGTCATCGCCGGTCCAGTCGTAGTTGGAGGAGGGTCCGTGCAACACGTAGCTGTCGACGTGGTCGGTTCCGAGATGGTCGAGCGAACTGGCCATCGACTGCGCTACCTGGAGGGATAGAGTGGCTGCGGGATCGTAGGGGAGGCGGTGGTCCTGGCCGCGCTGGTAGGTGAATTTGGTTTGCAGAAAAAGATCGTTACGCGTGACCAGGCCGGCGCGGTAGGCGGCGGCTAATCCTTGGCCGACTCCTTCCTCGAAGTAATGCCGGCGCTGGTTTGCGGTGTCGATGGCGCGAAAACCAGCGCGCAGCGCCAGTTCGACCAGTGCCGGAGTGCGGTCTTCCTTCCAGGCGGTGCCGTAGAGAAAGTCGGGGATGAGCGCTGCTAGATCGGTTGGCATTGAAGTGGTCAGGTGATCACGGGAACGTTGCTGAGTCCCTTGGTGCCGAAAACGCGGCGGTAGCGGTCGATTTCTGCCGGCGTGCCGAGCGCTTTCGCGTAGTTGTCGGAGAGCTTTACTGCGGGCTTGCCTTCGACTGTCGATACCTTGCAGATCAGGCTGATGGGGTCGAAATCGCCGCCGGTGGCGGGATCGCAGCCGCGAAAATCGTTGGTCAGCAGCGTTCCCCAACCGGCGCTGAAACGAATGCGGCGGCCGGGCGTCCACTTGGCGGGGTCATTGAAATCGCTCGCGCTGCGGAAATCTTCTCTGGCGACTCCGTTGGCCAGTGTCCCTCCAAAATAGGCATGCAGGCCGAGAATGTCGTCGACGTCCAGCGCATCGCTGGCGATGATGCGCTTGTCGTGCGGGTCGCGGCCTCGCGCCTTGAGCCATTGGATATATTCGTCGCCGCCGACGTAGGGATCTTTGCTGTCGATGCGCTGGCCGGTCCAGTCGGCGGCCCAGTCGGGAGCGTTCTCGAGAAATTGCGTGGTGCCGAACGTATCGGGCAGCATGATGCGGAGAGATCCGTGGTAGGTGGCCTGCCACAACTCCAGAACTCTGTACTGAGAAGCTCTCAGATCTTGATCGTCGTGGGTCAGCGCCGCCAGCACCATGGGGATTTCATGCGCGTTGGTGCCAATGGCCTCCAGATCGTGCTTGTGGGCCAGGAAGGCATTGGAGGTTCCGGTGAAGGCGCTGCCCAGGCTGGTTTTCATGGCGTTGACGACATATTCCTGCCAGAGGAAGCTGTGGCGGCGGCGAGTTCCGAAGTCGGCCACGGCAAGATCGGGGACACCGCGCAGGCGCTCGATCTTTCCCCAGAGCTTTGTCTTGGCGCGGGCGTAGAGGATGTCGAGTCCAAACTCGCGCAGTTTTTTCATGGCCGCCCGGGTCTTGAGTTCGCCGAGAATCGAGAGGGCGTAGAGCTCCCACATAGTGGTCTCGGTCCAGCGGCCGTCGAATTGGAGATGGAACTGGCCGTCTTTGACCGACAGTTCGTAGTCGGACAAACGAAAATCGTGTTCGAGCCATTCGAGAAAGACGGGGTCGAAGATGCCGCGGCGTCCGTAGAAGGTGTTGCCGGCGAGCCAGACCAGTTCCGATCGCCGGAATTTCAGCTGGCGGGCGTGCTCCATCTGGTGAATGAGTTCCTCGCGCGGGAACATGTCGGCGAGGCGCACCGAGGTGGAGCGGTTGAACAGCGAGAACGAGACGTGGGTGGTCGGGTAGTGCTTCCAGATGAACTGGAGCATCAGCAGCTTGTAGAAATCGGTATCGAGCAGGGAGCGCGTGACGGGGTCGAGTTCCCAGTTATGGTTGTGCGCGCGCTCGGCGAAGTTGACGATCATTCGGGTGGCGTCTCGCGGTGGCTTCTCGCGTACTATCCTCTGCGAGCGTCCCGAGAAAAGCAACCGCAGTTACCGGAAGGATGCCTTTTCTGGCGGTCGGGCTGACTTAGGGAGGGCAAACACGATACTATCGAATTTCTGCATGAAAATGCCCCGGCTCGTGATCGCTGGTTCCCGCAGTTGCACATCGTTGTTTCTTGCGATGGGGCAGATCCATGGATGGACCGCGGGCTGGGCGGAGTTTTCCGTTCGATCGTTGCGCGCCCTGGCCGTCGGGGTTCTGCCCGCCATGTTTCTGGTGCGTTCGACGCGCGAGGAAGTTTATAACATTCTCTGGACGCTGGTGTTCGGCTTTGCCACGCTGAACATTCTGAGCCTGGGGGCGCGCCGCTTTGAACAGGAAAAATCAGGCTTGAGTTTTGGCGAAATTCTGGCGATTTTGGTGGTTTTGGTGTCGATCGTGTTGCTGGCTTGGGAGATGTTGTATTACTTCCACATTCTGCCGTTTCACCTCACGCCGCGGTGATGCGGATTGCGGTATGATCGCGGTGTGGCGAAACGCGAATCCAATTCTCGGGACTCCAGTTTTGACGTGACCTGCCCCTGCTGCGGCGCGGTCATGAAAATCGATCCCGCGACGCGCGGCATCATTGCCCACACCGCGCCGGTCAAGCCAAAAACCTTCAACGATATGGAAGAAGCGGCCCGCGCCATGAAAGAGCACGACAGCCGCCGCGATTCCATTTTTCAGCAATCGCTGGACGCGCAAAAGCACGCCTCGGAACTGCTGGAGAAGAAATTCCAGGAAGCGGTGAAGAAGGCGAAGGAGACTCCGGATACGGGGCGGCCAATTCGGGATTTCGATTTGGACTGAGAAACGCAGCTCTCAGTTCTCAGTTGTCAGTTCTCAGTAAAACCTTGAGCCTTTGCGCTGCCTGAGAACTTGGAACTTAGAACTTCATGACACCTCTTCTTCTGGGGCATCGCGGTGCTCGGGCTTTTCGGCACATTCCTGAAAATACCTTGGAGTCGTTCGAACTTTGTTTGCAGCATGGCTGCGACGGGTTTGAGTTAGACGTACGGGTCGCTGGCGACGGACAGGGTGTCATTTGCCACGACGCGACGGTCGGCGGAATGGAGATTGCCGCGACGGCGGCGAAAGAGCTGCGGTTGCCTGCGCTCGAAGAGGTGTTGCGGCAATTTGCGGATCGGGCGTTTCTTGATATTGAGTTGAAGGTGGCGGGGCTGGAGCGGCAGACGCTGGCTTTGTTGCTGAAGCATCCGCCGCAAAAGGGGTATGTGGTTTCTTCGTTTCTTCCCGTGGCGCTCACGGCCTTGCACGAGCTTGATCCGGCGATTCCCTTGGGTTTGCTTGCCGACACGCGCGGCCAACTTCGTGGTTGGCGTCAGACGCCGGCCGAGTGGGTGATTCCGCATTTCGATTTGGCGGATCGGGATTTGGTGGAGCAGGTTCATGCGGCGGGGAAGAAAGTCATGGTGTGGACGGTGAATCGTGCTGAGCGCATGCGGGAGTTTGCGGCGTGGGGCGTGGACGCGATTATTTCGGATGAAACGGAGCGTGCCGCGCAGGTTTTGCGCGCGGCTTCTGGACATCAAATACCCTGAGAAGCGCAGCCGCTCATTGGACCTCGAACTTGGCGGCGGCAAGGGCGTATTCGTGCTGCTCTTTGGAGAGATCGGGATGTTGCGCTATATAGGACGTAATTAGATTTTCCGTTTCGGGGTGGTGCAAGTGCCCCAATCCGTGAAGTGCGGCTTTCTGGCAAATATCGGAATCGAGCGCGAGAATGGCGGTTAGAGTCTGAAAAATCACATCTTGCATTCGCTCATCCTCGCCACCCCTCTCCCGCGCCCTGTTCCCGCAATGCCAGTCGTAGCATAGCGAGTCCCACCACATCTGGACAGAGGTATCAAGCGGCTCGGCGGCGAAGAGGTTCTTAAACAAATCAGCCATCGTTCTGACGCACTCCTCCCGAACCGCAAATGGCAAGTCTGGCTCCCACATAATCCGGAAAGCCGAACAATCGAGGTTGGGCACCTGGATCGCCCAGAAACCTTCCTCAATCTGCAGCTTAGAAAACCTTTCTTGCAGGAATTGTGACTCCTGGAACAACCTTACGTAGTAACCGCAAATGAGGTCAGGCGCGTAAATCACGTCTGTATGCCAATACCAGGGATCAAATTTTTCGGTTTCCGGGGGCCAATCTCGATCGAAGAGGAAGGTAATGAACTCATCAAAGGAGTATTGGCTGATATCGACACTCTCCGTTCTCATTCGAAAAGTATAGGGCATGCGCAAGTCCTTACCGGAGTGCAGCGAATTCACCCCTGTTAGTCTCTACCGTTTGCCCCTTCCAAGAGCGCTCATTTACATTGAACAGGATGCCCACTACAGGCGAACGATTCGAACGAGCGGTTCAGATTATGGCGCGGTTGCGGGCTCCGGGCGGATGCCCATGGGATCGCGAACAGACCTTCGACACCATCAAACCCTACACGCTGGA